>JBOFWC010000333.1:0-3667 GCA_051653405.1 Proteocatella sp. | reverse complement strand
CAAGCGCTAAACGCTTATGGCCCATATCTTGAAGTGCAATTACCTCTCTTGTAATTTCTTCTTGAGTAAGCTTTTTTCGTTTCATATTACAGTTAGAATAGTGATAGCCACAGTATTTACATTCATTTACACAGTAGTTAGAAAGGTAAAGTGGCGCAAACATAACTATACGATTTCCATATATATGCTCCTTTATCTTTGACGCCGTCTTATGAATTTTTGCTATACTCTCCTTATCTTCAGACATTAAAAGCACTGCCAGTTCTCTATGACTCAGGCCTTTAAAATCTCCTGCCCTATTAAGAATTTCGTCTATTAATTGTTTATCGTTGCAATGTTTTTTTGCATATTCAAGTGTATCTAATATCTCCTGATGAGCTATAAATTCCTCTGCCATTTTTGATTTTGAATTGTACATAAACCCTCCTATACTGGAATTTTATCCAATGATTTAATATAAGCTTCCAAATTTTTTCTCTCTGTAAGTATGTCATTTTCCATTCCAAAGTCAGCAGGATAAATCTGATACTTTAGCCTCTCCTGCCAAGGCGTTACCTTTCGCATTATAATATTTGCCCCACAGCTAAATATCAGGTCTCTCTCTTTTGGGTCTATGACTCCAAGCGATGTCGTCGAAGGAAGATTAGCCTCTGGTAGAAGTAGCCTTGCAAGCGCGACAGTTCTTCTCGTAAGCAGACTATTTCCATTTGGATGTTCTCTTAGCGGAGTATCCTCATGAGCTATAAAAGGCCCTATCCCTGCCATATCTATGCCCACTTCCTTTAGAAGCAGTAAATCCTCTGCTATAGTTTCAAGGCTCTGTCCCGGAAGGCCTATCATAAATCCGCCTCCAGTCTCATATCCAAGTCGCTTTATATTCTTTTGGCAATTTACTCGCTCCTCTAAAGAATCCCCTTGATGAAGCTTTTCATAAAGCTTGGCATCTGAAGTCTCATGCTTAAGCAAAAACCTATCTGCACCAGCTTCTCTCATTGCTTTAAGCTCTTCAAAACTTCGCTCTCCTATGCTTAGTGTTATCGCCATCTCACTTTGAGATTTTATTGCCCTTACAATTTCACACATCATAGCTTCTGTATAATAAGGGTCTTCTCCTGATTGAAGCACTATGGTTTTATAACCTGCCTCCCAAGCTTCAAGTGAGGTCTTTATAATATCCTCCTTCGAAAGCCTGTATCTATTTACCTTTTGATTGTGGACATTAAGTCCACAATATTGACATTTACATCTACAGTAATTTGAAAATTCAAGGATGGCTCTTATATTTATAACCCTTCCTTTTTTCTCCATGCACAATCTATTCGCCGATTCAAAAAGCTTCTCATCATCATATCCGCTAAGCCACTTTACAAGCTCTTCTCTATTTGGATATTCAGACAAAATCCCGTTTATGCCAAAACCCATACAACCTTCCTCTCTTTATAGATAAGCTCTATTCACTATAAATAAATACTATTCGCTTGAATCTCCTGTTTTTGAAATCGCCGTCTTTACGTTTATCCCCTCTAACTTTCCAAGTTTGCCAGAAAGTGTACTTATTACATTTTGAGGTGCATCTATAACTACTGAAATTATACCTATATTTCGCTCTCTATAAGGTATGCCCATCCTTCCAACAATGTATTTAGAATATTGATGAAGCAGTTCGTTCGTCTCTCCACTGCTTTCTAAATCCTCTACAATTATGCTTATAACTGCAATCTTAGTTTCCATATAATCTCCTATACTTATATCCAAATAAAAAAGCACATCATCTCTGATGTGCCTGTAACCTTATTAAAAGGGTATTCAAAACCAAGGCTACTTAGCCTGTTCCCCTTACAAGTTCGGTCATTTACTTTAGCCTAGGATACCTTGAGCAATCAGAAAATCTCCATTTTAGTTATATTAAACCTTTGCGCTCAGAAATTCTTTACACTTAGGTATTTTTTATAGTTTATAATGTCGTTAACGTTTTGTCAATATATTATTTTAGATATTTTTCAGTTTTTAATCTGAAGAATTCTATAAGCGGCCCTAGAAAAAATGCCGCCAGCACAGTTCCTAATCCTAGTTTTTCTTTTAAAAGTGCTCCTACAATTACACAAAAAGCATCGGTTGCGATTCTAACCCACCTATATCTTATATGCGTGCGCTCTGAAGTCATTATAGATACAAGATCATATGGCGCAAGTCCAAGACTCGCCGCTATATACATTCCTACTCCTAGGGATAATATTATTCCACCAAGACTTAAAAGCCCCAGATTCAGTATTAATATATCACTGGTTACAAACAGCATATCCCACATGGCGCTGAAGGTTTCTATAAGCGGTGCAATTATTACAAGATTTAGCAGTGTGGCTATATATATCTGACTTTTGTCTATAAAAAGTACTACCGTTATTATTGAAATATTTATTATCCAGTATATTACCGTAAAGCTCACGCCTGCTTTTTTACTTAACGCTAGGTTAAATAGTGTAAATGGGTCCAGCCCTAAGTTCGCTTTCAAAAAAAGCGATACTCCAAAACTTATTAGCACGGTTCCTAAAAGAAGTGCTGCATATCTTTTTAATTTGTTTGACATATTTTTTCTTAAAGTATTTAACTTCCTATCTTTCTCACATTTTTAACGCTTATGTCATCGAGCGTCTGACAACCTGTCATTATCATAGCGTTCTTAAGCTCAGCTTTAAACTGTCCATAAAGTAGCTCCACACCTTCTTTTCCGCCTCCATAAACTGCGGTAACAAATGGTCTCGCTACTAATACTGCATCTGCGCCAAGTGCAATTGCTTTAAATACGTCTAGCCCGGTTCTAACGCCTCCGTCTATAAATATCTTTAATCTGCCCTTAACCGCCTGTGCAATCTCTGGAAGTACTTTTAGTGAAGCTTCTGTATCATCAAGCACTCTGCCTCCATGATTTGAAACTACAATACCATAAGCACCTGCCTCAGCAGCCTTTACTGCCGCTTCTGCTGTCATTATTCCCTTTATTATAAAAGGAAGCTCTGTAGAGTCAATTATTTCCTTTAGAGTATCTTTACTCATAGGATTTACAGGTTTTCCCTGCATTGCAAGAATTGCTAGCCCTGCCGCATCAATATCCATAGCTACTGCAAAAGCCCCTGCACTTTCTGCAATTCTAATTTTTTCTATAACTTCATCCTTTCTCCATGGTTTTATAGTAGGAACTCCATGACCATCATTCTTCTTTATGGCATCTGCTGTTCCATTAAATACAGTTTCATCCACTCCATCTCCTGTAAATCCTATACTTCCAGCATTTTTACTTCCCTCAATTATAGCTTCTGAATAAGTAAGATCATCATACAGATCGCTGTAGTGCATCTTAACTGCTCCCACTGGGGCTGCAAATACAGGAAGTTCAAAAGTCTTTCCAAAAAGTTCAATTTTAGTATCTGGCTCATGTACTTCATGCAGAGTATCCATGTTTATTGCAATCTCTTTAAATGCCTGATAATTTCTTATAAAACCGATCCCACTACTCTTTCCTCCTGGTCCTGGAATTACGCCCTTACACGCTATCCCATTACATTGTGGACATACTTTACAGTGTGGTCCTATATTTTTTCTTGCATTTGAAATTACTTCTTGATATGTCATGTCTATTCCCCTCTATATTTTGATAAATTTTTTGTAT
>JBOFWC010000332.1:0-10719 GCA_051653405.1 Proteocatella sp. | reverse complement strand
TTGTTCTTATAGTCCTTAACTCCATTTTTGTATATTTAATATTTTGCACTAATAAAAAAACTCCCTAAAAGAGGGAGTTGATTTAACGTTTAATAAAAACAAATGGTTTTTAAGCTTAAAACTTTAGTATCCCTTGTTTTTTATACCATATAAGTTAATACTTTCTTTAAGCATTCCATACTGCTATCACATGATACTGGTTCATTACTACCAGGAGCATATAAAATAAGACTTCCAAACAGAGAATTTTGAGTCAAATAATCTAATAATACCTGTTCATATTTTATATTGGAAGATGTAGTAGATTCCCCTTCCGTTAACCATCTCCAATTTCCAATTGCATTATATACAAAAGTATCTATGACAATTCCAGACAACTTATAACTACTAAAATAAGTATCCCTTATAAAACGAATGTGCTTACAAGTATCATATAGTAATCCATTACTTGATTTATTTTTTTCTTGCATTGCTTCTTGTTCTTTTTTAGGATTAGTAGAACACCAATTCCCCCCCATATTTGAATCTGGATACTTATATCTACCATTCCAAGATCCCCAATAATTTATATCCTTAAATGCTGGTAAAATTTCAAACTTCATTCCGTCTGTAAATAAGATCTTAACAACTTGTCCATCCGCTCTTACTTCACTACGTGGATAAACATCTAAAATTGCTTGTCTCACTGATTGTAACAATCTAGATTGCCCATTTCCCTTTAACTTATCATGTCTCTCGTACTCATCTTCAGGAAGAATAACCAAAACATCTAAATCACTTGTGTTAATCGCCGTATTTCGACCATATGAACCTACATATATACTATTATTAGTATCACTGGAACTGTTCCAAAATTCACGATTAATTGCATATGTGATTTTATGATATCTAGATGATATTTTTTTTCTTACATCATTTTGAATGACTTCTCCTCTTTTTAATACTGAATGACTCATACTTCCCCTCCCATTTGTAATGATTTTGGTAAATAGCTATCAATTTCATCATCTGAAAAAGTGCTATCCATTGTAATATTTAATGCTTTTCTTGCTTTATTTACTGCCTTATCTGTAGTGTTTGGAGCACTTGAGTATACTTCATCTAATCTTTTAATTATAGTTTTATACTCATCAATTAAACTGACTTCGTCATCTTTTCTTAGCTTCGTTTTCAGAAGAAGTAATTGCATATCTTGTCTAATAGACAGCAATTTATTTGCTGTTGATTTATGAGCCGTAACCATAGTCTGTAAATCAAAAGATTTAAAAAATGCACTAATAAAAACAGTGACAAAAGATATCAGTGTAGTTATAATTTTTATCAATATTTCATCCGTAAAAATAAGTGATATTATTCCCACTGAAGTTAATGATGCCGAAATAATTTTAGCTGTTTCCATTTTTATAAATTGATTAGAATAAATATCAGCTTGTTTTTCTTGAATCTTATGAGACCAGACAACACTAGCAAAAGTATGTCTAAATGTTTGTTCAATAGTAGTATAATTTTCTTTCATATAATACCTCATAATCTATTGTTCTTAGGTACCTAAATATTCAAATACTGCTTTTCAATCTATAAATTTGATATATTTTCAAAAAACGAAAACTTAACATTTTTTAATTCCTTAGGCTCTATTTTCCTTAATCCCCCACCATAAATTCGTCCTTCATCATTAATGTTATGTGCGTCCATTGAATTTAAATAACTCCATATATTATCTAAACAGTCTGGATTCTTTTTAACTCTCCTCAACAATTTATCTTTTGGATACAACATCAAATATGAGTTTGTTGCAACTGCGTCAGTTTTATTTCTAATAAATCTAATTGATTTGTTCCCTCTACCCATATAGGTGCATAAAAGAGGTGCAGATTCTCTATTTTCTTGAAAATACCATTTTTTTCGCATTTTGCACAAATATTTTTTTGAAACTTCCTCCTTGCCCAAGTTCAGATAATTCCATAATTCGGGATAGTGAAGTTTAATATTTTCCTCATCCATACTACAATTTATCAAAAACAAATTTTCAGTATTAATCGGGTATCCAAATTTATTACGCTTTATCTCATCGGTCTTTAAATATCTCGGGCTGGGTAGAATAGGTTGTAAATATTCTTTTTTTAAACCATATTCATCTATTATTCTATCATTAACTATAAAGAATTTATTATCACCTGTTGCTACCCCTCTTTTAATATCAAAATAATCTCCTAATACATCCGATTTATTTAGGTAATCCCTAACTTCGTTTTGTGGAAAGCGTGTCCATTTATTTTCTTTAGCTAGCGTCGTTCTCTTAATTTTTTTTGATATTGATGGGTTTGCATGAGTTCCTCCATATGAAAACTCAATTTCATAATCAAAATTTGATTTCTCATTTTTGTACCATACTACAGCAGATGTAACTTGAGCATCTGGAAACAAACCATCTACTGGATCAAAGCGATGGATTTTTAATAATGTAACTTCATTAAGTAAATATTCTTTTACTTTTAAACCATAATTTACGTCCATAAATTCACTAGGTAACAGCCAACATGCTAGAGCATTTTCTCTTAACCACTTTTGAGCATGTAATATAAAATAACAGTGCATTCCTGATAATCCTGATAATTTAACACCAGTTTCATTTAAAACCAAGTTTTTGTAGTTTAACTTTTTTTGTTGTTCTATCAATTGATGTCGTATATAAGGTGGATTAGTTATAATTAAATCCACCTGTTCATCTAATTCAAATTCAAGAAAATCATTATTATAAAGTTTTATTCTTTTATCGCTTTCCCATATTGATTTGGATTTTTCAAATACAACATCATCTTTTTCTATTCCTATTGCTTTCTTTATAGAGAAAAGTCCATTTCTAGATAATGCAGAATAAAAACTACCAAAACCAAATGCTGGTTCTAGAAAAGATATAGATGTATCTCCTATAATATCATATGCATATTTTACAATTTCATCTGCCAAATTCAATTTTGTGAAAAATTGACCTTGCTTTTTTCTATAGTCTAAAGATCTATTTTTTTCATATTCATTTTGTTCTAATAATCTTTTTTGTTCAATCACAGACCATACATTTCCAAATCCGTTATTCGATGTTCCCATATCCAATCAATCCCTTCTGCAGCTTCGTAACCTAGATATCCAGAGTCAAAATACCCACAAAGAAAAAGTCCAAATCTCACAGTATCTCCATATGTGTTCTTTAATTGCTGCATCTTTTGAGCTTCTTCTTTTCTTCTTTTATTAACATTGGCAAAATCTCCAGCAGACTTCGCTTCTAGCAGTAACGGAAAATCGCTTATATTAGCATTTAATCTCTGTATAACCACATCAACAGGAATGTTAACTTTCATTTCACTATCACCCATTTTAACAGGAACATTTGTTCTAAAAGAAAACTCCCCTGGTTTTAATTCGTTGAATTTAACGTTTTTTGTTGTTTCAATCAATGTATATCCTTTGCTTTCTAAGTATTCTTTAATAGCCGCTAGTTGTCTTTTTTCTTGTGCATTCCTAACAATTGGATCTGATACGGCACCACACAATCTATCTGCTACAATTGTTGCAGCTCTTTGAATAACCATATCACTAATTTCAGCTCCATTATTTAGCCATACAAAAATGTCTGGATCCGCCATTTTTTGTATAGTATTGGCAATTCTGCTTAAATGTTCATTCAATTCATCTTCTTTCATACGCGGTGGCAATGAGGGATCTATAGCGTCTTCCATTCTTGCTACAAGATTCTTTGCAACTCCCGCTAAACCTACAAGTCTATCTCTTGCTATAGGTGGACAAGTAGACATTCTTAATATAGGTAAAACTGACGGATATTTTTTTAAAACATCAACAGAAATATTTAGCAAATTATTTGTCGCTATCAATGCAGCTTCAACTTGTTCCGCTGTTTTTATCCTTGTTTCCCTAAACGCTTTAGGTGCAAATTCCATAAACCATTTATTATAAAAATCTACAGATTTCGCAATATCATCCTTCCACCTATCGGGCTTGTCTCTATTTATTGACATAATATATTCTCCTTGTATTTCTCCAAATCATTTTGATAATTTTTCATTTTGATTCTTACTCTATTACAAATTCCATTATATCATTTGGTGTGCACTCCATAGCACTGCAAATACTTTCAACCTTATCTAATGCCATATACTGTCCATTTTTAATTTTAGTAATAATATTTGCTGAAATATTAGCTCTTCTCATAAGCTCAGCATTTGATATATCTTTTTCAATCATTAGTATTCGTAATTTCTTGTAACTTACCGCCATAACATCACCTCCTATGACATTAAATTTAATATATCACATTTTTATGAATAATTCTATATAATTGTGAAATTCAAATTATGATCCTAACTATAAATAAAGTAAAATATTTAGTTTGATAAGTATTCAAAAGTTATAAGTATTGTTACAATATCAAATCTAACAAATAATATGGAAAATGAAAAAACGGCACAGCCAGTAATTAAATACCAAACTATACCGTTATTTTTAAATGGAATAAAATAACTAAATTGCACCACTAAATTGGAGTTTTTTTCTATATCATATTATTTGCATGCTCTTTTATCTTTTGAAAAGTTTCATCACTTATAACGTGCTCTATTCGACAGGCATCCTCAAGCGCCACATCTTCAGATACCCCTAATTTCATAAGAAATTTTGAAATTAGCTGATGTCTCTCATACATACGCTCTGCAATCTCACGTCCTGCATCTGTAAGGGTTATAAACTTATTTTCATCCATGTATATATATCCTTCATTGCTGAGATTTTTCATGGCATTACTTATACTGGGCTTTGAATAATTAAGCTCTGTAACTATATCTATTGACTTTACATTTCCTTTTCGTTTTTGGAGTATCAATATCGTTTCCAAATAGTTTTCAGCAGATTCCTGAATCTTCATTATACCATCTCCTTTGCTTTCTTCATTGTATCAAATTATATCTGATACTGCAACAAAGAGCATACTATAATTCACTAAAAACAATATTTACAAGCTCCACAAACTCTGCTGATAATGGATTATTCTCAAGCTTTCTTCCAAAAACGTCTGCCAGCTTTTCATAATACCATCTCTGCTTAGCTTTTCCTCTGTTAAATCTATCAAAAACCTCATCTCCAATAATTTTCCAGTCAAAATAAATACTTCTCATATTAGAGAGTTTATCTGCAAGTTTGAGCAAAAGTACTTCCTCATCCTCACAGTTTAGTATCTGATTCAAAGCATTTTCCTTACGCTGTTCCCAGCTATTAGCCTTATCCTCGCTGCAAATCCTTACAAGCTCGACAACACGTGCTCCAAACTCGGCTTCAATCTCCTCAAAAGATACCTCTGTATCCTCAACCGTATCATGCAAAAGCCCTGCAATTACCGTTTCTTCACTACATTCTTGAGATGTAAGAATTTGAGAAACCTCAAATGGGTGGGCAATATAAGCTACATTCGAGCCTTTTCTAACTTGGCCGCTATGTGCAAGGGTTGCAAATTCAACTGCTTTGTGAATCATCATACTATAAACTCTCATAAGTACCTCTTCTGCAAAAAATTATTTATCAAGATTTACCACAATATCTTCCGCTTTAATGCTCTTTTTAATTATACCCTTTTCAAGCATCCAATCTATATTTTTTTGCCAAACTTCGGTATCTTGAGTCAAAAATTCTGCATCCGCAGTTTCCATAAGCGGAAGAAGCATATTTATACTTTCTTTTTCAACACTTTCTACAAGCGGAAAGTTCTCTTCATTTTGATTATTTAATAATATCTTTAGCGATTCCTCTGGGTTGGCTTTCATATCTTCAAATCCTTTTTTAGATGCTCTCATAAACTTTTGAAGTTTCTCAGGATTTTCGTTTATAAGCTTGTCCCCTGCTACAAAAATAAGCTCATAATAATCAGGGATATCAGTACCATCATTGATGTAGAAATAGTTAACATCAAAGCCCGCTTCTCTCATAGCTGGCACCTCATGATTTGCCATTGCCCCTATAGTTGCATCCACATTTCCTGTAGTCATAGAGTTTATAAGGTCAAATCCAACATCCACAAGCTCTATATCATCCATAGTCTTTCCACCACTTTCAACTATAGATTTTACAAGCACCTCACTAGATGGCTGTCCTGAATACCCTACAGTTTTTCCTGCTAAATCCGCTGGCTTTTCGATTCCCTTTTCTTTAAGCGAAAGAATTATATTAAGTGGTTTTTGTACAATAGTTCCTACCGCCTTAGCTTCAAGTCCTTGATTAGCTATAGTTTCAACCGCTGACTGAAGATAGTATATCCCCGCATCTGCCTTTCCAACCGCTGGAAGAGACATTCCATCATTTGGGTTAGATGGGAAAAGTATATTTACCTTAAGTCCCTCTTCTTCATAATATCCTTTTTCGATAGCATTATAAATAAAGCAGTGTACCGCATTTGGATACCAGTCAAGCACTACATTAAATTCCTCAAGCTCTTTGTTTGCAGTTGTCGTTTCTGTAGCCTCTGAGGATTCTGAATTAGCATCCCCCTTGCATCCTGTAAATGCAAACAGCATCGTTATGCACAGTACTGCACTTAAAATTGATTTAAATATATGTTTGTTATTCTTATTTCTCATATTTCTCTCCTCCAATGAATTAATCTTTCTTCTAAAATAGTTATTAGCTTTACACTCGCCATTGCTGCCAGTGAAAGCAGTACAATAGGCGCAAACACGCCTGCTCCATCTAGCTGAGTCATCATCCTCTTGCTAAAATAGCCAAGTCCACTTTGCGCTCCAAGCCATTCCCCTATAGCCGCTCCAATTACACTTAACGGTAGCGCCATCTTTAGCGCCGAAAAAAAATAGGGCATTACATAGGGAAATTTCAGTTTAAAAAATATTTGGCTTTTGCTCGCTCCATACGTTTCCATAAGTTCCAGCGATTCTCTTCTAACCGATCTAAAACCATCGTAAAGCGTAATTGTAATCGGGAAAAAGGTTATAAGTACCGATACCAAGACCTTGCTCCAAATACTGTATCCAAACCACAGAATAAAAAGTGGGGCAATTGCAGTGATTGGAATAGTCTGCGATGCTATAACCACAGGGTATACTGCTTTCTCAATAGACTCATTCATATCCATCAAAACTGCAAGCAGCGCTCCAAAAATAATCGAAATTATAAGCCCTATCGCAGTAACCGCAAAAGTTGCAGGAAGATGCACAAATATCAGCACCTCTTTAAGCTCCCAAAGCTTTCTCAGTACCTGAATAGGACTTGGAAGGATATATGCCGCATTAAGTATCATTGCCAAAAGCTGCCAAAAAAGAAGCATCACAACTGTAAGTATCACTGATGATTTATTCTTCAAAACTCTGACTCCTTTCGCAACTTCCTTATAAGACTTTCCTTAAGCTCTTGTATCTCAGAGCTTTCAAGCATCTCCCTTTTTCTAGGGTATGGAAGATTTACCCTTACCTCTTCAAACTCCGTAACTGGCTTTTGCGAGCCCATAACTAAAATTCGGCTAGATAAAAGAATAGCTTCCTCCACATCATGCGTTATGAAAAGTACAGTCTTTTTGGAAACCTCCCACTGATTCAAAAGCCATTCCTGCATCGAAATTTTGGTAAGATAATCAAGCGCACTAAAAGGCTCATCCAAAAGCAGAATATCAGATTCCAAAAGAAGCGTCCGTCCAAATGAAGCTCTCTGCCTCATCCCCCCAGAAAGACTCCTTGGAAAGCTATCTGCATAATCCAAAAGCCCTATCGCCTCAAGCACTTTTTTAACCTTGGGTTCCGCCTCTTTGCTCGAAACTCCCCTTAGCTCAAGAGGAAGCTGCAAATTTTTATGCACAGTTCGCCACGGCATAAGCAAATCCTTTTGCGGCATATATCCACATTTCCCAGCCCCTGCAGGTTCTCTGTTCACTAAAATCTGACCCTCATCAGGAGACTCCAAAGCATTGATAAGCCTAAACACTGTGCTTTTTCCACAACCACTTGGCCCAATTATAGAGACAAACTCCCCCTTATCCACAGAAAATGAGGTTTTACACATTAAACTGTTCGTATCTTCACCATACGCAAAGCTTACCTCATCAAATATAAGCAACTTATCCACCTTCTTTACATACTCATATCATATGACATATCCCAGAAAAGATATTCATAGCGACTACAATTCACAAATATTTCCTTAAGATTTTCAAAAACCTCTTCAGAACAGCCCTCACCCATTTCATCAAGCATATTTATTATGTCCTGACTAAGCTCTTCATATTCCTTGGAAGAATAACCCTCTATCCATTTTGCATACGGATTACCCTCTAGTGAATATCTCTTTGCAAGCTCTTTTCCAATAAGTTCATAACTCCAAGAACACGCCAAAATTGTAGCAAGAAGTTCAAGCGGCCCTTGATTTTGCCCAACCCAAAGCATGTAGTTAGTGTATGATATGTTTGTAAGAGAAGCCTTCGCTGCTGTGATTTCTGATTCAGTTATTCCAAGCTCTTCACAGTAATGTTTATGTACCGACATCTCCGTATTTAAAATCCCATATTCAAACTCTGAGAACTTACGCATATAGCGTTCTTCCTTTGACTTTACTACCCCAAGCGCAAATACCCTCGCATAATCTAAAAGGTAGATATAATCTTGAATCATATAAAATCTAAATTTCTCCGCTGGCAAACTTCCTTCGCCAAGCCCTCTTACAAACGGATGCTCATAATAGCTGTTCCATATGCTCTCAACTTCTTTAAACAGCCTCTGTGACAGTTTCATAACTTCTCCTTTCGAATTTAAAAATAAATTTTGGACAATAAAAAAGCATTCCCAAAAGGAAATGCATAATTGATGTACGTGCTAACAATTTAATGACTTCCCTTCGTTGGTACTAACCAAATCAGGTTCAAAGGGTTAGGCTTATTGCCCTCTCAGCTTGTTAAAGCACCCCTAGTAAAAATTTTCTTATTAAGTTTTTAAGTTTTTAACTTTTTACATCATACAGCGTTTATTAATTTGTGTCAATATGTCTATTTTTTATTTCCGTATATAGTTAGTTTTTATTTGAAATAATGTTACTTCTTATTTTTTAGGTGGCTGTATTTATCTTTTGATTTCTTACTTGAAGAAGGCGCACTCGTTTTGCTTGAAGATGACGAACTTCCTTTACTTGAAGATGATCCGCTATTTCTACTTGAAGCATCACTGTTAAACTTAACCTTAGGTTTTTTCTTGTTCGTTGCATCACTGTTATTTCTAGTGTTTGCACGTTTTTTGTTTACTGAGAATCCAAATTTTCCAAGATTCTTTCCAAGTTCAAAATATTCACCATGAAGATAAGTTATTAGCTCTGCTTTATCCATCATGATTTTACCATTACGATTTATTATAGAATCATCTACGCTAATAGTCATAATTTCAGCTAAAAACATATCGTGACTTCCAAGCTTTATTATATCTTTTACCTTACATTCTATTGATACCGGACTTTCCTTTATTGACGGAGCTGAAACTTGGAAACTTTCTTCATAAGTAAAGCCACATTTTTCTGCCTTATTGTTTTTTGAACCACTAACTACCCCACAAAAATCTGCCGCTTCAGTAAGGTCTTTTGTAGTAAGATTTATTACAAAACATCTGCCTTTTTTTAGCATATTATATGAATGTCTTTCCGGTCTAACTGATATATATGTCATTGGCGGTTTTGTGTTTACTATCCCTGTCCAAGCTACAGTAAATACATTTGGATTCCTCATATCTCCACATGATACCATTACTGCTGGTACTGGTGCAAATAGGGTTCCTGCTCTAAATTCTTTTTTCATTTTTTCTCCTTAGTTTCATCTACATTTTCAAAAAGTTTATCTTTAATTATATCATATTTATTAATAGCTGTGTGGATTATTCTCATTTCCCCACTTAGCCACCTGTAATAGTATATCTATTACAGAATTACCCTTTTCAGAAAGCGAATACTCTACTTTCGGAGGAATTTCATTATATTGAGTACGAATAACCATCTCGTGTTCTTCCAATTCTTTTAGCGATTTTGAAAGCATAATATCAGTTATACCATTAAGCTCTTTTCTTATTTGATTATATCTTAGGGTTTTAAAATTGCATAAAACACACAAAATTCTCGGTTTCCACTTACCTCCAAAAACTGACATCGAGTATTCTAACGGACATACAAATTTATTTAATAATTCTTGATTGTTTGTAGACATTGATTTCCTCCAATACTAAGTTTTTTATAAGTAACTTATATAAATCTGCATACTTGTTGTTTGTTAATTAACATTTTATAATAAATTTAAGAAATTTAAAATAAATAATTTTCAAGGAGGAAAATATAATGAACGAAATTCTACAATTTTTAGACAACAAACCACACCCATTTTTTGTCGCTACTACTGAAAACGGTGAACCAAGAGTAAGACCATTCTCATTTATAATGAATTTTGATGGTAAACTGTACTTTACAACCGGGGCTTCTAAACCTGTATTCGCTCAACTACAAGCAAACCCTATAGTTGAAATTTGTAGTGTTCCAAATGAAAAATTCCAATGGATGCGATTAAAAGGTCGTGCAGTTTTTGAAGATAATTTAGAAGCAAAAAAAGAAGCCTTTAAAATCCTTCCATTACTTGAAAGAGCTTATAAGACTCCTGAAAATCCAGAATTGGTTGTATTCTACTTAGAAGAT
>JBOFWC010000331.1:0-8010 GCA_051653405.1 Proteocatella sp. | reverse complement strand
TACTCTCAAACGCGGAAGTATATGCTATACTCGCGAAATTGGTTTGACTACCATATAAAATTACACTACTCTCAAACAATATACGGTTTTTTTCTGAAGCATTGTCCGTTTGACTACCATATAAAATTACACTACTCTCAAACATTTAATCGTGTCAGATATAGAACATTTGAGTTTGACTACCATATAAAATTACACTACTCTCAAACTCAGCACCAATTGCTTGCAGTGTAACCTTCGTTTGACTACCATATAAAATTACACTACTCTCAAACGACAGATAGGTATAGGATATATGGGAATTGGTTTGACTACCATATAAAATTACACTACTCTCAAACTAAATGGTTTCATAATTATTTATCACTTTCGTTTGACTACCATATAAAATTACACTACTCTCAAACGAAGAATCTTCAATCCAAAGAACTTCACTCGTTTGACTACCATATAAAATTACACTACTCTCAAACAGTGGTAGTGTAAAATGTGTGAAGTGAGTGGTTTGACTACCATATAAAATTACACTACTCTCAAACTAAACATTTTTTCTATATTCATTATTTACCGTTTGACTACCATATAAAATTACACTACTCTCAAACACTCCTGGGGCAGATATAGAAAGTGATGCAGTTTGACTACCATATAAAATTACACTACTCTCAAACAGTCGGGTACTCGACGGAGAAAAATCTTTAGTTTGACTACCATATAAAATTACACTACTCTCAAACGTAGGTTCACAATACATCACATAATTTTCGGTTTGACTACCATATAAAATTACACTACTCTCAAACCTCAAATCTCAAATTTAGGTATGAAGGTATAAATGCCACTACACATCCGTAACTTATATGATTGCGTATTTTATACCTTCATACTAATATAAATATCTAAAAATTTCAAGACTCTATTTTACCTGACATAAGTCTTTATCTATAATATGATACTCTTCACAATCAAATTTATATTCTCTTTCAACACTCTCTAACAAAAGAATATTTATTTTTTTATAAAACATCATCTTATAAAATTCTTCAAGCTCATCTTCTAACAAAAAGCTTTTTAGATTAACAAATATAAATAATTTTTTTGATAAAAATTCGCTAGTTATATATACATAATCCAACAATTTTTCTAAATAAGTCTTGTTATATAAATCAAACTTAATCTCCAATGCCTTAAATATAGCCGTTATATCTACATCTAGGTTATAACTCAGTTCATATTCTCCAAATTCAAAAATCAAATCCTCAACATAGTTTAGTAGTGAATTTAAAATTTGACTTGTTTGTAAATGCATATCTTCATCTACTGATTTTTCTCTAAGAAGTTCATATAGCTTTGTTATTGCTTTCTTGGAATTTATATCGCAAGAAAATATATCTATACAAAGTTCTCCTACTTTAGAAAGATTTATAATATTCATTCCTTCTGAAATTACAAATTTTCCATCTCCACCATTTATAGCTAAAATTAATTCCTGTACTAATTCTGAAAATAGTTTTTGATTTTCAATTACCATAACATTTATTTTATCTTCTTCAAAAATTAATTGCCTTTCTATATATGGATGAACTAACTTCACAAAATCACCAACCTCTCTTCTGTAGATATTACATCAGATTTCGATTCTCCTATAATGTATTCCATCTTTGAAAATTGCTTTTCTGTTATAACTAATACTTGCACAAGTCCCTCTTTTGGCTTATTTATTTTTATATATTTTACTAAAGAATCTGATGAAGTTGTATTTAATGCAATCTTACTATAAACTGATTCTTGCAACATCAAAAAGCCTGATTTTATAAGCAATTTTCTAAACCTTAAATATTCTCTCTTATCTTCATCTGTGACTGAGGGTAAGTCAAAAAATACTATTATTCTCATAAATCTATAGCTCATCTCTATAAAACCTTATCAAGGATACATCATTTTCATTTAATGCATCAAATACGCTCTTACAATATATTTTTATACCATTGTTTACAACTTGGATTTTCCCATCAATATAGATGTCTTTATTGAGTACATTAACTAAATTCATTTTTTGAGATTTTCCAAATTCTTCCAACTCCATATCAAATACACATCTGTCCACAAGAATTCTAAACGGCTCCATCAAATCACTGCTTAAGTTAAAATAATTAAACATATTGTCGTGAAATAATCCAAGTTGTGTTATATACCCGTTTGCTGCAATTTCTCTGTTAAATGCTGATAATATTATCCCGTATCCATAATTTAAAGCTGCATTTATATTATTCTCTGATGATCTTGTAAATTCCATACCAAAGATTTCATTAAAGTATACTTTTGAGGAGTGACCTTCTCTATTTGAAGCATCATTAAATTCAATTTCTTTTAAATACCCCTCCAATATACCTGCCTTTTGTGAATTTAAATCTCTTAAAAATCTGTACTGATTTTTTATTTTTTCCGTTACAATTTCTGTCCATACAGTTTGTCTTAAATGTTCATTCCATTTAATCTGATTTCTTACTTTCATACTAGTATCATGACAACCGTAATGTGATACTAATTCTGCACAAGGATTTCGCTTTTCGTCACAAAATATAAGTTTTATTTTTCTTTTTATAAGTTCACTTATTAACGTAGCAGTTATTGCAGAAGCTGTGTTTTCTATTATTATAGTTGAAATTTCACTAAGATGTATTCTACTTACTTCCTCTCCTCTTACTACAAGATAGCCAAGCTTTAATTCTAGCTTTGCTCGACTAGCAATAACTACAGTTCTCCAGCTCATATTTTTTGTAAATCAACCACTTGCTCAAACAGTCCAGTAGGTGATTGATTTATTATTTTTATATTTAAATCTGAATCAATCTTATTATTCATTACAAGTATACCTGCACTTTTTGCCCCTTTTATAAAACTCAAATCCGCAGCTACGCTACTACATTTGAATAAATTTAATGCATTTACTAATAGTTTTACTTGCTCCTCTACGCTTAGCTCTATAAAAATATCTCTTCCATTTTCAAAAGTTTTTATTTGACTAGATAGTCGTTCTTTATAAACTGTATTTTTTAGTTTTTCTAAATAAATATCGTATATTTTAAGATTTTCAGCTTTAGTTATTTTATCGTACTCTGTTATTTCAAATTCCTTTTTGTACTGTTTATTCCTCTCCACATATTTGGTTAATTTTTTTAGATACATCTGACTATCCCTACTTATACAAAGCTGATTTGCTCCTTTAAACAGTAATTGATTTCCTGTTCTTCCTGATAGATGCATTTTAAATCCATTTATTTGAAACAGTGTGTTTATTTTTATCTTAGGAATTAATATTTGTGGATTATTAAGCTCTGTTTCTAGATAAGTTTTAAGTTTTTCTGGATTTTTTTCAATTTCTTTTTGTAAATAGACAGGTACATATTCTATTGTTCTTACAGCTTTCCCTTTTACTATATGCTCTACAAATGTGAAGTATGATCCTGCAACCTTATTATATCCTCCATATTTATTTATTATTTCTTCGTAGGATTGATTTTTTAGTCTGCTATCACTTAATTTTGTTGGAAGCTGCCCCTTGCCTTTTTTCATTATAGTTTGGTCAAATAGACCTCCTTTTTGCGAAAAGGCATATCTAGTAAATAATATGTTATTTTTTGAAAGTACTGATTTAACTTTTGCAATTGTTGCTTTTTCTCCTGTTTTCCAAACATAGTCTTGATTTCTTTTTACATCAAAATCAAATACTCTATTTAGGCTATATTTTCTGTTCTCGCTATTTTTTATAAAATTTGCAGGATTATTAGTAAACTTAGTATGATATACGTTGCCTACTACTATATTCAAATATGCGTCATTAGCATGATGATAGTCGTTTATATCTCTTACTTTTATTAAGTCATATTTTTTTCTAAACTCGGATACATTGCCTGCCTTCGAGTAAACTATCTCTGATTCTGGATATACTTTAGAAAGTATTTGTGCTAAAGCTTTTGTTGACTGTCTAGTTTCTACAAGCTGTCTTGCTATAAAATCCGCTAATTCTGAATCGCTAAACTCAGTATTTCTTGTAAGTCTATCGTATTTTTTCTGACTTATATAGTTTTTGTCTTTTAACATTCCCCAAAAGGATTTCATATCCGCTTGAACCGACTTATCTATGGGATATCTATCTGATTTTAATGCATTTGATTCTTTAGAAACTAACACTTTATTATTCAAGCTGTCATCTTTGGTTTTTGACTGTGGATATATATGGTCTATATCATAAATATTTTCTTTGTATAAATCCTCAAACGGTATATACTTTCCTGTATACATACATCTTCCCATTTGAGTGTAGTATAGATATAGCCTATCACTTCTAAACTTACTTTCATCTTTACTTTCTATTTCAGCAATCCAATCTCGTTCTTCCTGTTTGCACGCACTATACAATTCTATAAGCTGAGCTCTTCTTGATTTTGTTCTTGTTTTTTCCCTTTCTTCTCTTGCTACTTCTATAAATATTCTTTTAGGTTGTTCTTTATTAACTTTTACAATTTCATCTGTTATCTCTAATGTCTGCCATATACTTCTTCTTACTGCTGGCGATACGTATAAATCCTCTACAATATCATATGAGATTTTTGTATTCGTATCCATTAAACTTCTGTTATAATTCTCTATATTTTTCCCAAAATCATAATTTCTGCTCAAAAGCTGCATAAGATTATCATTTGTCTCTCTAAGCATGGTTATTATATTTTTAACCTCTCCATCCCCTGCATGATGATATATCTCTGTAAGAAAGGTTTGTGAAAGTCTTCCCCATCCACTATATTTTAAATTGCTTATCTTTTTTATCTGATCTTTTGAAAGTTCTTTTCCATATTTTTCTGTTATTTGTGAAGTTAACATCTTTCTATTTTCTCCAAAAATACATATCCAAAGAATAAGTTCTTCTATCATTTGAATATCTGGAACAAGTGTTGTTTTCTCAAGTATATTTTTAAAATCTGCATATGATTTCAAGGTACTTTTAAAGTCTATATCAAATCCACTTAGAGTATCTATTCCTTTTTGGATTATGCCTTCTTTTTGTAAATACCTCTCTAATTGCTTTCCTGTTACTTTTTTGCCTGTTAAGAATAGTTCATCATATAGCTGTTTTTTTAGTTCTACAGATATACGCTCCCCATTTATTTTTAGATTGTTAAGTTCATTTAAAACCATATACTCACTATATAGAAGTGAATCTTTTGGAAGTACGTCTTCTCCTACTAAATAAGTACATTTATTAGTCATTCTTCTTATGAATCTTTCCGCACTCGCCTCTTGGTCTACCACTTTTTCAAAATTCCACGGTGTAATTTTCACATTTGGATTTCTCACTATCCAAGAATTACCTTTGCTTATATTCGAAGTGTTTTGATGTGCTGTATTCAAAGGCCCTACAAAATAAGGTATCCTAAATGTCAAAAGTTTTTTTATTTTTTCAGCATTTGTATATCCGCTATCATCTTTTTCATTAAAAAACGGATATACTTTACTCACATTTTCAAGAATAATTTCTAGTTCTTCTAAATGCATTTGATATGGTATTATTCCATTATTTTTGTTTATTTGTTTTGGTAAAAATCTTTCAAGCTCCATTTCTTTTGATATATAACTAAATTCTTCGCTTTCTGATTTTGGAAGCTGTTTCTTTAAAAATTTATATAAATCTTCCTGTGTACAGCTTTTCAAAATTTCTAGTTTTCTTGATTTAGTTCTTGATTGTCTTACATATGAAGCATAATTACCATGTAAATCATTTGCTTTAAATATCTTATTGTATGTGTCAGTGTCACATTCTTTTCTTACGAATTTTTTCAAAATTTCTAGATCTTTTTTATGTTTCTCATAATCATCAACTTTGGCATATGAAAGACACTCTTTGCCTTTTCTTATTTCTTCTAGTGCCGCCCAGTCAAATAATGCTTTTGCTCTTTGTATGCAAATAACTTTTTCAGAAATAATATCTTCTATTGCTAATATGTCTTGCTCGTAGGAATCTCCTTTTAGACATATGCTAGTTATCGCTTCATCATTTAAACTACCATCTCCAAACAAATCCGAAAGTTTAACTTTTGAGCCAATAATAAGACTCATAAAGGTATCTTGTATCTTTGTTTCTGATTTTGCAAAACAAGCTTTAAGCATTTTTTTCTTTTGAGGTATTCCCTTATCATTAGATTTTAGTATTTCCCCTACTTTCTCTACATTTAAACAGTCTATTTCTACACCTAATTCATCTTTTATCGTTTGTATAAATTCATCAAACGCAAGATTAAAAGATGTTATATTATCCATTGTTCTTCCTTCAAAAAGAAAATGCCCTCTATTTTTTATTATGTTGTGTATTGCTAGATATACTAATCTAATATCGTATGGCTTTTTCCATTCTACTAAATCTCTTCTTAAGTGATATATTGTTGGAAAATCTGTGTGATATTCTTTGTCTGTATATTTAGTATCCGCAAACAAGCTGTATTTGTCTTTTTGAGTTTTATCTTCTAAATAATACTTACTTTCTTCTAATCTTAAAAAGAATCCCATGTCTATCTTGGCAATTTCTTCACTAAATAAATCCTGTAATAATTTGATTCTTTCTTTTTGTCTTTGTGTCCTTCTTCTTGCGCATCTATATAATCTTCTATCTTCTGCTGTTTTTCCAGATTCAAAAAGCCTTACTCCCCACATTGATTTCCCTTTAAATTTCAATAGATTATAGTCTTTATCAGTTACAGCCCACCCTACCGAATCAGTTCCTACGTCTAATCCTAAATAAAAATCATTATTCTCTGTGCCCATGTTATTGACATCCTCCCTTTTTTATTATATTATATTTATAATCTTAGACTACCATATAAGATTACACTACGAGTTCAAATAAAAATTTATTCAAATCGTCTTTTAGGCGCTACGTTGTGTAGATATTAAACTTGCTATAGGCAAGTTTTTTTATTTCCACCTAAAATTAACGAATCCTGCTCCTCTTGAAACATTTTCTCCTATACCTGTCCCAAGTGCAATATATGCTATTCTTTGAGAGCACTCATCATTGGCTATCAAAATGTCGCATTTATCTCCCAAAAGTGATATATCCTTGTAAGGTATTTTAATAGGTTTATTGTTCTTCATTTCAAAAGATGTATAAAATTGAAAGTCTTCTCTTATTTTTTCGTTTGTGTATTCGTTATATTTCTTTATAAGATTGACTTTAATTCGTTCTATATATTCATCAAATGACATTGAATTTTTCCAGTAACCATTCTCCCCTTTGATTACAACTGGCTGAACTGAAAAAAGCTTTTCAATTTGCTTTTGAGGTATTATCTTTATATCATTTTTTAACACTTTAAATTTTCTTGTAGTCATAGAATTTATATTTTTTCTAAAATATTCTGCTAAATCATGGTCGATGGTTCTTATCCTAAAGCTATAGATTTTATCACCTTTGTATACCCCATCTCTTTCTGTAGGGTGCAGTCCTCCAAAGCAATAATTTTTAAATTTATTTTCATTGTGAAGATCCAAATAATCTTTATTTAGTGCAAGAGTACTGTCTATCAATTTACTTAAATATGTATTTTGTTCTTCCGAATTAATGTTCTCAATTAAATATACTTTTACTTCTATTTCTACTACAGATATGTTGTTCAAGCTATTTCCCCCTTATAATTTATAAAGTTAGTTTATTTTGAATATACCATTAAAAAATTATATGCGTCAATAAAATCGATAAATATCCAGTTTTTAAAATTATATTTTTCTTTCTAAAATTTGACAGAATCCTGTTTTTACAGTATATTTAAGGCATAAAACTTTTATAAAAAGTATATTTTACAATAGATGAACTTCAATATGTGATGGCTTTCATATTTCTCGTTTCATCAACGAACTAAAAGATTTGGTAGAATAAGTTTTCAAACGCAGAAAATCCCCAATTTCGGGGATTTTTTTGACAAATTATTTATTGCATTTTTGCATTTTGTATTTTTT
>JBOFWC010000330.1:0-2275 GCA_051653405.1 Proteocatella sp. | reverse complement strand
CGTTTGCGCCGAGACATATGCCAAGCACGTCTTTACGAGCATCTAAATCAGCTCCGATCGCAATATACGCCGTCTTCTTGGTTACGATGCCGCCATCCCACACGTTGTAATGAATAGTATCAAGAAGAACCATGGCATATACGCTTTGCAGCGGTCATTTCTGCCACTCTTTAATTATTGGAAATAGTTTGTCTGTAATTCACAAAACGCGGCTGTCGTCGATCTTGATGCCATACCCCTCCGTCATCTTAGCCTGAATATCGCGAGTAGAACTGTCTTGCGAATATATGAAGATGATCTTATCTATTTTCACGAAATTGTGGACGGCGTTCAGAGCCTTAAGCCCATATTCATTGATCAGTTCACGGAGGTTGCTTTTCTCTTTTTTCGCCATAATTCAAAACCTCCATTATCAAGTTCTAATTTACCTGACAATGGAGGTTTACACATAATTTTCTGCACTACCGAAGTTTTCACATTATTATATGTATTTACAGGACAGATGTAGAGGAATGGGGGATTAGCATGTTCTGGCGCATTGCAGACCTTAACATCCATAAAAAATTTCTTGTCGGGTTTGGGATTCTCTTTCTTATATTGGTCGCTTACGCAGGATTTTCGGTTTATCAGATGCAGCAACTTTCAATCAGAATGGATACTCTATATGATCATCCTCTCCATACGGCGACCTATCTGCTTGAGGCTAAGAATGTCCTGGCCAATCGACGAAGTCTGCTTCTGGAAGCGATTATAGAAAAGGATAATGTAAAATCTTTTCACATAGAGGATGACATTCGGGTAGAGGGATTGGTCTTCCAGGAAAAATTAAATAATGCCAGAGAGAGTTTTTTGGGTGAAGACTCTGTGATTGATCAGTTGAGTTGACCTTGCCCCGGTTCAATAGACTCCGAAAACTCGTGTTTTCTCGTTCCTGCGTAAAATTACAGATTTTTTAAAGCTAAGCCGCCATTTTAGTGCTGGTAATCGGAGTAAGATAATTACAACTGGAGTGCCGTCGTTGCCGATTATAAAACACTTCAATATATTCGAAAATGGCTGCCTTAGCTTCGTCGCGCGTACGAAATCTTCGACCATAAAGCCATTCTTGCTTTAGTTTGCCCCAGAAAGATTCCATAGGAGCGTTGTCATAGCAGTTTCCTTTGCGGCTCATGCTGCATGTAAAACCGTTTTCAGTAAGCAATTTCTGATACTTTTTACTAGCATACTGAACGCCGCGATCCGAATGGACTAACAATCCTGCAGATGGTTTTCCTCGCTTTATCGCTTGTTTCAAGGCATTGCTGACTAACGACGTTCGCATATGCTCCGCCATGGAAAATCCGACAAGCACACGACCGTATAAATCTAAGACGCCTGCGAGATATAACCATCCTTCATCTGTTGCAATATAGGTGATATCGCTGACCCATTTTTGATTCGGTTGCGTGGCAGCAAATTCGCGATTCAGAAGGTTCGGCGCTACTGGCAAATCGTGATTTGAATTTGTTGTGGCACGATATTTTTTGACGGTTTTGGAACGAATTCCATTTTCCTTCATAATTCTAGCTATTCGATTTTTACTAGGACGGCCTTTGTCTGCCAGTTCCGATGTAATTCGAGGGCTTCCATAAATCCGATGACTTTTTTGGTGGACTACCTTTATCTGCTCTAAAAGTTTTTCGTTTTCGATGGTTCTATGACTTTTAGGTCGTTTAAGATACGCATAGAAACCGCTCTTGGAAACGTTTAAAACCTTCGCCATACTTGCTACCTGAAATTCAGAGCGGTTTGCTTTCATAAACCGAAAGCGTTCTATTTCTGGTTTTTCGCAAAGTAGGCAGCCGCCTTTTTTAAGATCGCATTTTCCTCTTTTAAGTCTAGCAATTCTCGACGTAGCTTTCGAAGTTCCGCATCTTCTTCATGTAAACGACCACTGCCAGGAAAAGCATCGTTCCCATGCTCACCATATTTTTTAATCCATCCATACAATGTATTAGGTTTAAGATCAAGTTCTCGAGCAATTTCAACTGCGGGGCGACCGCTTTCTTCCACTCGTTTGACCGCCATAATTTTATATTCTTTATCAAATAGTGCCATTGTACCTTCCTCCTCGATTTGGCTTCATTTTACCATGCGTTTATTGTGTCCACCAAATCGGGGGAAGGTCACTTGTAACCTAATCTTTCTAAAGGAATGGTATGATATGAAACGCTGGCTTGCTGGTTTTCTTCTTTTTTGCTTTGCATTGATGGCAGTGGCTTTGCCGGTGCAAGCT
>JBOFWC010000329.1:0-45433 GCA_051653405.1 Proteocatella sp. | reverse complement strand
AAGCCCTGCAAACTCCCATTCTGGATTGGATTTGATGTAGTTTTCATAGTGCTCCCGCTGTGCTTTAAGGCTTTCTAACTGTTCATCGCTATCTGTTGAAACCCTGGCATATGCGGCTACTCGAAGCTTGTTTTTTGACAACTGTGATTTTGTCAATTCATCGATTTTCGTTATCTTTTTCATTGTCTCACCTCGCTTTCTTTCATTACATATATCACTCTAAAAGCCACTAATAGCAAGTGATTTAAGACATAATCTCAGCTAGCTTTGGTGAGAATTTCTGGCGGTTTAACGCCGATATTTTTTGTCGTTCATCCTCTGTGATTTTGCCTTCTTTCTGAAGCATCCTGATAATACTTTCTGCTATATAAAAGTCGTATTCTCTCTGCAACTGTTCTTCTGTCGTCGGTTCTGTTTCACCCTTGATCGGGCTGCCATCTTTCACTTCAATAATCTTCATGAAAAAACACCTCCTACCTGGTAGCCATGGCAAGAGGTGAAATCTGATGTTTTAACTAATCTTTCTTATAAAATTCGCATTCATAACTATCGGTATCAAGAAGCAATCCCTTTGCCCAGGGAGGGACTCTACTCATCTGCTGGCACACCCTATCAAGTGACATGCTAGGATTCGCCTCAATAATAACTTCATCATGCACATGAGCCACAATGCGGTAAGAGCTTAGAGTCTTTATGGCATGCATCAAAATATCACGAGAGATTGCTTGGACAATGTTTTCTACAAACTTAGGCCCATAGCTTTCAAGTCGATCCCATTTTTTAGTAGCACCGACACCTTCGTAAGTGACCGATTCACCACCGAAGATATTCTCACCAATCTTTGGTTTAACATAGGCAAGCTGCCTACCAGAAGGAAGAACGATAAAGAGTATTCCACTCCTGTAATGAAACTTGATATTTTGTATTTCTTGAGACTGCTTTTCGTTGATACACTTCTTAGCTGCTCTATCCACATCCCACCAGAATTTTACGATGTACGGATTGGCCTGCCTCCAGGCATTAACCAGGGGTTTTAATTCTTCCTCCTCAAGGCCCATCTCCAGCGCACCCATAGCCTTTAAAGCTCCCACTGATCCACCATAACCTAGGGCAAGTTCTGCGATCTTGCCTTTCTGCCTTAAATGCCCATTCACACCATGCTTCTCTACAGGGACACCAAACATCTGTGATGCGGATGCACAGTAAATATCACCGCCGCTTGCAAATACTTCACTTCTCCACTTTTCACCTGCAAGCCATGACAGCACACGAGCCTCAATAGCAGAAAAGTCGGCAACTATAAACTTACAGCCTTTCTTTGGCACAAAAGCTGTTCGAATAAGCTGTGAAAGAGTATCTGGTATATCTTCATAAAGCAATTCAAGTGCTTCAGAATGACCGCTCTTTACTATGGCTCGAGCTTCTTTTAAATCCAGCATATGGTTTTGCGGCAGGTTCTGCAGCTGCACTATTTTTGAGCTGAAGCGTCCTGTCCGATTGGCGCCCAGAAAAGTAAACATGCCACGAATCCTGCCATCACTGCAGACAGCATTTTCCATTGCAGCATATTTCTTAACAGATGACTTTGCCAGTTGCTGACGGAGTTTAAGCACCTCAGCTAGATGCTCTGGTGCGTCCTTCAATAGTTCTGCCACAGCCTTTTTACCAAGGGTATCTGTTTCCACACCATTTTCAGAGAGCCAGCCTTTCATCTGTTGCACCGAGTTTGGATTATCAAGTTCTGTTACTTTCTGCATCTGATCCATCAGCTTGCTGCGAGACATCTCATCCATAGTAATGGCCTGTATTACAAAGTCCATATCTACCTTGATGCCTCGATCGTTAATTCTCTCACTCAAATGGTATTCATCCCAGATGAAATCTGGCACAGGAAATTTAATCAATTTCTGCTCAATCTCCATCTCAGCTTCGACATCACGAATGTTATAGGCTTTGAATCGCTCCCATTTATCTAGGTCATCAGAGGGTAAATTTCTTGTGCGGTTTCCATTTGCCTTAGTTGGGCTACAAGGAGAACAAAAGAAACGAATCAGATCTTTACCTTCCGTCATTTTTTGCTTCCCAAGGCCAAGAACTGCACCCACACCTACTAATGATAACGGCAGCCCCATATATGCTGCCCATGTCATTGTGCACCTCCATGATTCAGGAGAAATATACTCGCCCACTGGATATCCCAGAAAGCTTGAGAAGCATATCCGCTCAAAGGAAGCGTTATGAGCATATTTTATAACTTTATCATCTTCTAATGCAGAAATTATTACTGGTGGTATCTTTTCACCACGGGCTAGATCAATTATTCTAACCTCACTTTCATCTGTGGAATAGGCAAACAAAATAATTTCAAAATCATCTGCTTGAACATAACGATACACACCACACTTTGCTAAATTGACGCTACTATAAGTTTCAATATCACAATGTAATGTTTTTATTTCAGCCATGCATATCTATCTCCATTCTTTATTTTGCTTATAGCCTGATGACCCACACCATACATCTCTCCAAGCCGAGTGCAGGTAAACCCGCAGAATAATCCGAATCGTATTCCTTCAACATCATCCGTGGTAAGTTTCTTCCATGCTTTGCCTTGGCGATAAACATCATAAACATTTTCAGTCTGCGTATCATATCGAAGGTTCATTAGGCGATTATCTTTTGGATCCCCGTTTGCATGAAGCACATACATACCATCTCTTTCACCTACAAAAGCAGCCATCACCAAATGATGAACTGCAAAGCTTTTTCTTGGATCATTTAGGACAACCATTAGGTAATTACCTCGCTTTCCGGGTCGAAGTATTCTTTCCTTTAATAAATAATCAAACTCGCCATTCTGATTACTACTATGAATTACACGTTCAAGACTCATTATTCTGCCCTCACTGCTTGCTTGGTACTTCCCCTCATATCCGGGTATGTCTTTCCATATCTCATCCATTCAATGCACCTCCATTCCTAAAAAAGCAGGTGGTAGAGGAAATACCCCCACCACCGTTATGGCCTTTTATATTAGGCAAGGAAGTCATCGTCTGCAAGTGTTGTGAAATCATCTGCTGCTGAGGTCTTACCACCAAGAGGCTCGCCATCTTTAATCTTTTGAATGTTGCCAAGTCCACAAGCAACACCCTTATTTCCGTTTGAGTTGAAGGCAAAGAAATTGAGAGAAACCCTTGCAAAACAGCCGCTGTATACCTCACCACGATCAATGATTGGCTTTACATTCTTGTCCACAATCTGTGGAGGCGTTTTGCTGTTGGCATTGATGAAGTAATGTCCTTTATAAGACTCATCGTCACGCTCTACATCTCCATCGCGCAAAGGAATCTTAATTGCGGCCTTATTAGGCTTCTTGCCACCAAACTTTGCGATACCTTCCTCGATAGCGGCATCAATTGCAGCATTTACTGCGTTAATGGTTTCTGTATCGTCTTTTGGGATGAGTACAGATACACTATACTTTTCAGCACCACCATTCACGGAAACAGGCTCCCACCCGTGGAAGTAAGAGAGTCTTGTATTTACACCTGTAATAACCTTTGTAATATTGTTCTTCATATTGATCAATCCTCCATAATTTCATTAAATTCATTTTTTGCGTTGGCTACGTTCATAGTCACTCTTTTATCTGTTTTAGGAACAAGCGTTGGTTTGCCGGGTGGTTTTACTAGGAGGCTTCCTAAGATTTCTTCAAATTTGGTTTTACCCATCAGTTTCTGCATCTCTGTCAAAGGAATAAGGCTTTTACGATAAATGTCCTTATATCCACTTTCTACTGCTTTTTCTGCTACAGCATTCTCATCTTTGTACTTACGAACTGAACGACCTTCCACAACCTTAAAACCATTCCACTCTTTCCCATGGTTAACTGCTGCATCTGTGGCATAAGCAGTTACTTCATTGGCCCACTTTGTGAGATCAGGAATAATATATAGAATTTCTTCAATCTCACTATCTGTAAGCAGTGGTGGCATCTTAAACTCTTTCTGTGCCAGTTTGAGCTTTTCATCGGCCCTTGCACGGCATCTGGTGGAGGCTCTACAGAAAGTACACCATGGGCCAGGGATATATTCACCTTCACCTTGATAGGCTTTTGCTGCCTTTGGTTTTAGTTCTTCTTCTGCCCAGGCTTTAAGTTCTTCTACAGGAAGAGTCCAGGTGCTGACGTTTTCTCTTCGCGGCTGAAATATTGTCATTGATACTTCTTTGATGTCGTAGAGACTGTCATAGATTTCAAGAGCCCCTAACGCATAGAGTTTCATCTGCGGATTGTTTTCTGCGTCCACAAGGACTCCAATTCCGTATTTGAAATCCACTATGTGAAGCTTGTCATCTGAAATGATTACACAATCTCCCGTACCAAATCCATCTGGCACATAGCAAGAGAAGTCAAGGCGTTGTTCAATAAGAACGATAGGGTCAGTACAGGACTTTCTTGCAAGTTCTACCTGCTCCATGATGAAGGCAACATAGTCATCTGTGCATTCTTCCATTTCATCTGAATCATACTCTGACACGGGCCTCTTACTTCTAATGTGGAGCGCTTTTTTCAATTTGTGTTCTGAGAGTTCATGTGCTGCAGTACCGGCTTTGCCGCCTCTCCACTTGTGTTTTCAAACTCAAGTTCAAGCCTTGCAGATGGCAAGCAGTGAAGCCATCTGTGTGAAGAAGATGCAGATAGTATTGCGTGATTACCCATTGCCAAGAACCTCCGCATCTTTCAAGATGTCAGCATAGTAGGCCTTGTCAACTGCACTGAGCTTATCCGCACCATACTTCCCGATAATAGCTCTGACTTCCGCAGTAAAACCAAGCTGACTTTTTTCAGCAAGGACCATACGCACTTTTTCAAGTGGGATATCCGGCTCTTTTGCTGTTTCCGACTTTGTGGTAGGGACTTCTTCAGGTGTTGCATCACTTTCTGTCATTGCCTTACAAACCACTTCTATGCTGTCTGCAAGGCTTCGCATATCGCTTACCACATCAAGCAGTAACTTTACTTTGCTCAAGTTCATTTCCTCCTTTCGTAGTCTCACAGATAGCAAGTTCCTGGACGCTATCTCCCGGAATAAGAATCGTTACACGCTGTTTATCTCCAAGGAGGAAACGTAGAATGCGCTCCCTTACGGTGACATTACGGCAAGTAACGATTCCGCCTGTCTGTGGCATTTTTGAAACACTGATCTTCAAGTTGTGTTTCATATCCTTCACCTCTTTCTGAAGGGTCATTATTTGTTCCCCTCTATCTGGTAGCCTTGGGAAGGATGGAAATCTGACGGTTTTGTAAAATTGCAAAAAAATAATGCCCTCAGAAGTTTTAAACCTCCAAGGGCATAATGCTTAACTAATCAGCTTTGATAAAGGCATCTGTAAAGCCTGCAGCTTTTACTTTGGCCAGCATAGCATCAGCATTGGACTTGACGCTGTAAGCCCCGACCTGAACCCTGTAAAGCTTCTGAGGCGGGGTAGTGGAAGGAGTAGGAGCCGTCAGTAGCTTTTTAACATCAGCCCTTAAAGTATCCATACTCTTACCATGCCTAGAAAACCAGTGACGAGGATCTCCATGATTGCTTGCGATTTTCTTTTGATAGCCTTCATAGTGGCCAATGATGTCTTTCTCCGTCAGGTCATAGAGTTTACAAAGGTGCGCACAAAGCTCAGTGGCTTCTTTATAAACTGTATTGAAATAAGAGGCGTCGGACAGGTTGTCTTCGCAGATTTCAAATCCGATGTGACTGTTGTTGGCGTCACCACCTGCATGCCACCCTCTATGATCCCATGGCAGGGTCTGATAGGTAGCGATGGTGCCATTTTTAAGTTTTCCGATAAAGGCATGGACACAGACTTGTCTGCCACTTGGTCTATGCTGATTCCAGTGATTGTTGTACTGGTTTACTCCAAGCAGGCCATCATCTGGACCAACGTATCTACGTAGATAGGGGTTGTTGGCCCCAGTACTGTGGACCATAATGCCTTTGGGTTTGATTTTTCTACCTGCTTTATAACATTCGTTTTCTGTAAAGATTAGTTTTTTAAGGTTCATAGTTTTTCCCTCCTACGATTTGTTGCAATCTATAGATAAATAAAAACGCCACAGGCTTGGCCTATGACGCTTCTACTAGAATAGGTATTCTTGATCAATTATGTCATCTTCATTTAAATACCTTGTTTCATTCTCTTTCCCACATACTGGGCATGTGCCATAATAATCTCTAAAAGTTAAACTCCCTTCCAAGTGCATCCGATACTTTTGTAAGAGTATCGTCGCCCCACACTGGCATTTCATTTTCGTCACTTTCATCCCCTCCCAAAAGTATTATAGGAAGAGGGTTAAAATTTATTCAGCTAATCTAATTTTTCTTCATCAAAAATCTGATCGCTGTTTTCATGCCATAAGAAATCTAGAGTTTTCTTGCAGCTCGGACATTCCTCTTGATAGTTTCTCAGCACCATCTTGTCACTGTTGAGTATTTTGTAATTGATGACACATAGTGGCTCCTTGCAATAACTACAATTTATAAATACCATTTGAACACCTCCATAACTTACATATGCAGAAAATGTTCAAATGGCAAAATCATTTATTACTTTGTTCCATCTTTATCTCCACCGCCTTTGAGTTGTTCCAAAACATCGCGGAGCTTTTCTGGAATAGGCAGTCCTAGTCTTGTGGCATTTTCAATAATGCTGATTCCTTCATTGGAAAGATAGAAGAAGATGACCGCAGTTCTAATGACACTCCCATCTCCAATGATATTCTGATCAATAATGTGCGCAACACCTACCAGCGCAAATATTAACACCTTTTTGAAAATACCTCTATATCCAATCTCGCTAGAGAGTACTCTGTCCACAATGGCACACATAATACCCGTAACATAATCGATGGCAACAAATGCGACTAGTGCATACAGAAATCCATCAACTCCTCCCAAAAACCACCCTAAAAATCCACCTAGTGCAGCTAAGCTAAGCTGCGTCCAGTTCCATATTTCTCTCATCTTTATCCTCCTTTTAAAAAACTTCTAACTGAGTCATCGGGCACCTAAGAAATCTTTTCTATACACCTTTCCAAACTTCTGGAAGGACGTTGTAATCACTAAAAGCACTACTAAACGTGTATCTATTATCCTCTGGCATCCCTAGCCCGTTTATAATGCTCATTGCTTCTCTATGCTGTGATGCACCTATCCCGTTAAATGACTGATTAAAGGCAAGCTCAGGAATCTCATCTAGTCTAGGAAATAAAAACAAACTATTCACCACAAGATTCGTACACTGGAAAAAGGCAAATGAGAATAGTGAATGACCAGAAGTACGAAGCCTCTGTGGCATTTGAAATATATTATTCATACTCATCTCAGCACAACCTACAAACAGATAACTGCAGAAAAAATTACCTGCAGTTATTAAAGACTGGGGCAACTGAAACTTCTCTCCCATTTGCAAGCGCTGACAAGATGAGAACATACCCATCATAAAAAAGTTTCCAACAGTTGTGATACCTTCCCAGCCAACGAAAGAAGTATCATGCATATTTCGTAAAAATCGACAGTTGATAAAGGTTTTGGTCCATTCATTGTCAGGTGCCTGGAAATTCTCTAGCTGATCTACAGTCCGAGTCATATTTGGGGATATATCCATATCAACGCCAATCAATAAATACTTGTTGCCTAAGCTATCGTGAGGGGCATCTGTAAACTCAGAATACCCAAAAGCAGAAGCCCAGGAAAATCTTTCACCATTTGGCCTAATGGTAATCTGATGCTCTCCTGCAGGATAGGTATGGTTTGGTGCATTCTCAGAAGAGCTCGCTGATGAAGCCCCCTCATAAATACCACTTGTACCATCTCCCCAGTCCACACGCCAATCAAAGGGTCTTCCAGAAACCTCTCCTCCTGAAATAGGAACAAAATAAGTGAAGGGAACGTCAGAGTAGACATAAAGCACAATCCTGTTCTTTCGATCACTCTCTTTATAGGCTTGCATCTTGTGAGCGTAGCTTTGATATCTTGTTACGATGGGAAACAAGCAATGGGGATTTTCTATTAGCAAATATAACCATGCGCTAGATACTACACTGGGCCAGACATGAAACTCCCATGGAAGACTAGCATAAGTTTTCGTCGTATAAATAACGCCACCGGGGGAGTTGTTGCAGTTTTGAAGATCAATTGTTGCATCTAAAAATCGTTTAGCTTCTTCAATCTTTCCTAAAGAAATGCATAAGGTTACATACCCCAATGTGCCTTCTGTCCAAACAAGTTCTGGTGCTCCATCATAACTGCCGCCTCGACTGCTATACGGCTTGAATCCCTCGGTCACCCCATCTAAAGAATAGGTTTGATTATAGTACTCAGGTTCACTACTTTGATAAATGCTTTCATCTGTAACGAGGTATTCATCCAAGGTAGTTTCTCTGCATTTTGGTGGAATGATCGCAGGACTCAAGATGGATAGTGCACTCTTTCCAGCCCACGTTGTACAATCTAGTGCCCAAGCCTCGTCCACTCCTTCAGCGCTGCAGCCTTGATAGAAGCGCTCATTATCAGTGTCATATAACGTGAGCACCAACTGTTCCTTCATCTTATCCGCAGCTACTTTATATTTTTCTTCCCCCGTAAGGAGTGATGCTCCGTGTAAAGCCTGTAGCGCACTACACTGATGTTCCGTGGAACACCATCTAATCTCCGTAGGATCGTAACTGTAATCATCCATGTTATAGGACCCATAGCCACCGGTTAAAAGTCCGTACCTTAGATCATCTCGATTGGTCACTTGCCTTGATAAAAGCCAGTCAGAAGCTTTTATGATCATTGGCATAAAGGAGCGATCTCCAGTTATAAGTGTGTAATAGCACATCCCCCAAACTGTCCAACCGATGGCACCGGTTCGAATATACCCCTCGAATAATTGCCCGATGTAGATGTCGTAGCTGAAATTAAAGCTACCATCTGTGCCTTGTTCATGTTCCATTCTGTTTAAAATTTCCTTGCAAAGCTCATAATCTCCACTTACGGTAAATACCAGCAGTGCTAGACCAACATCATATGCCCAACATCGAGAGTTCAGCATATAACCATAAGCTCCCAGTGCAGAGTTTCCTTCTTTATCATATTGGGGATCATCTGGAGGAATATAAAAAGAGGCGGGCAATCTTCCATAAGAACTATTACTTCTTGCTCCAGATATTCCTACAACAATATAATTAAAACTCCCTGATTGCCAAACTCGCTGAATCACCTTTGCAATTTTTAGTCCACTAAAAACCTTTTGGGTATAGAAGACGTGCCGACCTCCACCCATATCCCAAACATCCATCTCATCTGATAAATACTCTGCATCCACAAAGCTAAAAAGACGAACTTTAAAGTTTACGAATCTAGAATATGGATAATCAATGATGAGACCATCTTTTACGAGCCTGAACTCTTTGAAGCCTTTTCCAACAGGGATGTCTTCCCAGTAAGAGTATGTGTATTCTTCTCCAGTTTCAGGATCTATTTCTGTCACCGTTACATATTTTTGCGATCGCCAGGTACCATCAGCTCTTAAAGGGCATGACAATACAAAGTACGGAATGTCTGTAATCGCATATACCTCAACAGCGTATCCAGTTGTATCGGGAAGATCAAACCAGATTCCTGATACCACGCCTTCATAATCTGGACCGTAGTAGCTATCAACATTAATGTGTTTGGGGAAGATCTTCTCATCTTCATTTGGAAGTCCTTGAACTGTTCCCCATATGAGATTATTTGCATAACTATCAGCATAGTCTTCAGCGAAATTAATGGTATAAAGCCACTGAGATACATCCATCTGTGCTTTTATAAACTCCAGAGCTTTTTGGCTGGCTTCATCATATTTTGCACCCTGAAAAACACGCATTTTAAATCACCTCTACTCTTCATCTGGTAAAGTACAATAAAATACAAGAGCGGTTAATGTTTCTTCACCGCTTGCTTGAATCATGGCCCCAACATATTTATCTTCTAGCATAAGAAACTCCATAAGCACCTCACCGCCTTTCGCACTTATAAAATATGTCGGTTTATCTTTGTAAGCTGTTCTAAAGTAAAAAGATCCACTCCCGATAATGTCTCCGAATTCTGCTGTGTATTTCGCTGTAATTTGCTCTAATGAGTCTACCCGATTGGATACATCTGATAGATTATATTCAATCTTATAGAAAGTATTTGAAACGCTAGGACGAAACTTTCCCACCTCAACGCGGATGTTGAATCTGTAAAATGGATTGTACTCAAGAGAGATGATCCTGGTTTTCACATTGATTCCTAATGGATTGAAGATGATGTGCACATTATCACCAACAGCCAAATCCATCAGCTTGAAAAAGGAAATATCGTAGGATGATACATTCTCCCTGGAGTCATGGGATACAGCCACGTTTGTAACATTCTTTGAACCCATCACCGGGATATAATCATTGGAGCCTCTATGGCTACGAATATTAATGCTATAGCCATCGTACTGGATTTCACCACCCAAAATAGCAATGAACTGCATAAGAGCAGCTCGCCTGGAAACCTTCTGGTTGATTTTCATCGTGACGCTTTCTGTAAAATCCACAATCCCAGCTGAAAAGGGAGTGCCTGCAAGGAGCTGGGATAATCCTGTGGCTGGATCTCCCGTAAAATCAAACTCAGTGATGTTATACATCTCGTGGTTGAGCAGGTAGGACACATGCTCACAAAGAACAGAGCAGACTGGTAGGCTCCCTTGAATTGATTTACTAATTTGAACCAGTTCAAAATACTGATTATCTAGTTTTGCAATTTGCTTTGTTTTTAAAGCCAATGCAGACTTCGCCATAACAGTAAATGAGAGAGTAAATTCACCCTCTAAGGTTTCCCTAATGTTTGAGCTGATGACTTTCTTAACGGACTGAATCATGGTTGCTCCTACGTAAATTTCAATCAAGGGACCGCCTCCTTTCTATTAACTTCCTGCCACACCAAGGTTTCTAACTGTGACCGTATTTTGGTTCCACTGAAGTTGAGCAATAACTCTTGTTAGAATGTTACCGTCAATGGTAAGAGGGATAGTTACATCAAAGACTGCTCCGTCAGAGCCACCAAAACTTCCAGTGACTTGAGAGTTCAGGTCTAAATCAAAGTCTGTAGGAATAGCTCCCTGCATATCTTTTTCCACATCACCCATGGCTTTCTCGAAGCCCTCTCCAATACCTTCACCCATATTGGAACCAATGCCTGCAAATACCTTTGAAGGAGATCTAATTCCAAGAACCTTTTTAACACCACCAACGATACCGTTGACCATGTTTTTCACTTTTTCTCCAAGCCAACCAATCATCGATGCAATACCGTCCCATAAACCTCTGGCGATATTTCTTCCCACTTCTAAGATTGATGGAATCCCACGGGCAAGTCCGGTGACAATAGACATGATGATCTGAGGCAGTTGAGCCACGATCTGAGGGATTGCTCTAATCAAGCCCATGCCAAGCTGAATGGTCAGTTGAACTCCCATTTCAATAAGCTTTGGTAGATTTGTGGTAATGAAACCAATAATAGTGTTGATGATTTGGGGTAAGGCTTCAATTAGTGTAGGGAGAGCATTTAAAAGCCCTTGAGCCAATCCACTAATTAGTTGAAAGGCAGCATCCAGAATTAAGCTCATATTATCGATTAAAGTGGTAGCAATCAAAATGACTGCTTCAATCATTGCTGGAATCAGTTCAGGCAAAGCCAATCCTAACCCTTCTACAAGAGCAGTAATTAGCTGTATAGCCGCATCGATTAAAAGCGGCAAATTCTCAATGAGTGCTCCAACAATTGTCATGACCGCATCTACAGCTGCTGGAATCAGTTCTGGAAGTAGGCTCAGTAAGGTTTCCAGAACCTGGCTGAATAAATCCGTTACTGTACTAAGAAGAACTGGCAGAAGGTCTCCAATGGCCATAAGGATCGCATCCATTGCTGCAGGTAGAGCAGTAACCACATTTTCTAATATTGGTACAATATTAATAACAACTGACTGAAAAGCATCTACGAGATTTTGGGTTAAGTTGGTCATATCCGCATCTGCATTTCCCAGACCTGCAGTAAACGAACCTAGTGCAGCTTGTAGAAGACCTATGGAACCTGTGACGGTTTGGGTGGATTCTCTGGCAAAGTTCCCCGCATACTGCTCCGTATTTTCAAAGAACATCTGCATGGCCACTTCAGCTTTTTCTGCATTTGTTGCCGATGCCCATGTAAAATCTAATCCTTTGGCAAGAGCATAGGCTTCGATATTTGTGGCATTCATGGCAACTCCCAAGTTATCCATCATGGTGAAGTTACCCTTAGCAGCACCAGCAACAGAATCAAGGGCAACCTGCATATCGATGCCCATAACGGAGGCCATATCTGCAGCTCGTTGCATGGCTTTCTCCGTCAGTTCTAAACTCTTTTGTTGTTCAACACCAGAGCCTTGAAAAAGCGCTCCCATTTTATTGGCTGTGGCCAAATATTGACTCTGGGACACACCTAGATTTTTGTAGGCTTCCTCACCAGTTTTCTGAATAGAAGAAGCGTACTTTCCAAATACAGCTTCGGAACCACCAAGATTCTGTTCAAGCTCACCAAACTGCTGGACAATCTCAGTTCCAAGTTTTATAGTAGCAGCACCTGCTGCAAGAGCCACAGAACCCATTGCAGTTCCGATCCCCTTAAGAACTCCTCCAAACTTCTCAAACTTCCCACCAGCACCTTCTGCGGACTTACCGGATTCATCTAACTGCTCTCCCAAGTTTTCTGCTTCTTCTGCTGAATCTTCCAGTTCCTTTTCCATTTTATTGAGATCTGCATTGGCATTATTAAGCTGAATTTGCCAGGCCTTTGTTCGCTTATCATTTTCTCCAAAGGATTCTGCAGCATTCTTTAAGGCAGATTCGAGTGTCTTAACCTTGTCCTTTTGAGCATCGATTTCTTTGTTTAAGACTTCATTTCTTGCTGTTACTGCTTGGAGCGATTTGTCTTGTTTATCAAATTGGGAAGTCACAAGGTTCATTTCTGAGCCTAACACTTTGAAGTTTTGGTTTATTTCTCGAAGTGCATTTTTAAATTCCTTTTCGCCCTCAACGCCAATCTTCAGTCCAAAGTCCGACATGATTTCACCTCCTTCAGGGCATAAAAAAACACCTCTTACGGTGTTGGGTAGAGTACTTATAGAAATTCTGGTATAACATCATCGATTGTATGATCTACTCTTGGTTTTGATATCCCAGTAAACTGCTTGTGGCACTCCCAAAGGTCCATCAGATAACCAATGGGTAATAGCCATACCTCATCTTCATTTCTATTTAGGTGGGCAGTGCCATAGTAAATGAGTCGGGTAAATAACTCTTGATCACTTACCCGACCACCTCGTTTTTTGATGGTTCACTCTCCACATTCCTTTTTGTGCCTTTCATCATACTGGCCATAATGGCGTTCTTGTAATTAGCCAGATCGAAGGGGGTAGTAAGGAGGTCAACTTCATCTTCTGTGAGAAGTTCTTTCTTTTCGTCTTTATTCTTGATGTTATGAATCAAAATGGATTGATTGGCTAGAAGCGTAATAAGCCAAACTACTTCTTCTAAAGCCATTTCAAAGTTCTCGGTTTTCATAAGCTTTTCGCCTAAGTTTTCAAGTCCACCATAGCGCTTTGCAATTTCCTTAGTGGCTTTGGTGGTAAGAATCATCTTAAACTCCGTGCCGCCAATGTCAATTGAGGTGCTTCTTTCTTCAGCTGCTTCATCAATTTTTAATTTTTCATCTGCCATATTCATTTACCTCCCATTAAGAAACAACAACAGTAGCAACTGTAGTCGTCACATTTTCTGCACCACTAGAGCTTAAGACGCAGTAGTAGTAATAGGTATCCGCCAGAAGGTCCGTTGGAATATCAAAGCTCGCAGAAGTTTCTCCATTAATGGTAGTACCGCCAGTGGTGCTATCAGTGGTATTTTCATACCATTGATAGGTTACAGGGTTTGAGGTGTTGGAATTTGCCACAACAGAAAGGCTTCCAGAAATGCTTCCTGTGGTTACTTCAGTTAAGCTTGCTGGTTGAGTTGTGATTGTAATGGTTGGGGTTACGGCTGTAAAGTCTGGTTCATACACAGAAGCAAACCAACTTGTAATTGTTGATGCCGATACACCATTATCTCCTTCAGTAACTTCCGCTTTCCAAGGATGTTTGCTTTCTCCGTCCAGTTTGTTTCTTCTAAAGACGGTTCCTTCTATGGTGGGACTGCTAAATGTAATGGAATCGCCTTTGGTGGCAAGACTTGTGGCAGGAACAGAGAAAATAACCCTGTAAAGCCAAAAATAGCGATACTTTCCATTGGCTTTCTTGGCACGAAACCCAACTGCCACAGGGCTACCACCATCTTCACTTCTTGAAACCACCACATTATTACTGTCGATTTTACACCCTGTCAAATCCTGCGCTACCAATGATCCGATATCATCAATACCCAGTGTCAGGGCACCACTCTTAAATTCTTTTACTACCTCGCTGGCACCGTCATCTGCGTAGAGAATAGCTTCAATGAGCTCAATGCTCAGCTCCGCAGTCATGGCTTTAGCCAGTACTTTAGGGGTGCCATAGGTTTCAATGCCGTTTTGATCTTCTGTGATCTTGGCATAATATAGAGAATCCAATCCGATTGTTGCCATTTATTCTTCCTCCGTTTCATATTCTTTCATTACGTCAATGGCGTAATGATGAAATTTAGTATCATGTTCGTAACCAACATACTGCCTATCTGTGATGGTGATTCCTCCGGATTGAAGGGCTTTAGTTAGTTCTTTCTTGCGCTTCATATAGTTCTTCTTCGTGAAAAAAGAAAGCCTAGCTTCTGAAAGAACCATATTTGCTTCATTATCTGCAAAGAGATCAAGCCTATCAGACATGGGGGTGATAACCAGATATTCATCAGGCGGCGTATCTGAAAACACTCCGGTCTCCGCAGGAATGTTTAGGGGATCTAGTATTTGGTTTAAATCCGCAAGTAAGCTCATAGCTTTTCAATCTCCTTATCCAGTTCTGATTTCATAGTTTCAATGCATGCCTTCCGAGATGCGGACTTTGCTGGCTTCAAGAAGGGCTTAGGAGGCTGACCTGATTTACCATATTCAATGATATTTGCAATCTTAGCATTCGAATCTCCATCGTCACGAGGCTCATTGAAGCCAACCTTCACGTTAAAGTTTCCGTTTCTGTCTAGCTTAGTTGGAGATAGCCCAAGGGATGAGACCAGCTCACCAGTAGAACGGCTTTTCTCCTTTGTACCACTTCCGATAACACCTTTCAGGTTGGCTTTGGCTTTATCCAGAACTACTTCACCGCCAGCTTCTAATACTCTTGAGACTATCTCATCTGTCTTATCACCAAGCTTTGTAAGCTTCATTAAAAACTCATCGGGCATTTTCATGGTTGCGTTAGCCACTTGGAACCACCTCCTTAGCTAGAACTTCAAGATACATTCCGCGTCCTTTCACATCCTCAACAGATGTGATTTCAAATCTCTTATCACTGTGGATGATCACCATAGATGCCGTAATGGTAATACCAGGGATGCAGCGAAAGCGAAAAAGGTCTGTGGCTTCAGTAAAGGAAGCTCTATTTGCCCATTTCTCATTGCCATGTCGACCTTCACGATACGCCCTAACAGAAGCTGCAATGTTATCAACTTCAGTTTTAAATCCTTCAGCATCTTTAATGGTGACGCTTTCTACAATATCGATAAAGGTATTCATTTTGCCAAAGCTCATATCTACACCTTCCAATCCCGATCAAGCCGCAGTAGAAGATTGACTGTATTCCATACTTGCTGTCCAGCCTGAACATTATCTGAGTAAAAACCACCAGTGCTGCCATCTCGTGATTCATAGAAGTGAGATGACAGCATGATGATGGCTTGCTGTGTGGTGGCTGGCATAACTGCTTCCACATAGTGGTTCTCAGGATGATGCTGATAGCTTTCTGCGTACCTAGTAGCGGCAGTGATGTACATCTCAAGCAGGTCATCATCAGCTGAGTGATGAAGAATAAGATTTGCTTTTACTTTTTCCAGCAGTGTCATACCACCACCATCCTTTCATTAGTCTGAAATCATAAGCCCTGCAGTCTTAAGTTTGGTGAGAAGGGCATTGAAATCTGTCACCAAATCTTCAACTGTGGTAGCAGCGCTTGCTGCTTGATTATCAAGAATAGGGAGGCCAGTAACGACCGCCCCTTCCTTGATTTCAAGAGTTCCACCAATGACGGTTTTTTCACCGCCCTGTTCGGTAAAGTTCTTTGTGTTATAACTCATAGGGCACCTCCATTACGCTTTCTGCTGAAGCACTTTGATGGCTTCAGGTAGAATCAGCTTTCCATCCACACGCTGAGTAGCAACAAAGCCTACCTGACCAGTGGCTGCATAAAGCTCATTAAGTCTCTTGAATACTCTACCTTGACGATCCGCTACCCAGTAATAACCAAAATCACCGAAGATGACGGACTTTGCAGATGCGGCGATGGTAGGAACGTAGGATGAAGTGTAAACAGGTCTGTTCAGAATGGTATCTGGTGTTCCTGCCTGAAGTGAAGGCTGCCAGATATACTGACCCTGACCATCTTTTAGCTTTCTAATGGCCTTAATGGTGGCATCGTTCATAACAAACACGGACTTATTTCTGTAAGGCGATTTAAGAGAGTAGAAGAGGTCCAAAATCTCATCGATGGAAATAGCTGTAGCACTAGCAGCGGTTACACCGATTTGTGCTCCACCGCTAGCGGCAAGGATACCTGTAGGCTTACCAGAGCCATCTCCTGTGAAGAAAGCATCTTCTTCCTTGTTGCCGATACGTCTTGCAAACTCTCTAGCAATATAGTTTTCAAGATTAAAGACGCTGTCATTAAGAAGCTCTTCAGACACCTTGATCATGGTACCTAGCTTGTAAGCACCGATAGACACCTGTCCAAAGCTATCATCGCTTTCAGGAATGGCACCTTCTTCATCAATCCAAGATGCGGTTCCTTTTGAAGCCACTACTGGAATCTTACGGTCACCAGAAGAAGTGGAGATGACGTTGGCCAGCTTTCTGAAGATATTCTCTTCATCCAAAGCTTCAATAAGAGTACGCTCGAACTCATCTGGTACAAGATACCCACCTTCAGTGTCAGTGCCAATCTGAAGTGCGTTCTTAATAACAGGATCAAGCCCTTCACCAGAACGGGTTCTCATGGCATTCCAGAAGGCTTTCTGGTATTCCGAAGAAGCTCTACCGCCTTTGGATTCCATACCTTGGAAAATTGGCTTCCCGGTAAGTGGTGTGTTAAGTGGCTTTGAAAGCTCACGGTCTAGTGCTTCTTGCTTTTCAAGACGATCAATCTCTTTACCGAGGGCAACCACATCTGCTTCCATCTTTTCATAGGTTGCAGTGTCTTCAGCAGATACAATGCCATCTGTACCTCTTTTGGTATCCAGGAATGCTTTAGCAGCTTCCCAGGACTTTGCTCTTTTTTCACGCAGTTCAAGAATTTTATTCATAGTGTTTTCCTCCTAAAATTTAGTGTTGAATCAAAGAAAGCCGCTTTTCTAGCGACTCAATTGGGGTGCCAGTATTCTCTTTTGGTAGTTTGGGTTTTACCTTATCCAGCAGGGAGTTGGTAACAGCTCTGCGGCTAAAGGCATAGGTAAAGTCCTCGGTCTGATTTCTTTTCTTTTCATCCTCCAAGATGCCATCAGCAAAGCCAAGCTCGATGGCCTTCTTTGCATTGAGCCAGGTTTCTGCATCCATAAGGTGCGAGAGCTTTGTCCTTGACTGACCTGTCTTGATTTCGTAGGCATTGATGATGCTCTCTTTAACTTCAGAAAGCATGGCAATGGCCTTTTTCATCTCCTCGCTGTCCCCAATGGCCACTGTAAGGGGGTTATGGACCATCATAAGGGCAGTTGGGGCCATGAGCACCGTTGTCCCCGCCATGGCGATGACTGAGGCAGCAGAAGCGGCAATGCCATCAATCTTTACGGTAACAGTGCCTTTGTAATCCATTAGCATGGTGTAAATCTGACTAGCAGCAATACAATCACCTCCTGGAGAATTGAGCCAAATAACAATGTCACCCTCACCGGCAGTAAGCTCTGCCTTAAATGCCATAGGGGTGACATCATCGTCAAACCATGAGTCTTCGGCAATAACGCCGTCTAGGTAGAGTGTTCGGACACCAGTGTTTTCATCTCGTGCCCAGTTCCAAAACTTCTTCATTTAGGTTCCTCCGTTTCTTTGATATTGGCGAACGCGCCTGCGTCCTGTAATTTTGTCATGGCACCGTTGATGAGGTAGAGGTCGCCACCTAGGGATTCTGGAATTCTATCCAGATTTTCAAGCTCTCTGATATCATTGGCGCTCATCCAACCGTTCTGCCTTGCAGTTGCATAACCGCTCATACGGCTCACATAATCACCACGCAGTAGGCCATCCACATTAAACTTGATAAATACATTAGGTTTCTCACTTTCCATGAGAAGCGCTCTGCACATGGACTGTTCCCAGCGGACCACCCAAGGGTCGAGGGTGTATTTTACAAACTCCAGTGATTGCTGTTCGATGTTGCTAAAGGATGACTTCTCTAAATCAGCAAGCATATGTGGTGGGACTCTAAAAATACGAGCGATCTCATTGATCTGAAACTTTCTGGTTTCAAGGAACTGTGCCTGCTCAGGAGATATACCAATAGGTTGATACTTCATACCTTCTTCAAGGACAGCCACCCGATGGGCATTACCGCTTCCTTGATAGGCAGCGTTCCAGGATTCTTTAATCTTCTGAGGGTCTTTGATAGTACCGGGATGTTCTAAGACGCCACCCGGTGAAGCCCCATTAGCAAAGAATTTAGCGCCGTACTCTTCAGTAGCTATGGCAAGGCCCACAGCATTTTTAGCCATGGCAATGGGTGAATATCCCACCAGTCCATCAAAGCCAAGTCCGGGGATATGAAGGACGTCTGATGGTGAAAGATACACCTGGTTCTCTCTACCAAGAGTAGGAGCATCTTCACTACCGCGCTGGTACAAATAGAAAAGCCGACCACTTGAATCGCGATCGACCGTCATTTTGTTTGGCATTAATGGGTACAGGGAAATCACTTCACCTCGTGCATTTCGAATAATCTGAGCATAGGCATTTCCCCATAATAAAAGATGACTCATCAGCGTTTCTCTAAACGCAAAAGAAGTCATCTCAGGGTTTGGTTCATCATGAAGCAGCTTGTATAGCGGGTGATTTAGGTTTTTCTCTTTGCCGCCTGAATCATTGTATTTATAGACATGAAGCGGTAGACCAGCCAACGTCTCCGATAAGATTCTTACGCAGCTGTAGACCGCTGTCATTTGCATAGCAGTTTGCTCATTAACTGGTTTACCAGCACTAGTACTTCCAAAAAAGAAACTATAGCGGCTTCCACTAAGAGCGTCTTTAGGCTTATCACGTGCCTTAAATATTCCTTGCAGTATTCCCATGGACATCACTCTCCTTAAAATGGGCATGAAAAAAGCACCTCTATTGAGATGCTTAATATATACTTTTGAATTCACATTAACAGTAGCTCATATAATATAAATGATATGACATAGCCATAATAAAATTTCTGCTTATATAATTTAGCGGTTGTTAATTACTTGTACTCTCTCGGAATAGGAATACCAAATCTTTCACATAAAAGTTTTACATCATGTACATCATTTTCATTATGTTCATAGCCCAAGTGAAATAGCACTTGATTTTCAGCGTCAATGCACTTTACCTCTTTATTACCTATTTCCCCAATACCACTAAACACATTTGGTGGATATTCTTCTCCTTCAAAAACAATGTATCCCTGTTCATTAAATTTGAATATATGAAGATCAATTATCCTACCTTTAGTATCCTTCCAAACCGTGTGAGATTCTGTTGTATATGATTCAACAATTTCAATAAAGCCTTTTTTCTTTAATATACTAATAAATTTTTTGCCGTTGCTTTCCTCCACAAATAAATCAATATCATTGTGTGCTCTAGTTTCTTCTTTCAACAGGGCATCTACACCCCAACCACCATCTATCCAAATACTAATTTCATTTTCTTCGGCCCATGTTATTATTTCAATAGCGTCAGTTTTATTCACCATACAATCACCCCGTTCAAATTACAATTTATTAAAAATTGTTACGCATATATCCACTTATCTGCAATTAACTTTGGACTATTATATTTATTATACCATAGGGAAATGGAATTAAAAGATTAAAAGACCCCGATCGTCATAAACAGAATTACCAGTTTCTCCACCACAGCGGATCGCTCGGTCAAGAGCCATGATTGTGGCTACAGCACCGTCAATCTTCTCGGTGGATTTTTCTTTGTCTGCTTTGATGTTCCCCGCAGGATCAGTTCTAATGAAGATATTATCCATCATCCAGCGGAGAACAGGATGACCACCGTGGGCTATCTTTTCTTCCAAAGTCAGCTTCATTAATTCTTTTGTTGGCGGAGACATGTCTTTAAATCCCTGACCAAAAGGGACAACTGTGAACCCTAAGTTTTCTAGGTTCTGAGTCATCTGAACTGCTCCCCAGCGGTCAAAGGCAATCTCGCGGATGTTATATTTCATCCCAAGTTCCTCAATGAAAGCCTCAATGAATCCGTAGTGAACTACGTTACCTTCGGTAGTAAGAAGGAAGCCTTGTTTTTCCCACACATCATAATTCACATGATCCCGTCTAACCCTAAGGTCAATGCTGTCTTCCGGTATCCAGAAGTATGGAAGAACCACATATTTGTCGTCTTCATCCTGTGGAGGGAAGACCAGTACAAAGGCTGTTATGTCTGTAGATGAAGAAAGGTCCAGTCCACCATAGCAGACGCGACCTTTAAGTTCTTCAGGATTAACCGGGAAAGCGCAGGCATCCCATTTATCCATTGGCATCCATCGGATGGCCTGCTTCACCCATTGATTGAGTCGAAGCTGTCTGAAGCTGTTTTCCTCAGCAGGATTTTGTCTTGCAGACTCGTAGGCCGTTTTTACTTTATCCATACTGACAGTGATGCCGAGGGATGGATTTGCTTTCTTCCATACCTTTGGATCAGACCAGTCATCTTCTAGAGCTGCACCATAAATCACTGGGTAGAAGGAAGGATCGTTCTTTCTTCCTGCCATGATATCCAGTGCTTTTTGATGAACCTCCCAGCAGATACTGTTTTGATTATCTCCAGCAGTGGTGATTAGAAAGTACAAGGGCTGCATCCGGGCATCACCACTACCTTTGGTCATAACATCATAGAGCTTTCGGTTTGGTTGGGTATGAAGTTCATCAAATACAACCCCATGGGTGTTAAAGCCGTGCTTGTTTCCAACATCGGCTGAAAGCACTTGATAAATACTTCCAGTGGGTTGGTAGATCAGTCTTTTCTGTGAGTCCAGAATCTTAACCCTCTTGGATAAGGCAGGGCACATACGAACCATGTCCGCTGCCACGTTAAAAACGATGGAGGCTTGGTTACGATCTGCAGCACAGCCATAAACCTCAGCACGTTCTTCGTTATCTCCACAGGTTAAGAGCAGGGCAACAGCCGCCGCAAGCTCACTTTTTCCCATCTTCTTTGGTATCTCTACATAAGCAGTATTAAATTGGCGATAGCCATTTGGTTTTATGGTTCCAAACAAATCCCGGATGATTTGCTCTTGCCAATCTATCAGTTCAAAGGGCTTTCCTGCCCAGGTTCCTTTGGTATGGGAGAGGCATTCAATAAAACCAACTGCATAGTCCGCCATCTCCTTGCTGTAATGAGAATCCTTCGCCATATAAGAGGTTGGTTTATACTTCTTTAGTTTTCGGATATGCGGACACCTCCTTTAAAAAGACATAAAAAATAGACCTGAAGGTCCTCTGTAACGAGGAAAAGAGCCATACAGCCCTGTTCCTTTATGCGTTTTTATCTTGTTGTTAATTGTATTTCTTCATCAAAGCTTTAAGCGCAGCTTGCGCATTAGCGTCAATGGGTTCAATGTCCCAGCCTCTATCAAAGTTTGCAATGATCTGGCCATCTCGCTTTAGTATCAGTTTTGATATTCTACCCTCATCAATGCCGTAAGAGGATCCTAAGTCAAAGCTTTTAATCCAGTAATGAATGGTTCTATTTTCGACTTCGATTTTACCTTCTCTCCACATGGTCTAAACCCTCCTTAAATCCTAACTAAGATTGCCGGTAGCATTTGCTTTTCGCCGGTCTGCCAGTCGGTGTAGCTTGTCTTAACCTTGGTTAGTCCGTCCATCCTGCAACCGTGCTTTTCAAATTCGGCAAGGGATGCGATCAGTCCTGAGAAGGTGCTTGAAATGGTGATGTGGTCGATTCCATAGGCTCTGCAGGCTTTAACAATGGGTTCAATGTCGTAATCCCAAATGACCTCAGAAAAGTCGATGGTGTCGTTTCCTGCTTCCTTGCTTCTTTCGTAAGCCCAGTACATGGTGCTGTTGATTCCTGATTCCTTAAAGTTTGCGCCGGTTGCTTTGGCTTCTTCAAATGCCTTGATTTCTTTCATGTTCTCATCCTCCATTTAGTGTGGTTTTGTTTTGGTATTACATATATCACTCTAAACGAGAATAATAGCAAGTCATTTCTGTAGTAATAGAGCAGGTTTTCAGTCTCCCAATCTAATCTTCAATCGCTGTGTAACGTGGGTAGTCATAGCCTTCAGGATTTGTGAGTATCTTTTCACCGGTTTCTTTGTTGATGACCCTAATACATTGAAGCTCACCTTTTTCGTTGGTGCCGCCATCTGACTTCTTGATCCAGGGCTGATCCTCTAGAAAATCACTGGTGAACTTCTTAAACTCTGAATCACTAAGCTCCACTTCTCGAATCACAGTGTAATCAGAACCAATGACTCCATCTTCTTTTGCATCTTCAGTTGCTTCTTTTAGTTCCTTAAGGTTGTAGAACTTTCGACCAAATAATGCCTTCATTGCTGTGACTCCTTCCTGGAATTTTCCTCGATGACCTTGCAGGAATCAATGCCGTAAACCACATTCAAGCTGCTCCCATTGTCCCACTGAACCATGATGGAGCCTGTGTCATCCACGCCCCACACGGTGCCTTTTGTGCCCGTTGGCGGTGCTTGCACATCATCCATCCAAAGGAGCTGGACCCTGGCGCCAGCGGGGTACTGCTTACGTAGGTGGGCTAGTCTTTCTTTACTGATCGGTTTCATTTGGAGCACCTCCTTTGAAGGCACTGCTGCCGGATAGGTTTTGAAGGAGAATCTTTCTGTGGGTTTTGAATTCTTCTCCAATAAATCCGAGGCGGAGAAGGAAGCAGCGAAATGCGTATTTTTCATTATCGACGTCTTTCTCTTTTACGGTGATTCTCTTTTGGGTTTTCGCCATCTCACAAAGCTTTGTAATGAACTGGGAGTAGGCTTTTATCTCATCCGGATTTGGTAGCTTTGAAAACCAAGGGAAGCTTATGCGTTCCTCGTCGGATTCAATGGGAAGGGTATCCACATTCAGAGCCTTCTTAATCAAGTTGCCTTTTGCATCTAGCAATTTGGCTAGCTTCTCCAGGTCTTCATCGGAGAGGGAGTCTTTTGGAATCTGGATGATGAGTCCAGTTTCTTCAGGTTCCGTTTCAGCAGGAGCTGGTTCATCTACCTCAGCTTCAAACCCTGCCTCTTGTAATTTTTTCATCAGCGTCTTGATATCGGCCTGAACCACTTCTCTGTCAAAGGTTAGTTCTCCGTCTTTTCCGATGTGGTAGGGTCCGACCTGGTAAGCGCAGGATGGAACACCCAGGTACTTTGAGGGAACCTCTGTGATTTCACTGATGAGTTTCACCAGCTTTTTTCGTTCGTTACCAGTTACGTTGTAATTGATTTTCATGGTATTGACCTCCTTGTTTTTTGCTTACTACATATATCACTCTAATTGATGTAAATAGCAAGTCTATCTTTCGATAGTTGTGTTATTTATTTTCAGGGAGGTCACTGTAGCGGTATTCTTTGCCATCACGCAGGAGATAGACATCATCTGATGATTCAACGCTAGAAATAAACCTTTCAACTATAACGTCACAAAACTTCTCATCAAGCTCAATGGTATGACAAATCCGCTGGGTCTGGTCACAGGCAATGAGGGTACTGCCAGAGCCGCCAAAGGGATCAAGGACGATGCAGTTACTGAGACTTGAATTAAGGATTGGATGAGCCACAAGAGCCACCGGCTTCATTGTTGGATGAGAGCCATTCTTCTTAGGTTTTTCAAATTCCCAGATGGTCGTTTGTTTTCGATCTGCGTACCAGTTATGCTTGCCTTTTTTCTTCCACCCAAAGAGCACCGGTTCATGCTGCCACTGGTATGGAGATCTACCAAGGACCAACGATTGCTTTTTCCAAATGCAGGTGCCGGATAGATAGAAGCCAGCTTCAGCAAAGGCTCTTCTAAAGTTCAGCCCTTCCGTATCTGCATGGAAGACATAGATAGAAGAGTCCTGCGTCATCACAGCTTCCGTATTGGTAAAGGCTGCCAGTAGGAATTCATAGAAAGCAGAATCACCCATGTTGTCGTTTTTAATTTTTCCGGCAGAGCCTTCATAGTTTACATTGTAAGGGGGATCTGTCACCACTAGGTTTGCCAGCTTTCCATCCATGAGTAGCGTGAAGGTTTCAGCCTTGGTGGAATCACCGCAGACCAGTCTATGGGGACCAAGCTTCCAAACATCACCAAGTTTTGTCATGGCGGGTTTTTCCAGCTCTGTATCCACATCAAACTCATCATCGTGAATTCCTTCCTTCAGGGAATCCTTAAACAGGTCATCTAGCTCAGAAGGATCAAAACCAGTAAGGGAGACATCAAAGTCAGCACCTTGCAGGTCAGCAATGAGTAGGGCCAGTTTATCCTTATCCCAGTCGCCAGAAACTTTGTTCATTGCAACGTTTAATGCTTTTTCCTGTTCAGTGTTCAGATCTACCACAACGCATTCTGCTTCCTTTTGACCTAGATGCTGAAGCACACTAAGCCTCTGATGGCCTGAAATCACAGTGTTATCATTATTTGCATTAACGACGATAAGCTCCACATATCCAAAATTCTCAATGGAGGCTTTTAGCTTTTCAAACTCTGGATCTCCAGGCTTTAGTTCTTTTCTAGGGTTGTAGACTGCAGGATTCAGATCTGAAAGCTTTATTTTTTGTATATTCATATCAAGCACATCAACCTTTCTTTTATCAATAAGCGAGCTATTTGCCAGTCTCCGATAATTTCATTCACTTTCTTACCCTCATGTTCAACAGTTCTATGACATGAGGAGCATAAGGTCACAAGATTATCGAGATCTCTCGATCCATTAGCACTAACAGGAATAATATGATGAACATTAAGATTCTCTTTAGTACCACATCGACGACAAACTTGGCCTTGTTTGATTGCGGCACTCAATTTATTCCACTCGTAATCATATGGACCGTAGGTGCGTTTTTTTGTTGCATTATTACGCAGAACATGAATCATTCGTTCACGCTGTTCATCACTATATTCATTCCATCTCAGAGAGGTGGCTTCTCCAATCTTCTTCTTAGTTTCTTTTGAGTGATAGTCAGAGCCTAATCTTTTCTTTCGAGCTTTCAACCCTTCACTCACTTTTTTTCTAAAATGAGGGTCTTTGTTTTTCTCAACGATATCTTTACGTGTTTTTTGCCAGACATTCTGACAGGCAACTGAACAGAAGAAGTGTGATGGAATTTTATGTGCAGCATATCTTCTTGAATTTTCCTGCCCACATGTTTCGCAAACATAATGAATCTTCATATCTCATCACGCTCTACATTGAATTTCTCCGCCACCTTTCTTAAGTTTAGATTGAAATCCACGTTCTCCCAAGGGAAGAGTGAGGAGTTGAAATGTCCGTAGGTTGCTGTATCGGAGTAGATTGCATTTCGAAGACGCAGCTTTTCAATGATGGCAGCTGGACGTAAGTTAAATATCTCTTTTACCAGTTCACTTAAATCCTCGTCATTGATTTTCCCTGTGCCAAAGGATGTCACATTTACTGAAACTGGATTTGCTTTTCCGATGGCATAAGAAATAGCGACCTCGCATTTATCAGCAAGCCCGCTCCAAACAATATTTTTAGCAATGTACCTGGCCATATAGGCACCGCTTCTATCAACCTTAGTTGGATCCTTTCCGCAGAGTGCGCCGCCACCATGGGAAGCCAGACCACCATAGGTGTCCACCATGATCTTTCTTCCAGTAAGTCCAGTATCAGCAGCAGGACCACCCTCAACAAATCTGCCTGATGGGTTGATGAGAATTTCGGTTTCATCATCTAAGGGGAAATCCTCGAAGCACTGCCAGAGCACGTTGTTTAAGATATCTGATTCTAGCTGCTTTTGGGTTTTATCTTCGTGGTGCTGAACAGAAACTACCACAGTTTTAACGCGGATAGGTTTATCCCCATCATACTCAACAGTAACCTGTGCTTTGCCATCGGGGAGGATACCCTTGATGATTTTTCCCTTGCGACATTCATCAATACGCTTTACGATTCTATGAGATAGAAGTAAAGGCAGTGGTAGGAGTTCACGGGTTTCGTTAGTGGCATATCCATATACAGTGCCTTGATCACCAGCACCGATGGAACCGTATGGATCAATAATTCCATTTCTTGCTTCAAGTGCTGTATCTACACCAGCAGCAATATCTACACTTTGATGATGTACAAACACAAATACTGTAAATTTCCATGGGTTATATCCCACCTCACGAAGTACATTTTTTACGATAAGTCGGATGTTAATTTTTTCGCTGCAGGTGATCTCGCCCGCTACGATGATTTTACCTTTAGTAGCCATAACCTCACAGGCTACACGTGAAGCTTTGTCTTTTCTAAGGCAAGCATCCAAAATGCTATCAGCGATTAAATCAGAAAGCTTATCAGGATGTCCCTTGCAGACACTTTCTGCGGTTCTGTAGTTTTTACTCATATCATTATCTCCCATCTGTTTTATTTGCCCCTTCGAGCAGAAAGAAGTCTTTCCATCACATCATCCTGAGGATTCGATCCTTTGTAATCGCCAGTACAGTTTTCTTTTACGATCTGGAATATTTCAAACCATAGACGATTGGTTTGGTTCATGTAGTTCTGGCCTATGGACACATAAGGACTTTGAATGGCGTTTCCTGTGGTAGGGTGTTTTGCAAGAAAACCATATTCAGTAATGGCTTCTTCACATTGAATCCAACGAGCAACACTCATGGCATACCTTTCGAGGAGCTGTGGGGAAACCAGAGCAGCACAGCCACGCTGATCCAGCCATTGCCATGTGGCTTTGTAGATTTCACCTGCTACCAGAGCCTTCCCATTTTTTTGAATGGCTTCAAGCATTTTATTTGGTTCAGGCATTTCTTGCCCCTCAAGATCTGCCGTATCGGAAAACTCCATCACAGTCAGTTTCCTGCCACCAAGATTGCCTTCGGCTATTTTATCAGCCAGAGGTTTCTTTTTTGCCCCTGCACCAACACGAGCGCCACCTCTATTCGTACCGTCTTTTGCCAATGATCACACCTCCTTTACAAAGTGGGGTCTATACCCCCGTTTGAATCTGCGTTTTTTAACACGAAGCCCCAGCCCGCTGTCCAAAATTTTTAGTTGTAGGGATTTTACCTCCCCCTCCATCACAACTACAATTGAAATACCAGAACATAACTGATACAATTATTCAAACTAATGTTGATATAAATAAATATAAGGAGGAATATATATGGGACTATTTTCTTCAAAGGCAGAGCGTGAGGCGAAAGCGAAAGCAAAGGCGGAAGCTAGAGAAGTTGCCATTAATGCTAGTGCAATTAAACTTGCAGAGAACAAAGGCATTGAGTATTCGAACGATGACCTTTACGCGCTCCGATGTATTGTCGAATCCTTTGAAAATAATAATGATATCAATGTATCCTCAAGTTCCGTATCGCTTGATGATAGCAACGGCAACTCTTGTAGCAACAACATAGGAAATATTACGTATGATGTCCTATCAGAGATGCAAGACCTGGATAGCAATAATTATAGGTTCTTCAAGGCTATAATTGAGCAGAACTATATGACAATGCGTAAAGTTGATGCACTTAGAGATTTACTTGAACAGTTGATCAATTCAAGTAATAATGGAACCTCACCTCGTAGTACATCTGCTTACTGTGCACAATGTGGTAAACCACGTAATAGCAGCGATGCGTTTTGTCCTCGCTGCGGACATAGACATTAGAACTCGTATCTTAATTAGGCTTAATCTGAAATCTACTACCGACATTCAAAATAATGTGCACGTCTACTTTGGTTTATATGCTAGGGTAGACTTTTTTTATTCCACCGGTCACCACTCTCAGCGGTAATCTTTGAGTGACAGGACTTACAAAGGGCCATCAGGTTACTGGTTTCATTGCCACCGCCTTTGGAGAGAGGGAGGATGTGGTGGACTTCTTCAGCAGCTTTAATTCGTCCGTTCTTTTCACACTCATCACAAAGAGGATGGGCTTTGATGTAGTGGTCTCTGATACGCTTCCAGGACCTGCCGTAGCGCTTGTTGGAAGCAGGGTCTCGCTGGTACTGGTTGTAGCGTTTTGTTACCACCTGCTTATGCTCGGCGCAGTATTGCTCTCTTTCAGCAAGCCGACCGCAGCCTGGGTAAGCACAAGGACGCTTAGGCTTGTATGGCATGGGTTCACCTCCTTTGGGCATAAGAAAAGCCCTCGTGGGGTGTTCCCATGAAGGCTTTATATTACAGTTTCTCTAATTCTATCCTATCTAAAATATCAGCTGCACTCAAGTGGACTTATGTGGACTTTACTATCTACTTTGAAGTTTTCATCTTCTAATATCTGTCACTCCAGTTCAGTCCTGCATTCATTTCATTTATAGTGAACACCTCGAGTGTAGGACCAGAGCACCCTTTCAAAAGAACTATAATCTCTATCGATGAAATATTATAAGGTCCTTCTCCTTTAACTTTCTAAGTGCTTTAGTTTTGTATTTCCTGCCCGTAATATTAAATTTCAAATAGACAAAACGATTATATTGACATTGTCTGCTGATAATGTTATTATTGCATTATCAGCAGACAATGTCATATTAATTTAAGGAGGTTTATCTTATGGCAACTTATCGATTTGATTTAAACAAGGAGTACAGTGAAAAATTAGAAAATCTTGCAGCAGAAAAGCACATGAATGTACAGGATTTCATCCGCTTTAAGATTTTCAATGAGACAACAATATTCACAGTAGACGAGGCTGTTAAAAGGATTCAGAATGGAAGCTTCGAGAACATAGAATTTACTCTTCCTGATGTTTACGGTGAAGATGAATGGACAATTGAAAGAGGTCCAGCTGGCGTCTTCGGTAAAAATTTCTATAATCATATCACAAGTCATCCAGAACTTGGTATACATTTTTGTCCAGATCGTACAATTAAAAGACGCGCAGTTTATACTTACAAAAAGAAGGAAGGTGACCAGATTGAATAAAATCATAAGACGTACACTAAGAAGATACATCAAAATATATGGAAAACAAGATACGCGCGTAATAATCACTAAATTTTCTGTAGCTTTCAATACAACTAAGCAACGGATCTCTGGAAATATTAGTTGCATGAAGTGCCTTGAGGGTACAATCTATATTATTCCAAATAAACCTCACAGTATCATGTACTAATTTCAATAATTTTAAATTTAACCCCACAGCACTTTTGATTGAGCTCTGTGGGGTTTGTCTTTCTATTTCTCACTATGCCCAACTATAAACAGGTGTAGCGCAGATATGGCAAGGTGGATAATAACAGTTGGAATCTCTACCATCCTTACCAATGGTTATTCCATCTTCTATTGCTTCATGCCAACTCATTTTTATTCTCCCTCCCAGCTAATACAGCATCTACAGCTCTAAGCGCTTTACGATGAAGCTTCAGCACCCAGCTTACAGAGTAATCAAGATCATAAGCGATATCTTCCCAAGGCTGATATGACAGGTACCGTTTCTCAAGAATGAGCCTGTATTCAATGTTGTTCACACCTTGGATGATCTCAATAATGTTAATTTTGCACTTTAGAAGTTTGGCAAGATCATCGTTTAAATTGTTTTTAATATCTATAATCTTACATACGGCATCTGCCATAGGAGATACTGATTTGCTGGGGTTATTAGGCATTCCATTTATAGCAGAAGTGCAGTTCATAGCCATATTCTCCAGGGATGCCACTTGCTCAAGCTTACTGTTTATTCTTTGATCCAATCGATAGGCTTTACTAAGATATTCTTTAGCATTCATTGTTTGACCTCCTCTTTCAGTTTCCGGAGAATTATCTCCGGTTCTACCGCTGTAAGTTCTCTATACCAATCAGAGCGTAAAAACCTCTCTACTTCAGTTTTTGTATGTTTTGCAGATTCATGACGTGGATACTTCATCAGCTTCTTCAGCGCATCCCTGTAGTCCCTGACTGCTAGTAAAACTATGGCATTGGCTAAGTCTTCATATGGATCAATCATCGCTTCACCTCCAGCTTAGCTTTTACAGCATCGATTAAAGATGCTTGTGTTTTTTCTTTTTTTGTAAGTGCTGTCATCACATCTTCATCTATGGTGTCCTTGGTAATGATGTGGTGAATGACAACCGTATCCTTTTGCCCTTGTCTGTAGAGGCGAGCATTGGTTTGCTGATAGAGTTCCAATGACCAGGTGAGTCCAAACCAAACAAGTGTGGAACCACCACTTTGAAGGTTAAGTCCATGTCCAGCACTTGCAGGATGGATCACTGCTACAGGAATTTCACCTTCATTCCACTCTTCAATATCCTTTGATGACCTAAGCTGCCTTACAGTAAATCTCTTCTGAATCCGATCAAGATCATGCTTGAACCAATAAGCTATAAGCACTGGTTTCCCGTTGGCTCCTTCAATTAAATCTTCAAGGGCATCAAGTTTTCTATCGTGAATAAAATGTGCCTTGTTCTTCTCGTCATAGACAGCACCGTTTGCCATCTGAAGTAGTTTTCCTGAAAGTACTGCAGCATTTACTGCATCGATTTCTTTTGCTCCTAAACTTGCTACCATATCATCTCTAAATCCAGAATAAATGGCCCGCTCTTTTTCATTTAAATACACAGGCACTGTGTTTATTACGCATTCAGGCATTTTTAGATAATCAATGGACTTCATAGAAATGGTGATATCAGATATCTGGCTATAGATCTTTTCTTCAGCTCCTGGATGGGGTTTATATGAAAAGACGATCTGACCATTGCGTTTATCCGGTATGAAGTAGGTATTACGGTAGTGGGTTATGTACCTACCAAGCCTCTGACCCAAATCCAGAATACGAAACTGTGCCCAAAGATCCATAAGTCCGTTACTTGAAGGCGTACCCGTCAGACCTACAATTCTTTTCACTGCTGGCCTTACTTTTAAAAGGCTTTTAAAGCGCTTAGCGCTGTATGATTTGAATGAAGATAACTCATCAATAACCACCATATCAAAATCAAAAGGAACGCCGCTTTTATTAACAAGCCAGTCGACATTTTCACGATTGATGATATAAAGTGTAGCTCTTTTCCTAAGAGCATCTTTTCTCTCATTTTCAGTTCCAACAGCTACAGAATAGGATAAGCCTTTTAGATGATCCCACTTTTTAATTTCAGAAGGCCAAGTATCCCTTGCCACTCTTAAAGGGGCTATAATCAGTACTTTTCTGATTTCAAATCTATCAAGGCATAGACTGTAAATAGACGACAAGGTTATAACGGTTTTACCGAGACCTAACCCATGTCCAAAAACAGTGCTGATATCTCATTCTTATCGATATAGTCAATACAGAATTTTTGATAGTCATACGCTTTGAACATCATAAGGGCATCACCTCCTCTACCACTCTCAAAGGTATTTCTCCCTTATCAAAGAACTTTCTAATCTGAGCGTGATATCTCATATGATCTGAACTTGAAGAGAAAACCATCAAGTTATCAGGATCATTATTTCTTCGATTGCCGTCAATGTGATGTACAACCTCATTCTTTTTTAATTTTCTACCAAGTTTTTGTTCTGCCACCACCCTATGAGCATGTCTCCCATAATATTTTGTATATGTTTTTCCTTCACCTGTACCTAGCCTAGCTTTTCTTATTTTTGCTCTCATCTCTTTTGTCATCTTTGTCGGGTTCAACTTGCGATTTAACTCTGAGAGATGCTCTGACATATTTGTATAGTCTTTGAGTTCATGATATCCAGTAGGGTTTATAATTTTATTGCTAAAATCGGATAAACACTTGCGAGAACAAAAATTATGCTTTTTTATTTGTGATGGGTATTTATATATTTCTTTACCACACCAATTACATTCCATTTTTAATTTCATCAAGCATCCCTCCAATCTCCTCTACCCTATCAACGCAGTAAACCAAAAATCCTAACGCTTCCAGTTGTCTTTTTCGCCTTACTTGCAGTGGACGCATCTTTTTGCCTGGCGCCTTTAATTCAACAAAGGCGATTCTTCCCATTTGCAGTAGTACAATGCGGTCTGGCACACCATCTAACCCCGGACTAACAAATTTTAGTGCCATACCACCCCTCTTTTTCACTGCTTTTACCAGCTTTTGTTCGATGTTTTTTTCAGTCACTTTTTTACCTCCCATCTGACACAAGTACACAAAATCACAAGCGTTCCCCTATATTTACTAACGCGCGTGTACGTGCACAGGTATTTCCTATCTACTTTTAAGAAAAAGCATTTTGAATATAAGGGAAAATCTTGTGTTGTGTTGTGTCCCTATTCGCCATATTGATAAAGTCGCTGCCTACCATATATGGGCAAACGCTTAATACTGCTGGTTCGTTCCCAACCTGGAATCTGAGCCATAAGTGCTGCGATCTGATAACTATCGGTGGTCTTTAATTCTGGTAGATTACGATTGAAGCATTCACACCATATTTCAGCATTGCTTACAAAGGTTCGAGCAACAGTACCTGCATGCACTGGATTGCCAAATTCGGTTCCACTTAGGTAGTTTCTACGGGCAAACAAATCCATGCTATCCCAATCATATGGTAGTAAGGTATTCAGGTACTCTTCAACCATGCCAACACGCTCATCAGCCTCCATGGCACCCTTCTGGGCCTTTTCAGCTTCTTCTAAAATGTCACCCTCCAGATATAGCTTTTCGCCTGAATTCCATATTTCTTTTGCTTCAGCCCAGAACTGCTGCCTGTATTCTTCAGAGAAGTTCCAGGTCTTCTTCTGTTTTTTCTGATGCACTTTGATGATCCAGAAGCGGCGGTTTCCTGTGATGTCACGCAAATATCCGCGCTCTCCATTTACTGTTGCAATAACGATGCACTGTCTGGGATGGCTTTCAACAACTCTGCCATAAGACGGTCGATACTTGTCATCAGAGGTAGAGAGGAATGCTTTCACTTTTTCAATGTCTGCTTTTTTCATCCCAGCAAGCTCGCCGATTTCGACCACCCAGAACCCCTGGAGTTTTTCAGCACCAGACTTATCATCCATATCTGTAAGGGATAAGGTTTCAGAGTAAAAATCTGCTGTTACCAGGTCTTTCAAAATTGTGCTTTTGCCAATACCCTGATCGCCATCAAGCACTGGAACGCAGTCAAACTTAATTCCAGGAACATATATCCGGGCAACAGCCGCTGCAAATGTCTTTCTAGTGACTGTGCGAATATACTCAGTGTCATCAGCCTGGAGATATTTGATGAAAACATCTTCCACACGCTTTATACCGTCCCATGCAGGAAGGGAATCAAGGTAATCCCTGATGGGATGAAATCTACGATCATCAGCAACCTTAGTAAAGGCGACATCATGATTTCTACTTGAGAACGGAAGGTAGCGAATATCCATAATGGACTTAAGCTGGGCTGTGTCGGCGTCTCTCCAAAACACGTTACCTTCCGGTCTTTCCCACGGAAGTGGTCCAGTAACCTGGATACGGTTTGACAGCTCGTTGAATGCAAAGTTCTTAAAATCGGGATCATGATTCAGGATAAGGTTTAAGTTGTATACGCTGTTTTCGAGTACTTGACTTCGGGGCTGATACTTTAGTTTTTCTTTCCAATCGTCACCAAGATCTGTGAAATCCACTTCAGCTTCTGCAAGTTTCTCATTGGTAGCAAAGACTTTCACCTCATCGATCTTCATGACAAAATCACACATACTCTTAAAGGACTTCTTAGCATCGTCATCACCAAACTTATGGATACGAACAATGTCAAAGGCATTGCATAATTTAAGATATGCTGGGTCCTTGGCATGATGGCTGTAAACGAACTTGCCACCTTCTTTGATTTCAACACCCGCCATGCTGCTTGATTCTATAAAATGGTAGCGTTCTTCATTTTCTGTTGGCTCGTATACATCTGATAAAAACACATCGATCGCTTTTGTGACGGGGAAGTAGACCCTATTGAAAAGCCCGACAACGCCTTCCTTTTCAAGAGGATCCTGCACCTTCTGATGCGATACTGTATTTGCCTTGCTCTCCCTCGATGAAGTTGGAAGTCTTGTAGGATCCGTCCATTCCGGGTGAGCTGTTAGAATATCATCTGGATTAAGCCAGTCCTTATCCACTTCCTTATAGATGAAGTCTCCATTGGACGGGGTGCTTGGCCAGTACATCAGCTGGTTTGGGAGATAGGAGCATTCATCGAAATAATCCATACCAAGCATCTGTGCAAGATATCTTGATACTGCTACAAACTCTTCTGGCGTCACATCTCTTGCTAGAGGATAGATAATGCGCACTCTCGGATTTTCTTCAGTACTGCTATGGGTGGAATAAAGAGCAGAGGTATACTGGGCATTCGATTCATAGTTTTCAAGAAACTTTTTATCAATTCTGTCACCATCTAAGGCAATCATTGAGCGAAGCTCCACGGTATCATTTTTCCTGCGACCGCCTTTTAATACCCCTGCAACAAAACCACCATGATCTTTTGCATCATCCTTTTGGGATTTGCTGAATTTGGCATACTCTTCAGCTGATTCCGTTGTCCGGATTGGAGTCTTCAATCTATCTTTTAGCTCATCAAATGTAATTTCTTTGTTGACCCACTTCTTTGCCTGGCGGCTGTTCCCATAGGCAATGGCTAGTTTTCTCAATTTAATGACCTCCTTTCACTCCATGTTCAAACCTGGCCTGTATTGCTTTTATTTTTTTCATAAGGAGTCCACCTCCTTGAAATCTATATTGAAATATCTGATCGGCTGTCTACGTTTCTTAGCCTTTTCAATTTCAATGCTCATACCCTTTGAAATAACATCACCGAGCACCCACACTTCTTGGCATTTACCCATGAGGATGATGTCCATGAAAATTGCCAGGTCGCGTTCTTTTTCATTGTTATCATCCATAAACTGTGGAAACATAAGATGCGGAGCCAGTGGAATATTACCTTTCTCTAAAGCAAACCGGCAGAAGTCCTGCGCCCTCTTTATATTGCCTTCGGTATCCCCACTAAAAGGAGAACAAATATAGACAAGAGGCCTAAAGGCAGCTTTTGATGCTGCCTTTTCCTCGCGAGTGACGTTACTTAGTGCTTCATATGGAGTAGGGTCGTAGTATCCTTCAGCATTGAATTTATTTATGCTCATAGTACCGCCCTCCACTCTTGACCTTTTTACTGCATTCATCACAGAATACTGCTGTACCATAGAGGTCACTCTCACCATCACTTAAAATTTCACCAATATCTACTGACACCTCAGACCCACACATTGGGCAATGGCAAAATACATTCTCATCTGTTATTTCAATGGATATCTCCATGGAATCATTCACTCTTTCTTTCACATAAAACATTGTTGTAGCCCTCCTTAATTCTTTTCTAATTTGGTTTTGTACCACTCCAGATGACGCTTGCGTTGCTGATAATCTGGAACAGCTACCAACAAGCCAACATCTACTTTTTGTAAAGTGTCCAGCATCGTAATCTGTTCATCAGATAAATAAGGCCTGATACTTTTCCCTTTTTCAATGCCGTTTGCTAATCTAAACTGCTTTGCAGTCATTCCAACAACGATGCGATTTAACATATCGCATTCATTACTGAAGTGATATGGCTTAGGATTTTCATGCAGCAGCTTTATGTTGGCGGTTAGAAGTGGAAACTCTTGTCTTGCAGAAACAAGCGTTTTAATGAAGCACTCCATTTCATTAAAGCGCTTGATATATAACTCTTTGAACTTCATTGCTTTCTGCCCTGTGTATCCCATAACCAACATAGTGAATCCATCACGGGTCATGGCATAAGCCTTTTGCTTTCTGTTCCAACCATCCATGTATGAGGTCGGCTCAAAATTGAGCTGAGCAAATTCTGTGCTTAAGCCAGATTTGGGGTCAGTGATTTTAGCAATGTCACGCAAAACATTTTTATGCTCCTTCTCAAAGAACTCTGCCACAAACAAACTATCCACTCTTGCCGTATCATTGGTGTCGGCAAATACACCATATTGGTCCTTAGGTATTAATTCTCTCATCAGAATTACCTCCTTAAATTTTTTGAAGGTCTTGACCCTTCTAAGTGGTAGCCTTGGGAAAGGGTCAAATCTGACGATTCTGATATTCTTCTTGTAATTTTTTTGTTGCTCTCTTTAATTTCTGGGTGATGTTATTCTCATCTGCACCTATGGCGTTGGCATATTCACGTATTGGGATTCCGTCGATACGGACTGCAATAAAGGCCTCTGCCCATTCTGGTTTCTTGGCAAGAGTTTTGCGGATCCAATCGCAAATGGCCTCGCATTCATAATCCCTACTGCGTGTTTCATCATCGGAGGTTGTACAGAGATAATCCATAATGTTAAAGGACTCATCATCTGGTTCACCTTGGATAAATCCCCTCTTGCCATTTGATTTTTTCATCTTTGGATTAGGGTCAATCCGCCTGGTTTCCCTCCGCCAACCGTTGTATTCTTTGGAGTTCAACAGGTCAAACATCTCTTGTACAGTTTGACAACGCTTGACTTCTTCTTTCTTCTCAGGCTTAGCCTCCGCAAGACGCTGCTCATAGTCGATGTCCAGCATTACACTGTAATCTCCATCTGGAATTTCAATTGTGGTGTAGTTTTTGTGACCGTTCTTGGTGTTGTCCTCATACAATACTTTAATTTTCATTTTGTACTCCTTTCCGTCCTGGCATTGACGGCGGAATACAAAAAGAGCCTGTGGAGAAGATGACCACAGACTCCGCATGTCCTAAAAATGGGCACACGAAATCACGGTGGGTGCATCTTCATTCCAAATACAGTCTTTATCACTGTATTCTGAACTCTTATGCATCCCGCCGTCCGTATGCGCACTAGGACATTGAGATTTTATTTAGATAGCATGATTGCTTATCTATTAAAAATGTAACATGAAATATTTTTTGAAAATGGACATGCCATGTCAGCTAAATCCATGCAAATAAAAAACGCCGGAGTTATCTATTTCTGCCTCTTATAGGCTTCATAGATAACTCCGGCGTTTTGCTCCTCGATTGGTTACGGGGCAGTTTGCGGTAGTTTCTCATTATCAACTGCTATCGCAGCTTTTACTTGATGCACAACATCCTCCCAAGGAATTGTCACATATTTATCTTTGCTTATTTTTTGTTCCAGATAGACCTTTTCACCATCAACGATAACATCGCAGAAACGTGGGGGTGTTGACTTGGATGTGTGAAGATTTCGTATTGGTTGTTTTATCATTCGCCTTCCTCCAAATGTTTTATTTAAAATGGGATTGAATCATCGTCATCACTCATATCATCCTTCATGAAGGCGTCAATGACATATTGAAGTTCTCGCTTAATCCTTGGGTGCTTCATTCGTTCACTTACAGTTGAGTATAGCTCGTCTACTAAATTTGCTAATGGAGATATAACGTTATTGCTACATAGGAAATGAGATCCAGTATCAGGTGTATGCATCCAAATTTCTTTAGCGAAAGCATCAGGATCGTTTATCTTGTAAACGCTCTTGCTGATGTTCATAAGGTAAAGAATTGATCCGTTTTTTAAACGTAAATTGAAGCAATCATCATGGATACTGGTTTTACAATCAAAACTCTTAGAAACAAAAACGACTCTGGAAACCTCATCAGGATATTCGGTCTCACCTTCTTCATAAAAAGTTTCAAAACTTAGAAGAGGATGGTTTGGATTTCCATTTATATCTGTTTCGGATCGGTTGAGCCGGTCTGCGGACTCACTATTCCAATCCAATTTATCACCCAAGGTGTCTCTGTTTAATTTCTCTAGGAATGATAAAAGGTATCTTTCATTAGGTGTCATCTCTGAAAGGTCTACATTCAATAAGGTGTCAATACTTATTTTCAAAGAATCTGCAACATTCATAATGAACTCTATTCCAGGTTTTGTATTGCCCTCCTTACTTATTCTAGAAATGTATCCAGGACTAACACCAGCCTCAGTCTCCAGTTCACCTATTTTCTTTCCAGACTCCTTCAAAAGATAAGATATATTATCAAGCATCAACTGTTTATTAAACTCATTGATCATCTCAGCGCACTCCTTTCTACTTCTTTGTCAATATAATATCATCATTTTACCTTTTGGTCAATACCATTTATTCACTTTACCTATTATTCAATTTTTTTCGTGGTTTGACCAACAAAAAAACAGACCGTATTTTGCTACAGGTCTGCTTATATTTCTTATATACTGGACACACCATGTCCGATTTTTGGATAAAAAAATTTTTAAATTTCTACCCCGTATGGCTCAAGATACTCTCGGACAGCCCATATTGGTTCTGGGTATTTCATGTACAACGCCTCATTTATCCATTGGTGATCTGGGTATTTCATAGGATTTAGCTTGCAGCCTAATACCTCCATCAGCTTCATACTAATAACTGGTGGTAGGTTTAGTCCAAAACATATTAGTGCTGCTGTCTCAACCTTTGGATTTGTTTCCCCTTTTACCGTTCTACTTATGGTTTTGGGGTCTCTATCTATTTCAAGACCTAAATCAGTATAATTCATTTTTCGCCATTCAAGAAGAAGATCCATGCACTGTTCAGGATCATCTGTCATCTGTTTTCGAATCTCTAGTTCTTCAGCTTGAATTTTCTTTCGCATTTGAATTTGTCGTTCTTGAGGTGCATTTTCAAATCCATTGTGAAACTTAATACCAAATGTAATATCACTCGGTTCACGATTCAGGAAGCAAGTGGTATGATAAATATTGTCAACTTTGCTTGTGATGCTCATATCAAATACAAGACAACATTCATCCATGTGAGAACGGGCATACCCTGTTAAATCTAGTCTTCCATTTTCATCACGCTCTACATAAAGTGGAGAATTGTACACAAAATGGTTGTCTACAAAAAGATAATCTCCACTATCAGTCAAAGCACGAAGTTCAGGATTGATAAAACGCTCTATAGCTGCGTCCTGAGCACTTAAAGAAAATGTTTGATTTATCTTTATGGAACCTTTACTGAAACCATGCGGTTTTACATAATTGCCATCAAGATATGTGTATGTACCTATTGCTTCTTCAAATCCTAGTTCTACAAGACGGATCTTTGCTGCTTGCCTTGACACCCCAAAACTAACTTCTAATGCAGTAATGACCTTCTCCATCACATCAACCACGTGTCTAGCATTCGATTCCCGCATAAATTGAGCGATATACTGTTTTGCTTTAATTCTAAAAGGTTCTGCAGGCATTTGAATTCGAGGGGTCAGCTGATTAGCCTGCTTCTCCATCCATTCAGTAGATTTTCTTGAGAGTGTCGAGATAGCTCCTCCAGTCACTTCACAACTAATATGCGAAGCTGACGTATTATATAGCCTTTCTAGTTCAAACACCTTTCGGTGTTTCACCCAATGAACACACTCATGTATGATTGTATTATTCACCGAACCAAGATTTCTAAGCAAATATATCTTAGGATCAACAATAATAGTTTTCCCTTCAATATGTACACTTACACTATTTTGAGCATTCGAGTCATACATCTCAGCCTGAGTATCAACAAAATAAATTTGACCAAATACTGAAGCATCTTCTTTTATGCGTTGAGTCTTTAGTGCTAAGCCTAGTCTTTCTGTAAGGATTTCAGGGTCAACCCAAACTGGATCCTGTTTACTTTGAGTGATTCTAAGGGCCTCCGGGTAGTATTCTTCAAGAAATGATGTAGCCACCTCATCGAGTTTTTCATATTGAATGTAGGGAACAAGTGAATCATCCAACGGATTTTTAGCGCGGTTTTTCCCAGTATAATCGGAAACTTCAAAAATCTCGAAATCATCTAGATTACAACTAAGATCTCCGCGACAACGAACCATTATCCATATTCTCTTTTCTTCAGAACCATCATAATGATAATCAGCCTCTGGAATTTCAAATGTAACGGATATAGCCACATCAAATTGTATTTTCATTTCTGGCAAATCTTCAACCCAGACATGTTCTACCTGCAGATCAGTAATTTCTGGTTCTCCAGGCTTATGCACTTTAAACAGCTTCATATCTAGGGGATTGATATTCTCGCGCAGATACTCATCAGCTATTGCCCAAAATTGATTATCGAATGAGCTTTTAACATATTCTGTAAACGAACGACTATCCGGCATAAACGGATCTCCCCCCTTTCTTGAAACAAAAACATATATCAAATATTCAGCCTATTAGTATATTCAGTCATTATACTCCTATGATTGTTTTAGAACTGAGCCCTATGCGTAATAGGGCTCTAGTAAATCATTTTGTAAATATTATTTTGTCTATTGCTGTTAAAGCTTTTTGCTCAAGTTTATATGCCTCAAATCTTAAATTGTTTGCTTCCAATGCCATTGCACTAATGTTATTTTGCAACTCTTCATCCTTTAGCAATGGAATCCTAACTTGTCCAACATGATGTTCATTAATTTCATCTACTACAGAACCATATGTGAATCTAGTAATTAGTCGATAGCCATAATCAGTATTTAAAAACACCGATAAATATCCTGCAATTTCTGGTGAACTCGGTTCAATTCTTATCACGTGTTCATTAATAATCCACTTTTCCCAATGCTTAGGTGTCATGACTACTTTCCCAATAGTTCCACTACGCGTAACTAATATCATATTTTCAATAATTTCAAGCTCTTTCTTAATTCTAGCATCATGTTTACTTACTGAAAGATATTTTTTGTTTGTTGGGTCCAACTCATAAATCTGTTTCCCACCAAAAAAGACTCTACCATTACCTTCTTCAACATATACACGTTTAAACCTACCAGGCAAAAATACTCTTTTGCTGACTCTTGGGTCACTTATTGGAACAAGTTCACTAGAATGCTTTTCTAAATGCGCTAGAATTGCTTTTACAACAGGGACATGGTATGAGCCATCTATTCTGTTATTTACTTCGCTGAGTTTAACCGAATAGGAATCAACCTCTCCAGTAAGTTTTTCAATCTTTAAGTCTTCAACAGGAGGTAGATTTAGTGCTTTAATAAGCAAGGATGAAGCTTCACCTAGAATTTCATTAGACTTATCCCGAAGTTCAAATGACTTCATTATCAAATTATTTATTTCTTCTCTCATAACACGTGAAGGATAAGGAATAGGCACCTCAGATAAATGATCTGGCTCAATATGAGTTATAACAGAGCCATAACTATTTGTTTGAAGTATTGTATTTCCTGTTTTTGATTTTAAATACGCATATACAAATCCGATATCTTCCTTATTAAGACAGTCTATTCTGATTAGATCATGGCTGAAAATTTTATTTGCTAAAGTTTTAGTCACAACAGTTGTTTTTCCAACCGTCCCAGAGCATGTAAGTAATATTTGGCCCTCTTTAACTATTAACTGTTCCAAATCTGTATTTGTTTGCTCAGAAACATACCCATCCGGAGTTGGAAGAATATCAAGTATGCTAGATGGTTGATATATTGGAAACTTTGATTTTTCTACCCAAACGCGTTTAAACCTTGGACGATGATAAGATGTTGCTATACCATTATCACCAATTAAGTTTTTTAACTCATACTTACAGTTGAGTAGTTGATCTCTCGCATATCTTCCATCTAAACCGAAAACTGATGCTTCAAACCTTTTATCCTTCTCTATGACTTCAGATAACTTAACAGTACACCATTTCAATGCATCCTCAATTATTTCATCCTCATCAATTATTTGAGTGAAGTTCAATTTTAAAGCTGATGTGTTATCTACCATGCTATACCCTCCCTGGTTTTCCAAACTGAAAATATATATGGTACTTCGGGAGTTTGATCATCTTCAGCTTTCTTCTTCTGCTGTGTAGAAACCGTTTTATCGCCGGTACTAGTTGTATCAAGCACAGTAATATTATTATTGTCAGGCACTAATATTTCATTTCCTTCTTTATCTCTCTTAAATAAAGGGTTTCCTCTCTTATCATGCCCAATTTTTTCAACCATCGCCATGAAGATATTGTAATCAGCCATTTCTCCACTTTTCTCTTCATCAATGAGTTGATCATCCGTCTTTTTTTGAAGAATTAGTACAGAAGTTTGAGTACCATTTTTAGGTTGGAAAGTATCTGCATGCAAATCAATACTGGCAACTATTTTTGTTTTTCTTATTAACCATTCTCTAATATATCCGAGACCTGGTGAACCAAGAATAGCATCTGGTAAAACTATACCTAATCTTCCATTTGGAGATAAAAACTGCACACATCTTTCAACAAATAAGATTTCAGGTGGTACTGAGGACTGATATCTGTCCGTCATAACCCAGCTACCATTTTTATTTTCCCAAATTCTGGCCAAATCAAATTGCTCTAAGATTGTCTTATCCTTTATAGGTATCTTGCTCCCAAAGGGCGGATTAGTAACAATAACATCAAAATATCCAATGGTTTTATGATTCCTTATAGTTTTTTTATCTATTCCAAGTGCTTTTGATAAACTAGTTTTAAATTCATCTGACCATTCATGAGGCGGAAGCAAAGAATTTGTTTGCAATATATTCCCACTACCATCATTGTTCATTACCATATTCATTTTTGTAGCCTTAACTAAATCAGGATTAATATCAAACCCAAAATAGTTTGTTTTTGCCATGTCAGAGATTCTATCTTGGAATGCTCTAAGAGTGTCTGAATTCCATTTATCTTTAGATTCTCCAATCTCTTTTGTAAATTGTTCTTCCAGTTTTTCAATAACATGTGTCATCGCGGTAACCAAAAATCCACCTGTACCACATGAGCTATCTAGTACATGCTCATCAATCTGAGGGTTGATCATTTCAACTACCATTTTCATGACATTTCTGGGTGTGAAGAATTCCCCTCTATCTCCTCTTAAGTTTGCCCCTACAATCTCCTCGTAAGCTTTTCCTTTAATATCAATATTCGTATTTAACAAACTATATTTCTGTAGTTCACTGACAATATAAGCTAAACTTCTAGGAGATAACTTTATTTCATCATTTGCATCGAATATCTTTCCATGTTTCTTTTTTACTCTGTCGAATATCTTTGATATTCTCTTCTGAACCGTTAGCTGTCCATCTGGATTAGATCTCTCTTCAGAAGTTGTATAAAACTCTAAAGGCTTGGGAATATCCCTTTCATCCTCTATTTTACAGAAAATTACTTTCAGCAACTCAAAAAAAGCTGGTTGCTTTTGCAAACCATCATTTACATGTATATGGTTGTGACAAGTCTTAAAAACAAATAACAAGTTATCATCATAGGCATTTTTTAACGTTGTTCTCTTAGGGCGGTTAATATCATCCAGATTACCATCAGCAGAAGGTATATCATTATAGTCCATAAACGCTATTTGTCCCTTATCATTTATATACTTTTTGAATACTTCCTTTTGTTTGCCATTAGTCCACATTCCCCACTCACAATTTGAACATGCTGACATATATGATTTTAACTGGTCAACACCCTCTTTGCTATTTTTTGCGTCTACAGTTTCTTTTTTACATTCAATTATTATTTTGATATTTTCCTGTGCATGATCAGTACAATCTTTATCAAAGATAACAATATCCGCTCTTGGTTTATTTGATCCTAACTTCAATGTATATTCAACTTCTACTTGAGAAGGAACATACTTGTGTTCATTAATGAGACGTTTTTCTATAGTTTGTCTTACATATTCTTCAGGTGTATCTTTCCTAAACTTTCCTGTAATATAATCGCAAATTTTTCCATCAGGAATTACAATAACTTTTCTCTCAGACATTTTTCTTGCCTCCACTTTTCTTTTTAGGTCCGATGTACTTGATAATATCAGACAACTCACACTCAAGAACATAACAAATTCGAGCCATAACATTTAAATCAGGTCTTTGAACTTCATTTTTACAGTATGAGTTTAATTGCGTTCGTTGTAAGTTCGCATCATGTGACAGTTTGTTCTTACTTATCTCGTGCCTCTTTAAATATTCCTCTAATACAATCTCAAAATGTCCCCAATCCTGAGTATCATTAGTCACTATAAGCACCTCCTGCCACCAATGATTAACTATTAAAATTATAATACAGGATGCACTTATTTGCAACTGTATCTATATGCAACTGCGTTTATTTGCAGCCTGTAATTATACGTATTCAAGGTTGATTTTTCCTCGTAAATAGAAAATACCTATTTAGTTACTAATTTTGAATCTACTTAAAAGGTTTCAGATTAGTTAAAGTGATAACAATGCTGTCAACTCACTCCGTTTTTGTCAGCAATCCTATCAACTCACAAACCCAAAAGTCAATCTAACCACTCAACCTTACACTTTTCTATTCTTGGATAAGTTTCCACAAAAGAAAACCGTGATTATCCTTCTGGCATGAAACCAGATCTCAAATCACGGAAAGTCTTTATTTACCTATGTTTCTACGCTCTTACTTTTCTACCCTTGATAGCAATACTACCGTCTCCACGTGCATACTGTGAGGAAACATGTCCACGCCCTGTGCTTTATCTAGTTTGTAACCGTAATGAGACAGGATTTCAATATCTCTTGCTAGGGTTGATGGGTTGCAAGAAACGTATACTATCTTTTCTACATTCATCTCTGCTATTGTCTTTAGAACGATTTCCTCGCAGCCTTTACGCGGAGGGTCTACTACGACAACGTCTGCTATTTTGCCTTCTTTATAGAGTTTTGGAATAACTTCTTCAGCTTTTCCGCAGATGAATTCTGTATTATCAAGCTTGTTAAGCTTTGCGTTTCGCTTAGCGTCTTCTATTGCCTGTGGTACGATTTCTACTCCTATTACACTTTTAGCTTTTTGGGCTAAAAACAGTGATATTGTACCTATTCCGCAGTATACGTCAAATACGGTTTTAGTTTCGTCTATATCTGCAAA
>JBOFWC010000328.1:0-3701 GCA_051653405.1 Proteocatella sp. | reverse complement strand
CAAATACAGTCAGCATGAATTTTCCGGTAGGCGTTTTGGTATCAATATTTTCTTTCTTTGAAACAAACGCCACATCTTTGTTTGTCAACTGATCAAGCATATCCAAAAGATCCCTAGTATTACGTGCAAACCGGCTAATTGATTCAACAATAACTACATCACCTTTGCGCGCAAATTCTAATAGCTTTTTTAGCTCTGGCCGATCCTTATTTTTTCCGCTCATTTTATCAATAAAAACCTGTTCAACGCCAAGTTCCTCCATCAAGACCTCTTGTCGTACCGTATTCTGTTCTACCGTGCTCACGCGAATATAACCTATTTTCATTTTCACTATCCCTTCCAGCTTAATAGGGTACAGTCAAATGGCACGCAATATTTACGTCCCATTTGACTACTAAAACACCTTTCGGAACGTTCCACTTTTATTATCCTACCCTATTAGCCCAATCTTAAATAATAAAATAATCTATTTTGCTTTTCTGGATTTACTTACTACTTCTCAAAATCCACTAACCGATAAAACCAATTCCTTTTTTCAAATACTTCTCTCGAAAGTTCACCTTCACCAACAACACCATAATCCTGCTCCAAACCTTTTATAATAAATGCGATCGCCTCTATGCGGCTTTTGAATGCCTTATTTTTAATACCGTCAATATATCGACGTGACTCTAGAACCTTCTGCCAATTGGTGTAAACGCCGCCACCATTTTTTCCATAAACGCCATAGATTTTCATATTAATCCAGCTCCCTCATTTTATCAAAATTCCGTGTCAATATAGCAGCTGCCGTCTTTCTCTGTTCGTCTGTATCATGCAGATAGATTGAAGTTGTGCGAACATTCGTGTGCCCTAGCATTGTTTGAACCACTGTCAATGGAGCGCCATACATAAGCGCATAAGTTGCCGCCATATGCCGCAACGAATGGACTGTTATATGACTAAAACCATTTTCTCGACGAAACTTACTCAGCCAAATGTAAAAACAGCTTGCACTAACAGGTTTTAGTTCATTTTCAATGCGCCTAGTGGCTAAAAATACAATATTCTGCGGGTTATCATAGCCTCGTTTACTTAGATAAAGATCTTGATAATATTTATGCTTTTTTAGCAACTTTACAATACGATCATCTAAATATAACTTTCTGACGGATGATTTTGTTTTTGGTTTACCAAAATCTCGATTTACACCTTTCACAAACTGTAACGACTTATCGATATAAATTGATTTTTCTTCAAAATTAATTTTGTCCCAGGTCAACGCACACAGTTCTCCTTTTCGAGCTCCTGTAAGAAGAGAAATGTAAAACATTAACTGATGCTTTATATTCATAGGATTATCCTTCAACTCGTCCACCAACTGCAAAAAATGTTTTAACTCCATTTCATTCCATATAGGATGATGATGATACTCCGGCCTTGGTCGTTCACTTTTTGGTATTTTGTAACAAGGGTTCTCCGCTAAATAGCCCCATTCAACAGCTTTATTTAGAATCTGACTTATTAGTTTGTAATGCGCATGAATTGTCGTCGCCGATATGCAGCCACCTGTTCTTTGATTGATCCCTTCTTGTTGAATCTTTTTAACAAAGTCTATGATTCGATCCGGCGTAATTTTCTTAAGCTTCATTCCCCAAAATTCCGGAAGGATTCTCAATTCCAGTCGCTGTCGATCGCCAATCTTTGTCGTGTCACTTAATTTTGAATTATGCCGTTCATCCCATATCTGCACAAATTGAGCAAATGTTATTTTACTATCAGCTATATCTTGTGGTTTATTCGCTAAAAGAAACTTCCACTCATCTAATATTTTTTGCGCTTGCCTTTTCGATGTCGCTTTTATGCGCTTTGTAAGGCGCCGCTGTTTCTTATTTGCATCATAACCATTTGAAATTCTTAATTCCCACTTACCATTTCCTAAATCACGAATTGTCCCTGCCATGCCTGTATCCCTCCAATAAAAAAAGCACACCCTATGGTGTGCTCCTGCCAAAATTTATTTACTTAATTCAGTTTGCCCATTTGAAAGATTTACCAACCCACGCCGGATTCGCAAACTTCTTCTTTGTCCACGCCTGTAGTTCCGATAACAAATACACATATGCTCTACCAATTTTTACGGCTGGCAGTTCACCCTCTCGCGTCATTTTCAAAACACGTTGATAATGTAATTTCCCTTGGAAAAATTCGTTAGCTACTTCTTTTGCTGTTAAAAATTTATTATTTTCATACTGCTGTTGCACCTTAATACACCCCTTTATTCTAACTTATCAACTAGTTACTCTGTATTTCAAAAATTATATTTTTCTTTTACAATTTACCAGCGAAATCTTTTTTCAAAATAGGCGAAACTCCATATTTTTCTAATATGACATTAATATTGTCTTTAAGCTCTGATAATTTTTTTCTATCTAAATCTAATCGGTTTCCTGTAATATAATCAATATTATTAGAAATAAAATGTATATGATATTGGCTTTCATTAAAATGAATTGCCATTACGACCTGGTAATTCCCGTAAAAATGGCCAATCAGTTCGGCTACCTCAATCCCCATTGCATAAAAGCTGGTTACCAATAAAATGTCAAATGGATCGGGATCTAACGTATAGTGAAAATAGCCCTTCCCGATCACCTGATCAAAAGCCTCTTTCACTTGCATCATCTCATCGTAAGCATTATAAATCGACACGGCTGATCCATATATATAACAACGTCTGGTTGCTGTTATTCGTAAAATATAAGTTAACGTATTTTGCAGGCTATTTAACATATTCCCTTGCTTATTTTCCACTGTGAATATCGACATGTTTTTTCAACTCCATATCTATATTAGCTCTCTCATCTAAATAATTTTTAAGCATTTGATCTGTCAAAAAAGCCGCGTTTGTAATAAGGGCTTTTACGCTTGCATCATTTACACCAACAGCTAAATTTTTTTCTATCTTTGAAAATGTATTTTGCAAAACCGCTACATCATCGGTTATTTTATGGCTATATAGATTAAACCACTGATGAGTATCCGCTATATTTTTAATTACCCGCTGAGCATCATACCGAACATTCACAGCCCCTTCCGTTATAAACTTTCGCATAATACTTGCTGCGCTTAATCCAGTCTCTCGTCTCCATTGCTCCATCTTCAAATTTTCCGCTTCACTAAGACGAATACTGACTTGTCGGCTTGTAGCTTTTGTTGTATGAAACGACTTATCCCGCTCCACTATTTTTTCCAAGACTTTCTTTTTCATTCCAAAACAGCTCCTTAACAAATTAAAATCGGTAGAGTTTTTATTGCTCTACCGATTTGTTGCAGTTCTTATATTTTTTTATTTTCACTTGCTAGCATCTTCTATCTTGGATATAGATTTTATATATATTTTTTACAACTCACATAACTTTACTCCACTTCTCCTTATGGTATATGCTTTAGATAATCTCTATTAATATATTTTACATATAAGATAACTGCTTATAATTATGTTAACGTTCTTTATTTTTTAATTATCTCATCACGTTAAAAGCTTGTTTTTTGCTAATATACCTTTATATTAAAACGGCGCCAGTTCAGCGCAGCGCCAAACGATTTATCCATATATGGGCACTTTAATTATAAAGACTTACTACATCTAGTGAGAAATTTCGTCGTATAAAATTCTAGATTCGCTCCATGTCCGGCTATAATTTTGGCGAAAATTTCAG
>JBOFWC010000327.1:0-1602 GCA_051653405.1 Proteocatella sp. | reverse complement strand
AATCGCTGCTGATAGCTCATTTGCAAGTGTAGGGTCATATGTTTCAACCTTTGAAAGTGAAAAAAATGCAAATATCCCTGTCGCCATAACTAAGCTTGGAAAAGTTGTAGTTACCATAGCCGCCACATGATCAAAAAGTCCTGTCTGCGCAGATCCAGCCGCTAGATTTGTTGAATCTGAAAGCGGTGAAAATTTATCGCCGCAGCATGCTCCTGAAAGAATAGCCCCTGCAATAAGTGCTGGGTTTAGTCCCATTGTTGTCCCTATCGCCATAAATGCAATCCCAAGCGTTGCCGATACAGTCCATGCTGATCCAAGTGCAATCCCTACAACTGCACAAAGAATTGTTACAAATGGAAGGAATATAGCTGGTGTAAATAGCTTCAGCCCATAATATACTACCGCTGGAATAGTTCCGCATGCAGTAAATGAACCAATCAGGCATCCCACAAGAAGAATTATTATTATTGCTTCAAGCGACTGATTAACCGCTTCAAGACCTGCTGCAAGCATTTCCTTGTAATTGTAGCCACACAGTTTTCCAATAATCATAGCAACTCCGCATGAAAGAGTTACAGGAATATGAGGATCAAGCCCCCAGCCAAGTGAATAATTTGTAATCATTATTGTCAGAAGAAAAACAATTGGAATAAGAGCTTCCACTTTGTTAGGCAATCTGACTATTTTGTTCTTTTCGCTCATCAAAACACCTCCAAAAATATTATAATCTATAAAATTACAATTTCAGTATAACAACCTCTCCGTCAAGAAAGTGTCAAAGAAATGTCAAGGAAGTGTCAATGAGCATAAATATTTATTTTTGATACTTATCCATTTCTATAAAAGCATTAACCTCTTCCGCCCAAGAATATTGAGCCATGTATTCCCCATGATAGAGTTTTCTACCCTCTACGCTATCTTCTACCCATTTAAAATAGTCACACTGGATACATTCTAAGTTTGCCAGTCCAACCTGCCCTCTTTCGCTGTATATTATCTTTCCGCATCCCAGCTTATTCAGCACATCCTGCAAGTCTTTTTTGAGCATCCTATAGTAAGAATCATGCCCGTCTTCCTCCCATAGATTTGCAATTACTTCTTTTGAAGTACATCTTGCGCCTTTCCTGTGAACAAGATATGCGAGCAGCTCCTTTGTCTTATCAAATTTAAACTTCACAGGTTTTCCATCTATAAGTATGTCAAAATTTCCAAAACAAGTTATATGTATCCTTCGCTCAGCTTCTACAGCTGAACTTTGAGGTGCAGAGTATCTAAGATTCTCAAGAGCATGACGTATCTGCTCTGCATTTGCTGGCTTCATGATATAATCACTAGCATCTAGCCTAAAGGCCTCCCCCATATGATCCGAGTAACCAGTCACAAATATAAAGTTGGTTTTCGGATACAATTTCTTAAGCTCGTTTGCAAACTCTATGCCATTTAATCCCGGCATTTGTATATCGATAAAGCACACATGAAACTGCTGCTTGGCAAGCTCAAGAGACTTAACTGGATTAATCTCTGTTACAACTTCTGCTTTTTCATCAATTTCACGTATTAATGCTGCAAGATACTCCGCTGCAAGTATCTCATCGTCCAATA
>JBOFWC010000326.1:0-3676 GCA_051653405.1 Proteocatella sp. | reverse complement strand
AATGCTTCATCTAGATATCCATTTAGAGGTTCATACCATCCTGCCGCTCCAAAAGTACCTACCCAGTCCCAACTGAATTCCGTTACGTCTGCGGGAGCTTGACCACTTGAGCACGCCGTTACAATCCTATCTTTAAGTGGATCCCAATCCATTACATCAAGCTTTACCTTTATTCCTGTAGCTTCTTCAAACTCTGGAATTGTAGCAGTAATACCCTCCTCATACCAAGGTGGAATAAGCACAGTAATCTCTTGTCCTGCATATGGCTTTTCCCCTGCATTTGAAGTTTCTTCATTTTTTCCTGAACACGCTGCTAAAGATAGTGCCATAACCATCGCAAGCACCAAAGACAATACTTTCTTTTTCATCTAATCTTCTCCTTTTTATATAAAAATTATTCACTGACAGCCTCTACAACTGCTCTTATATTTTCTACAGGTGTCTTATTTGGACAATCACACCCAAAAGAAATCATGAAATTTGAATATGCTGCCATATCATTTAGTAATTTCTTAGTTTCAAGATATACCTCCTTATATGACATATTAAGCATTACCTCTACAGGATCAACATTTCCTGCAAGTACAATGTCTTCTGGTACTTTTTTTACAAGCTCCTTCATTGGCATAATTTGATCTACACTTATTATCTGAGGTCTGCACTCTAGCATTTCTGATAAATATAGATTTGTATTGCCGCATATATGTATTGATGAAATTGCATTCTTATTAATATAGTCCATTATATATTTTAATTTTGGCGTTACATATCGCTTAAACATTTTAGGTGATAATATCGTTGCGGTTGGCTCCGAAACTTGAATACACGTAGCTCCTGATTCTATTGAAGCTTTTATAAAAAGTATTATATTTTCAGTAGCAAAGTCCATCAGATTCTCTACAAATACACTATTTTTTATTGTACACTTTGCAAGGTGATGAAGCCCTACCATCTCTGCAATAAGTGTAAACGGTCCCACAACTGCTACCATTTCTGGTTTTTTTATACATTTTGCAATTCTTGATATACTGTCTATGTACTTAGGCATAAGTCCATCTTTATAAGGATTAAGTATTTTTAACTTATCTAGATCTTCAAGTGAAGTTATAGGATTTTCAAGAGTGCTTGGAAAATCATACTCTGGTTTTAGGAGCGGAATATCCCATGCATCTAAAAATACTGTTCCAAAATCTACTGGATATGTAAAATCAGTGGGAAAAGTGTCTTCTATCTTTAGCGAGATTTCAAGCTGTTTACATGGATCCTCGTATACTTCAAATAATTTATAGTTTGTAAGTTCTAATCCCATACCTCCCATTTGAGGATATATCAGTCTTTCTTTTTTACTGTTTAATAGCTCCCAGATTTTACTCATCAGTTCCTCCAGTTAATACTTAATGTATATTTTAGTGTAGTAAATATACTGTCATACCCAAAATTATATAATCTGTCAAACGTTAAGTCTAATAAATTTTATTTATTTATATAATTATTTTTTTCTATAACACAAAACCTATTATATTCTAAAAATAAAAAATAAGCTCGCAATCTATTCTTAAGTATAGACTACAAGCTTATTATTGTTTTTTAGTTTCATTTAATCTTCATCTGTAAACTGCTTTAATTTTTTGTATTTTTCTGGAGATATTTTATTTATCGATTCCATAAACAGTATTACTTTTCCAATATATGGAAGTTTACTTCCAATATAGTTATTTGTGATTTCTTCTATTTCCATTCCTATTTTACATTTTGGATTATGAACTTCACATTGCCTACAATTATTAATCGCAAAGCTCAGCTTTTTTGCAAAGTATTCATTTCTATTTTTTGAATTAAGTTTTAATATCAAGGCGCAAACTGAAATTAATCCGGCTGTGAATATAGCTATATTTCCTGATGTTATAAACTCCTGCGGTAGAGATTCATATATTCCAAATACTCCAAATCCTAAAAATATAAATGCGGCTATAAATTTCATAGTGACTTCTGGAATTTTTTTGCCTATTAACTTTCCTACTATAATTCCAATCAAACTTACTACAATCATTCCTGAGGTAGTTCCAAGAAGAGTTATAAACGGATGCGGCGATTTTAGGCCAAGTGCCATGGCACTAAGCTGAGTCTTATCTCCAAGCTCCCCTATAAAAAAGGATAGGGCTACTGTGATTATAGGTCCAAACTTTAGCTCTGAAGCTTCTTCCTCCTCATCTTCAAACTCAAGCTTCATTGACATTAGTCCAAACACTATAAATAACGCTGAAGCTATAAGCTGAATTATGCCTGTCGATGTAAACTGGGACACAAAAGAGGCAAGTAATATAGCTATGCCATGGTTTAAAAACGCTCCCACTGCAACCCCTATAAGAACCTGCCTCATCTTAAATTTTGTGGCAAATGCCAGTGCTAAAAGCTGAGTTTTGTCTCCCATTTCCGCAAAAAATATCAGCATGAATGCACTTAAAAAACTTGACATCTAGCAAACCTCTTTTTCCTGAATTATCTGTTTAAGTACCTGTATTTCATCATTTTTAAGTGGTGCATTTTTTAGGAAAGTCTCAAAAAACATCTGTAATGATCCATTATACATCTTTTCAATATGTTCTTCTGACTCTATTATCTGTACATCATTTTTTGAAAGTTTTGAAGTAAGTACAGTTCTCTGCTTATTTAAAACTCCTCTGTCTACTAGACGCCTTATTACAGTGTATGTAGTTGACTTATTCCAATCTAGCTTTTCTGTACATATTTTTGATAGTTCCCCAGTACCTATGGGCTCTTTGTCCCAAAGTATGTCCATCATTTTAAGTTCTGCGTCAAAAATTTTTATTTTTTCCATGTCAACATCCCTCTTCTTTATTGGTATTTTAATAGTTTAGAATAAATTGAATTAAAAAAATTAATACTCAAAAAAACGATTTCTAGAGTATTAAGTCTATTATTAATATTTAAGTTTACTTTATCAGAATTTTTGTCTTAGGTCAATAGTTCTTTCCATTTTTTCGTCAAATAAATGGTCTTTTTTGGATTATTTTGTGTTTTTTTTGTGACATAAAGTGATATATGTACTATTTTTTATTAAAAAAATGCCCTGTAATTCGGGACTACAGGGCATTTCAAAATTATATTTGTACTTTAAAAATATTATTTCTATTTTAAAGTTATATTTACCAGTTTGTTGCTCTTATTTGGAAGTGAGATTGATCGTGATCGCATACTGGACATTTCTGAGGTGCTTGCATGCTTTCCACTATATAACCACAATTGTCACAGTGCCACTGAACTTTTTCATCTCTTCTAAAAACTTTTCCTGATTGGATATTTTCAAGAAGATTTTTGTATCTTTCTTCATGCTCTTTTTCAATTTCAGCTACTTTAGTAAAAAGAAATGCTATATGGTCAAAGCCTTCTTCTTTAGCTTCTTTTGCAAATGTTGGATACATCTCTGTCCATTCATAGTGCTCGCCCTCTGCCGCATGCATAAGGTTTTCTACCGTGTCGCTTATTCCATGAAGTTGCTTAAACCACATTTTTGCGTGTTCTTTCTCATTATTTGCAGTCTCTTCAAACAAATTAGAGATTTGAACATACCCCTGTTTTTTTGCTACACTTGCATAATAAGTATACTTATTTCTAGCCATAGACTCTCCTGCAAATGCATCTAAGAGATTCTTTT
>JBOFWC010000325.1:0-27552 GCA_051653405.1 Proteocatella sp. | reverse complement strand
AATCCATTGATTAAAATGCAAACACTCTCTCATCATAATATCTAAGCCCATAGTTTTAGATAATATTGTTCCATTAATAACTTTTGAATAATTAGCAATAAGACTTTCCAGCCTTTTAGAAGGTGCAGTATCAGGTGAATTGTTTATATGTTCTGGCGTTGGATAAGAGTTTCTAATACTTTGAACTTCTCGTATAAGTTTCGAATTTCCAATTGCCTCAAATGAAGTAGGTGAAGAAAAAAGCAATCCTTCAAATTCATGTAACATTAAATTAAAAAAGCAATTATCAACCCCTATATCTTGGTTAATAGCATTCTCAATAATGTCTATTCGTTTGTAGATATCTACTTCTTTATAGTTAATATTCGGTGTATTTGCTGGCATAGCATAATAATCAAACATTGTGGTGACATAAGAATTTTTATTACATGCTAATGTTTGAACTTCTTTTTTTATTTTATCATAATCGCTAACACCTCCTTTATATTTCTTCAAACCAGTTCTTTTTGTCTCTAATATAATTGGTGTTACATATATGTTTATATTTTCGAAGTATGGCACTAGTATATTGTTTATAAAAGATTCTTCTGTTTGCCCTTCACATAAAATATATAAATAAATCATCTTGAGAGCCTCCCTCCCAAAATATTCTTCTTCCATAAATCGCCTAAAGCGTAATCACTTTTAATCCATAATTCCAATTCTTTTTCATCTAACCTTTTAAATATAGAACCCTCATCACTGCGATTAACTACAATAACATCTTCGACATCAAATTCATTAAGTAACTCAACTGATTGAGTTGATACTATTATCTGTTTTTCATCAGAAAGTTGTTTAACCATTTCCGAAAAAATTGTAATTGCATAAGGATGTAAACCAAGTTCTGGTTCATCTATAATAATAGTTGCAGGTTGTAGTTCATGGGGTTGTAGTAATAGTGTCGCAAGACAGATAAATCTTAACGTACCATCAGAAAATTGAGATGCATTAAAAATATCATCACAACCATTTTGTTGCCATTTTAATATGATTTGCTCTTTATTTGACTCTTTTGCTTCAAGGATAAAATCTTTAAAGTATGGAGCAATCAACTGAATTGTGCTTACAATCTGTTTATAGTTTTTTTCATAGTTTTCTTTTAAGCGATAAAGAAATGCTGCCAAATTACTAGCATCATTCATTAAAATTTGATTATTAGAAATATTATGCTCTTGTTTTACTCTAGCACTTCTCCCTGTATCATGAAAATGATATACACGCCAATTTTGATTTTTTAAAATTGGGCGTACATATTCATTAATATTGTTACTCACGCCAATATCCCATTTAGATTCATCGTGTCCAGAAGCAACTGAACTTTCGTACCCACCATATCCATAAAATTCTTTTCTAAATACAATTCGGTTATCATCAGTGGGCATTAAATAAAATCCATATGAGTTATTATTAAAATATACTTCTAAATAAATTTCATCTGTTTCTTTTCTACCATTGTAAAACAGGGAGTTAACACCGCTTTGGGCAACTGTAATTTGAAGTTCTTTGTTTAAAATTTTTTGAAGCAAAGATAATGCAGAAATAAAATTTGATTTACCTGCACCATTGCTACCGATAAGTACATTAATCTTATTCAAATCTAGATTACATTTTTTGATTGACTTATATCCGGAAATGCGGATTTTTCTAAGTTGTCCTTGTCCAACAGCCATATTTATCCTCCATTCATATCATTTTCTATTCCTCAAGCCTATATCTCATTATTTCTTTAACGCGGTATCTCTAATTTATATTTTATCTATTATATTATATTTCAAAATATAGAACAATACAATATCAGCATGATATATATTTTAATTAGAACAGTAATAATCAACAGTATAAAAAATTGTAGTGAATATATTTTCCCGAATGAATTCTGCAGCATAGATAATTCCATAGAATAAGCAAAAAATTGTTATCCGAGATTTAGCGTAGCGATTTTCGAGGTAAATTTTTTGCGTTTCGTAAATGGAATATCTAGGCGAAGCCCTAATGAGGGGAAATATATACTACAATTTTAAGTATACATATTAATACATGAAAAAGAGACATACTCATAATAACTATTAAAAGTATATCTCTTCTTGATAATAATATTTTTAAATTAAATTTTTAATTCTAAAATCCTAGATTTTCGTTTACTATTATCACTTTTATTCTATCTTTTATTCTTTGAAATCCTGTAAGTACTTCAACGCAACAAACTCTCTGCGGAGATGCACAGTCTCTACATATTCCATCAACTGAACATGGAGTGTTACAGTCAAGTCTCATAGCATTTGCTGGAGCTGCAAGTTCTTTTACTCTCTTTCTAGCTTCCTGAGCATCTCTTACAATCTTGTTTGCACCTGAAACTACTATAACCTGTTTTGGTCCAAAACTTATAGCGGCTACTCTATTTCCATTGCCATCAATGTTGAACAGTTCTCCCTTTTCAGTTATCGCATTTGTTCCTGTTACAAAATAATCTGCTGTAAAGGCCTGTCTTTGAACAACTTGAACTTCTTCTTTAGTTATGCCTTCTCGTTCTCTATCTATATAGTTATAATTCCCATTTCTCATTATATCTACAAACCCAAGTTCTACAGCAGTCATACTTCCACCTGCCGTTATAATAGAGCCTTCTTCAAGAAGGGTCTTAAATATTTCCTGAGCCTCTTCTACGGTTTCTGCATAGTATGCGTTTATATTGTTTTTTTCAAGGGCATCCATAGTACGTTTTATTTTCAAATTATCTGCTTTTTTTAGGGCATCTTTAAAATACATAATTGCTCTCCTTATATTTATCAATCTAAATAACTTAAAAGTTTATTACATTTATTTTAGATTATTAAGTCCAAAACTATATAATTTTTATTTATATCATAATCCTAGAATTCTATCTTTTGACCTATAGATTTTTCAACAGCTTTTTTGTATATATAATCAGCCGCAACTAAATCTTGTGCTGAAATTCCCACACTTTTAAATATTGTTATTTCTTTTTCGTCTTCTCTTCCTTGAATCTGATTAAGTACAAGCTCTCCAAGTTCTCCAGTATAGAAATCTTCACTTATAAGGCCCTTATCCATAAGCTGAGTGAAATCCCCTGCTTCTTCTAGCATTGCTTCTCTATCATCAATATACACCTTATCTGCTACAAGTACCGTTTTTTCATCCATTTCACACATGCTTTTAGTATATGAACCTACTCCCGAAAGATGCGCTCCATCTTTTAATAAATTTCCATCAAAAAGGCCTTTTTCAGATGTAGTTGCCATTACAATAACGTCAGAATCTATAACCGCTTCATTTCCATCCGTATAAGCTACAAGTTCCACTGTTTTGTTAGCTTCATTTATTTTCATAGATGGTATTGTTTCTGTCATTTTTTCGCAGAAAGAAACTGTTTTTTCAAAACTTCTTCCAACAATTCTTATTTGCTCAAAACTTCTAGTAGCAAGCATAGCCTCAAGCTGCTTTTCGGCCTGTCCGCCTGTCCCAAAAAGTGTTCCTATTTTTACATTTTCTCTTGCTAAAAGCTTTATCGAAGCCCCTGTAGCAGCTCCTGTTCTAAGTTTAGTTATGTACGTTCCATCAAGAAGTGCTTTTGCTTCTCCCGTTTCTGCACATAGCATAACAATAGTTGCATTGACTACTTCTTTTCCTTTTTGAGGATTCTGCGGAAATACAGAAACAATTTTAGCCCCTAAATACCCCTTTTCTTCCACAAGCCCTGGCATAAAAAGTGAAACTCCATTTACATTATTTACTTCAAGTTTAGTTCTTACTGGCGCTTTTACTTTCTTTGCTGAATTAAGCGCATATGCCTCACAAACAGCTTCTATACAATCTTCCATAGTAAAAATCTCATCTATATCTTTTTTAGTTAAAACTAGCATAATTTCCTCCTGATTGATTAAAAGTATAAATATATTCTAATTCAAATTTTTTGCATTGTAAACCTAAGAATGAACTTATACATGAAAAAATACATAAAAAAAGCTGCTGATTTTCTCAGCAGCTTTTTAATATACAATTTGATTATTTCAATATTATGCAGCTTTTCTTGAAGCTTGGAACATAGATATTGAAGTGTAACCGATAACACACACAACAAGCCATTTAAGAACTGTAAGTGGTAATGAAGTTACTAGGAATACTGCTATAAGAACTCCAACAACTCCAAATACTGTTATCGCCATAGAAGCTTTTCTGTTGTAAGCTCCTTCTTTGATGAATTTTACTGAACATATTGGCATTAAGTATGCACAAGATCCCATCATTATTGGGAAAGCAACCGCTGGGCTCATTCCTAAAAGGTATACTAGAGCCATACATGGAGCGTATAGACCAACTCCTGCAGTCATAAGTGCACCAAGTATAAAGTTTCCAACAATACCAATTATTAAAGCTACGCCTGTAAGACCTATAGCTTCTCCTCCACCTGGGAATATTCCAAGTAATTGAGAAAGCATTACAAGACCTGCAACTGCAAGGCAGATTGCCATTGTTTTTTGTACTGTAGTTTTTGGAAGTTTTGACATTATTCCAGCTCCAACATATGATCCTACAGATGCTGCAATTATTAAAGCACTAAGTGTCAGTGGTTCAACTTCTACTGATTTGATGAATGCAAATGCTTCAACTATAACTGGAACTGTACAAGCTACGTTAAGAGTTCCTGGAAGAACCTTGTCGTCAATTTGCTTAAATGTTCTAAGTAAAGCTGTAGTAGGTGCAAATGAACCTATTCCTAAAGTGTCAAAAAAGTTTGTCGTTAATCCTATGATTCCTGATTTTACAAAGCTTGTTTCTGTTTCAAGCTTCTCTTTGTTAGCAATATAGTCTTTAACAAATACGAAAGAAAATACTGCTAGAATTAGTGCAAGTAAGCCTAATAATATTACCGATGCGTTCATAAATAATTCCTCCTAAGTATGTTTATATTAAAAGTTTAACATTTAATATGTGTTTATTATATCACATTTCAATCAAAAAATAAAGAAATATTATCATTTTTTTGAATTTTTTATATGATTTTTCAATACTTTTAAGCATTTTACCAATTTTAAGTAAAAAAATAATAAGTATTAATTTTACGTTAATTTATTATTAAACCCAAGTACACAATTTAAAATAATATGCACCTGGGTTTAAATTGTAAAGTCAATTTTATTTTAATACAAATCCATGTTTTACTGGGTCAGTTTCATCTATTACAAAGTGATTAAATCCTGTAATGTATGCTGATCCTGCTATCTTTGGAACTACTGCATCAAAATCTCCAACCTTAGCTGTCTCTACTATTTCACCATAGAATAGAGTTCCTAATATACTTTCGTATACGAATTTCTCTCCAACTTTTAACTCTCCTTTTGAGTGAAGAGTTGCCATTTTTGCACAAGTTCCAGTACCACACGGTGATCTGTCAACTTGACCTTGTCCGAAGATTACTACGTTTTTGTAAGTAGCTTCTGGATGAGTAGGTGCATCATAAATCTCTACTAGATCTACAGTCTTGATATGTGCAAGAGTTGGATGCTGAATTTCTATTTCTGCATTTATAACATCTCTTAATTTAAGTGCTATTTCAGTAAGTTTTCCAGCGTTTTCTGGCTTAACGCTCATTCCTAATTCCTTAGCATTAACTATAGCAAAGAAACTTCCACCAAATGATATATCAAATGTTATTTCTTTTCCATCAAGTGTTACTTTTTGGTCTTTTTTGTAGTGGAATGCTGGTACGTTTACGAAAGAAACGCTTTGAACTCTTCCATTTTCTACTTTAGCTTCTGCTCTTACTATTCCTGCTGGTGCCTCTAATACTACTTTTGTAGTTGGCTCAACCATTGGAACCATTCCTGTTTCGATAGCTGCAGTAACAGCTCCTATAGTTCCGTGACCACACATGTTAAGGTATCCGCCACCGTCCATGAATATTATTCCAAGATCTGCTTCTTCTGTAGTTGGAGCAGTAATTATAGATCCGAACATATCATTATGTCCTCTTGGCTCTAACATTATTGCTGTTCTAAGATAGTCTAGTTCTTTCTCTAAGTATTCTTTCTTCTCTGGCATAGTCTTTCCCTTTATGTTTGGAAGTCCTCCAGTAACTATTCTAGTTGGTTCTCCAGCTGTATGAGAATCAATCGCTTGTATTCCTCTTGAAAAAATCATAGTATTACCCTCTCTTTCTCATTTTAAGTTTCAAAAATGCTATTGCTTTTTTAGCATCTAGCGTACTCGTTGTATTTTCACCGACTACTTCGGTCTCGATACCTGCTTCTGATTTATTGATGTCAACAATGGTGTCCATGTACTTATTTGTTACTACAAATTTAGCTTGTACTCCATTAAAGGTTACTCCTACAAGAGGGATTCCTCTTTTTCCTATTTCCTCTAAAGTGTTGGCATAGTCAACGTGCGAATTTCCCCATCCATCACAAGATACGATGCATCCATCCACTCTCATAGCTTCAAGCCACTGAGCTGTTCTTTGTCCAACTCTTTCTTTTTCTTTATTATCCTGCGGCGTTCCAACAAGTACTATGCCAACAAGATCTATATCTGTATCATTAGAAACAATGTCTAAAAGCGGATCTCTAAAATGATGAAGACTTGTTTCTTTCGTTGATGGTCCTATACCCATTTTATCCCTCCACTAATTATGTCATTGATCTAAGTGCCCCATCTCTATATTCATTAGGAGAAAGTACTACCGGCATATTTGCCATATCAATTATTGATATCCCTCCTGAATAGCCAGATGGCTCTCCTGGAAATAACTGATTATCATACATAGCGCCTTGCCCTGCAATCTGTTTTACTATTGCAACTTTTTTAGCACCTTTTCTTATTCTATCATAAAATTCATGAACTTCATCCGCTTCGCTTGGTTCTAGCTTCTTAAGTTCCATTCTTATTTTCTGGATTATTTCATCACAAGCTTTAAATGCTGCTATAGGAAGCTGTCTGTCATAAGGCTGACCACCTTCTATAAGCACATCAATATGGATTATATAGTCCGTTTCCGTTGGAGTTCCTGCTTTCCCAAATTTCATTTGTTCTTTTAAGTTCCCCTCAGATGAACCAAACTCGTGCATCTGCCTTCCGTCAGCATCACAACCAGTAAGCATCACGTATGCCCCAGTCATAGTATATGTAATGCCTTCTCCAAGCACTCCAAGTACTTTTGCTGACATAGGCACGATATCCATAATAGTGTTTATCTCTCTGTCATGATCATATGGCTTTATTATGTCAATTTTTATATCTTTGATTAATGGATCTGCTTCAACTAACTTATTTGTTATTTTTTTATCAATTTTAAGTATGCCGTTAACAAACTCAAATTTTTCACCAAAAATAACTTCCTTAACATGAAATGCTTTGATGACTAATCTTCGTAAATCTACAGTTTCCATAATTCACCTTTATTTTATTATAGGAGAGGCTATTGACCTCTCCTATATATTTTTAAAGCTTCTTTGCTATTATACGTGTGCGTGGTACTCGAATGGTAATGGTACTATCTTTCCTGCACTTGATATTTTTATTAATTGCTCAAGAGTTGCTTTACAGATTGCTGTTTGCATTTCTTTGTTGTTTGGCTCTCCTGCGTTTGCTCCCATTGGTACTAGTGGTGCAACTGCTCTTGGAGTTCCGTTTTGTCTAACTACTGGAGGTAGAGCTGCTATTATTATTGTAGGTATTCCCGCAGCTTCGATTGCTCTCTGCACGATCACGGCAGAGCGGTGACAAGTACCTCAACCAGCTGTTAAAAGAACAGCGTCTACGTTCTCATCTTTAAGTTTTTGAGCGATTGATGGGCCAGTTTCTTCAGTGAATTTAGCTTGGTCTCCACCACCACCCATGAATCCAAAGTGCATTGGAGCAACTGCTTTTATAAAGCCTTCTGCTGCAAGCTCTTGTAATCTTTCGATAGGGAACATACAGTTGATATCTTTGTTAACGTCTCCGTTATCGTATCCACCATGTGATACCATTAATTCTTCACCTTTTACTGTTCCTGGAATTTCTCTGAATCCAAAATCTCCTGCAAGGTTGAATCTGCTATCTGTTTTTAAGTGTACCCCTGCTGCTGTTGCAAGTGCCACTGTCATATCTTTTAGTTCTTTTGTAACTGGAGTCCACACTGGTGGAGGTGTTACAGGAACAAATATTTCTGATTGAAGTCCTTTTACTGCTGTAAGACTCATTGTTTATTCCTCCTTTTCCTACTACTATTTTATATTTTTACGTTCTACATTTTCTGCATACTTTTCATTAATTTCTGGACCAAGCACTTCAGGATAACTCATCAGGAATCCAACTTCTAGTCCTAATTGCGGTTCATAATCTGTTATAAGCATTCTCTTTGGAACTTTTAGGTACCCTAATCTTCCTTTTAAATCGATTGCTACAGATCCATCTTTAACTTCAACTATTACTCCTTCCACATATCTTTCTGTGGATGAATATTTTAACTTTTCCATCTGATTCTCCTTCTATTACTTGTTAATCCAAATATTAAGCTTCTACTTCGTAGATTTCTGCTCTCTTTTTGCTCTTTGGAAGAGATTGCTCATTAGCTTCTAAAACAATTTTCTTTCCTGTAGCTTTTTCTATCATTTCAACGTTGTTTGCTTTAACGTTTGCATTCCATTTTCTTTCAGCTGCTTTTACTTCTTCTCCAGCCATTACAGTTTTTAACATAGCCATAGCTCTTACTGCATCTTCTGGTGATAAAGTGTTGTTTGCAAGTATTTCGTTTTCGATACCTTGCTTAGATTTGTTGTTATCTATCATGTACTTCATGTACTCGTTACCAACAACTAGAGCTCCCTGAACTGCAGAGAAAGATACTCCAACTACTGCAACTCCTCTTGAACCTAATTGCTCGTGGTGAGAAGCGAAATCTATGTGGTTGTTTCCGAATCCTTCAGTTGTTATGATTGCTCCGTCTACGTCCATAGCTTCTACTGTCATTCCAAGTCTGTTTGATACATAGAATTTCTCAGCATTTACCTGTGGTGATCCTACGAAGATTACTCCACAAAGGTCTACTTCTTCGTCCATCATAGCTTCAAGAACTAATGGCTCTCTGAAGTAATGTCTTGAACACTCTTTTGAAGCAGGTCCTATACAAGTAAGTGCATGGATTCCTCCATCAAGTACTTCAAGTGGAGAAAGAACTACTGGAAGGTTTCCAAGGTCAACGTTTGGCTTAGCTCCAAGTGTTCCTACTGGCTCAACTGGAAGGATTAAGTTATCGTGCATTGCACCTTGTCCCATTATTTCTTTTATTACTACTACTTTTCTTTTTCCTGGTCTTCTCTTTTGAACAAATGTCTCTTCGCCTACGCATAGAGTCTCATCTAATTTCTTAAGAGCTTCTCTTATTTCTTGAGTTATGAAGTCTGAAGCCTTGTGAGCTGCTAGAGGTCCTGGTCTCTCCATGTTAGTGTGAGCTTTTATAACAACTTCTGTCTTTATAAAGATCTCGCCTTTGTCTGGAGCTCCTGGTCTTCCCCACATGATATTTCTATCTAGAGGTCCTTCTGATGAACCGAATTCTCCGATTTGTACTCCACCTTCGTCAGTTCCTGTAACCATCATTATAACGCCATCAAGCATTCTTGTAGTTCCTGTTCCTAGGTCACCTTGCTCTTTTGTAGCGATTGGCTGAACGTCCATTATTGTTTCTGAGTGAGTATCATATTTATCAGGAGTGATTATTTCTACTTTTAATGATACAACTAGTTCTTCTTGAGCTACTGCATCTTTTTCGATTCCTTCTCTGATGTAAAGAGTAGTTCCTTCGATTTTAGTCTCTGGTCCAAACTCAACTTTTTCTATTTTGAAGTGCTTTCTAGTAAGACTTCTTAGTACTTTTTCTTCTGCTGCTGGAGCTGCTGCTACTGCAGTTTCTCCTGCTACTGCTGGAGCTGCTGCTACTGGAGCTACTCCCATTTGAGCTGCTACACCTAGAGGTATTTCTAAGTCTATGTTCTTTCCTTCACCTATGTGAATTCTTACTGCACCACCATTTGATGCTGGCATTACAGGCATTGCTGCTGGAGCTGCTGCTACTGGAGCTGCCTCTACTGCTACCTCTTCTTTTGCTGCTGGAGCTGCTATTCCATCTACTACTGCTGCAGTAAGTGGAGTAAGAGCATCAACAGTTTTTGTTAATTTAGCTCCTAAAACTTGTTCGATTGTTAAACAATCATCTGATATATTAAGAAGTCCTGAGTCTTGTAGATCAGCAAATATTGCTGGATCCTCAAGGTTTGATACTTCAATAACAGTTCCTGCTTCAAATCTACAGCAAGAAACTGCAGGGTCTTTAGCATGAGCCTTAGCTGTTTCTAAAGTTATTGACATTACACGTTCCTCCTTCTTGGATTTCAAAATTTTTATATTTATATAAAAAAGAAAATTCTATTTTAGTTTTTCTTTTTTCTATACAGTCTGTGTCCACCAGCTCTTAGAGTGTGGTCTGTACTATGGTACACGGCAATTCCTAACCTAGGCGCCACTTGCATAACTGTGTTAGTTCAGTCCTCGCAAGTGCCGACTATTATAGCCTCTGCACCTTGTTTCTTAAGTTCAAGTACCTTCTCTGCCTGTCCTGGACATGTTCCTGGAAGTGTACAACGGTATCTTCCGTTTATTTCTTCCATTCTCTTACATTTAACTGACGCTACTGCTTCTCCACCCATTGCTTCAACTAACTCTGTTAGTCTTTCTGCTTGAGCTCCACATTCACATTCAATCATTCCAAATTTTCTATGATCTTCTGGGAATGGCATAGCTATAAGAATTCCACCTAGAGCTTTTACAACTCTTGCAGTTTCTTCTCCATGTTTACCTGTGAAAGGTCCACCTAGAACGATCTCTCCATGCGGCTCAAGATATCCTCCGCAATCATCTATATATTGTTTTATTTCTGCTCCAATTGGAACTTCCATAAATACTGTTGGGTTTACAACTCTTCCGCCTACTGTTATATCTTTTGTTATAACTGGCATCTTCTTTTCTATTGCGTAAGTAACATTTTTTAAAGTTTCAACATTGCTTACAATAGCATTTGCTTGAGATGGTAATGCTCCAAGTGGAAGCTCTACTCCAAGTAACTCTCTTACGATAACTCTCTCATCTCCTGCAGGATACATATCAGGAAGGAATTTAACTTCTACTCCTTCAACGTCCTTACATGCTCTAGCTACAGCAATCATAGCTTTTTGATGTTTTGGCTTTATTGCTATATAACCATGAGCAGCTCCTGTAATTTCCATTACATACTTTATTCCTCTTACTACAAGCTCTGGCTCTGTTTCTAGTAAATGAGTATTGTGCTCAAGAAGAGGCTCACATTCTGCAGCATTTGCAAGAACATATCCACCCTCTATTTTGGTCTTAAACTTAACGTGAGCTGGGAAACCTGCTCCACCTGATCCAACTATTCCTGCTTCTTCTATAAGAGCAAGATGATCTTCACTTGTAAGTCTAACGTAGTCATCTTTATTTATTTCGCCTATAGTCTCTATAGCTATTTCATTTTCATTAACTTCAACTACTTTTCCATTTGCACTAGCATGTATATTAGCGCCAAGTCCAGTAGGTTTAGCTATAAGCTGGCCTCTTTTTACTTCATCACCAACTGCAACAACTGGGGCACACGGCGCTCCAACGTGCTGTCTTAGAGGTAAAACTAACTTCATCTACCTACACCTCCTATTTCATAATTTATAGGTTCATCTATAATCCAATACCTTCATCAAAATATAATCATAAAAATAATCATATACAATTTGCATACAATTTCCTTATTTGTTTTTACTGCTATTAAAACTGACTTTATTATTAAATTTATCGATGGTTGTATTCGATTTCTCTATAGATATTATATGATAAATATTTATTTAACGCAAGTGTTTATTTTTCGACACTAAGGCGCTCCTTTTCTTTTTTTAATTGATGTAAGCGTTGGAAATAAACGTTTTTTGTAGCAGGTATTTTTTTATAGAGTTTTGTCTATTTTTCGACATTGTCGAATGTTTGACACGAATTTAAATTCACTTATTTAGTAAATTTCTCCTAACATTATTCCTTTTTTTAAATAAACAAATTCCGCTTTTTCTGGTGAATCTACTGTAAATTCAATATTTTTGTTCATATTTTATTTGTTGTTGAGTTATATTTTTTTATAAATAGTGTAAACGTTTTTTAATTTATATCACATATAGGTATTTTTTTTAATTTTTCGTTAATTTTTTTCGTTTCTTCTTATTGATTGATTTTAGATCTATTCCATATAATTCTATTTTGTATATAAGCGTAGTTCTTGGAATATTTAAAACTCTTGCTGCTTCAGATTTATTCCATTTTGTATTCTCAAGTACCGTCTGTATAATCTCTTTTTCATATTCTCCTACACTTTTAGCTAAATCACTAACTTGTATGTTAGCTCTCATAAGCCCTTTTACACTTTCTTTTATAGAGTAAGGTAACATTTCCGCCGTTATAGTCTTCCCACTGCTCATAACCACCATGTGTTCCACTATATTTTGCAATTCTCTAATATTTCCCTTCCAGCTATATTGCATAAATATATCCATCACGTCAGTATCTATTGTCGGTATATCAAGTTTATATTTTTCTGCCATTTCTTTAAGAAATAAATCCGCAAGAAGTGTTATATCTGTTTTTCGCTCTCTAAGAGGCGCTACTACAAGCTCTATTACATTTAATCTATAATATAAATCCTCTAAAAAGTCTCCTGTTTCTACCAAATCTTCTACATTCTTATTTGAAGCACTTATTATTCTTGTATTTATTTCTATAGGTTCTTTATCCCCTACTCTTAATATTGAATTATTTTGGAGTACATTTAGTAATTTAGATTGCATCTTTAATGGCATGTCTGTAACTTCACCTAGAAATATTGTTCCTTGGTCTGCCATTTCAAAAAAACCTGGAGTTACTTTATTTGTAATAGGATCTACACTTCCAAAGAATTCAGTTTCAAATAGTTCATTTGGAATCGCTCCGCAGTTTACGGTTATAAAAAGGCCACTTCTTCCGCTCATTTCATGTATTTTCTTTGCCAAAGCTTTCTTGCCTACTCCACTTTCTCCAAAAAGCATGAGCGTCGTATCTGTTTTTGCAACTCGTCCTGCTTTATAAAGAAGTTCTTCTATTTGAACGCTATTTCCTGCTACTATGGTTCCTGAATTTATCTGAGAGTTATTTTGGGTCTTAAGATAATTTATTTTGTTCTTTAGGTTATCAACCTGCTTGTTCAGTCTATCAATCTCACTTAAGTCCTTATCTACACAAAGTGCACCTAAAACTTCGCCTTCTTTATATATTATTTTTGCATTAACCAAGGTCTTACACCCAGTAAGTGTGGACTGATATATGTTCTCCATATTTTCACCTGATTCTAAAACTTTCATTATTACGGTATTTTTGAGAACATCATCCATTTTTTTGCCTATTATATCTTCTTTTTTTACGCCATATATTCTTTCTGATTTTTCATTCCATACATGAACTATTCCATCTGGATCTACTATACATATAGCTTCATCTATAACATCTAGTATAAAATCTCTCGCTGCCGCATCCCAAAATATTTCAAATTCCTTATTCACATGTTCCTCCATATAGTTTTTTATTGATATAAGCGCATATATGATGTAAACTTTATTTAGATTAAAAAATGGAGGACTTAATTATGACTGACACCCTATTATCTTTATTCCCTACAACGCTCAGATTAAATCGAAAAAAAAATAATTTTGATAAACTGCAGCCTTATGTAAGCGTGCTTATTTTTGCTACGTTTATTTTGTATAATGTTTTTTTCTTACATTTAAATTTATTTTTTTCTATCACTGAGGCCATCGAAAAGATAGTTGTGCTCTACATAACTTATCTTATAATGATTGAACTTTCTCCTGATAATCCAAATATATATATGATATCTTATATTATTATCGGTATTTCTTTAGTATTTTTTTCTAGACTTTATATTTCTTCGAGTCTATTTTTCTTATTTAATATACGTATTCTTACAAAAAGTAGCGGATACCAATCTTCTATTTATGAACTCCTTACGGTATTCATCTTTACTATTATAGAATATTTCTTTTCACCTTTTTTATATCCGCTTATTTTTGCAATCATTTTAATACTAGATTATAAATTCAAACATAGCGACGCTAGAAACATCCCTTTTATAGTGCTTTCTATTTTAATGTCCATGCTTTGGATGACTAATGGATTTTCTCTTTTAGAGTCAAATTTAAATATATTTTCTTCTTTAATAGTTATCGTATTAGGAATTGCTTATATTTTAAGATTGTCTCTTTTAAAAAATATACTATCTTTTAATGATATTGAATCAAATGCCATAAGTCCTAAAAGAGTAAAGGCTTCAAGCCTAGTACTCCTTCTTTCACTTATAGTACTTGCCATAGCTCATGCTACTGTTTTAGAATTCATAAATTTATGGGTCATGATAGCTTGTTTAAGTTTTCCTTTTTTGAAAGACTTAAAACATACCTTTAAATCATAGTCGAAATTCCCTCTGTAAGCCAGTAGATATATTTCTCATCTACTGGTTTTTTGTATATTTCTTCTAATGCTCTTTGGTACATATTTAGCTGATCTTTGTATTTATTTTCAGATATTACTTTGTCTGTTTTATAATCTATAAGCACAAGTTTATCATTTTTGTCTATAAAGTAACAGTCTATTATCCCTTCTATAATAAATTCCTTTTCTTTCATTAAAAAGCTTTGCTCTCTATATATCTTTTTTGCATCTATTAGTCTTCTTCCTATATCTGATTTGAAAAAATTTACTATTGAATCTTTATTTACTACGTTTTTCTCTTCAGTTGTAAGGATTTCTTTTTCTATCATATTTTCAAGTTCTAAATCTAAACTTTCATAAGAGTGAGGTTTTATGCTTATTTTTTCCATTATCATATGCATTATTGTCCCTATTTCTGTACTGCTTAAGGTTTGTCCTTCCTGCATAAATAATGGTACTTTATTAAGTTTTATCTCTTGAAATTCATATACCTCATCTTCTTTTTTATATGATTTGGTAAGTTCTGTAACCGTTTTCTTACTTGGAGATACAGTATCACTTTGGTATGGATATATATAACTACTTACGGTTGAAAATAATTCCTTATTTTTTTCATCCTTAAGTTCATAGTTTAAAATCTGATTTCTTATTTCTTCTTTATCTTCAATTCGCTGTTCTTCTGATTGTTTTATTTCCTCTGGCATTATATAGTTTATTTCTATATCTTTAAATTCTGTTTTTGAATTTTCCACAGATGCACTTATCCAAGAAAGATAATTTTTTTGTTTTTTTACTATTTGAGAAATATTTCCTTTTTTTGTGTTAGCTTTAAACTTTTCTATATCATTTACAGTTCCTACCATATATAGTTTATCAATTGCTCTGGTCAGCGCTACATATAGGATTCTTATTTCTTCCGATATATTTTCAAGTGATTTTTTTAATTTTATATAGTTTCTTGGAATAGAATCTGCTTGTATGTTTTGCTCTACATTTTTATATTTCATTCCAATTCCAAGTTCATTATGGAGAATTATATCTGCTCTTAAGTCAATTTCATTTATTCGCTTTCCTAAATCGCACAAAAACACGGTATCAAATTCAAGCCCCTTACTTTTGTGTATAGACATTATTGTAACAGCATTTTCAGCTTCTGCAAGCATTGTTTTTTCAGTGCTGTCTCCTTTTTCTTTTAATATCTTATCTATTTGGCGAAGAAATCCAAGTAGCCCCAGCGTTTCATTTGTCTCATATTCTCTTGTTTTTTCAACAAATGATTTTATATTTATAAGCTTTTGTTCTGAATCTTGAAGCCCTGATATATATGTCATATAATTAGTGTCGTCTAATATATATTCCACCAAATCTGAGAGTTTCCACATTTTTTCCAAAAATCTATATTCTTCTATTTTGCTATAAAATTTGTTTAGTTTAGAATATAATTCAGAGTCCTTTGGAGGCTCTTCTTTTGATGAATCATCACCTTCCTTAAGATATGTTTTTACCGCTTCATAGAATCTTAAATTTGGATACGCTATCCTTATTTTGATTATATCCTCTGTAGTAAATCCTCCAAATGCAGATACCATAGATCCTAAAAGTGCTTCATCTTGATTATCATTATCTATTATTCTAAGATAATCCAAAATACATTTTATCTCCACTTTACTAAAACTTGAAGTTTGAAAGTCTACATAACAAGGTATGTTATATTTATTAAATATTTTCTCAAATATTTTTGCCTTTCCTTTTGGAGATCTCATTAAAATTACAATATCTTTATAACTTATCTCATTTTTTTCAACAAGTTTAAGTATCTTCTGACTGCAAAATACAGCTTCTAATTCATCATTTTCAGGGATTTCTTCATCCTCTAATTCTTTTGATTTTTTTTCTATTATATTAAGTGATATGTTTTTTGTCTTAGTATTAGCTATATCTTCGCTGGCTTTTTTCCCAGCTTTTAGCTGATGAGACTCGTCTTGATAGTCTACTTCTCCATGTTCCTTGGTCATTATATTTTTAAATATAAGGTTACAAAAATCAAGGATTTCTTTTCGACTTCTAAAATTTTTTGCAAGATCTATTTTCAAAGAACAACTTAGATTTTCATTTGAATATCTTTCGTATCTTTTGTTAAAAAGATTAGGGTCTGATAATCTAAATCTATATATGGACTGCTTTACATCCCCTACAAAAAACAGGTTATTTTCTCTTTTTACTGCATCTATTATGGTTTCTTGAACAAGGTTACTATCTTGATATTCATCAAAGAAAATATATTTGTATTTTTGTCTAAGGCTTTGACTCACCTTCTCATCTTCTAATATTTTTAGAGTATAGTGCTCTATATCAGAAAAATCTAGCACGCTTTTTTCTGATTTTAGCTTTTTATATTCTTCGTCAAATTGCTTAACCAGCTTTATTAGACTTTCTACATAAGGCTTCATATACTTTATATCTTCTACAAGCTGAGAAAACTCTACATCCCCAAATGCACCTGAGAGTGATTTTATTTCTTCCTTTATAATATTATTTCTTATATCTTTAATCGCTTCTATAATGTCTTCGTCGTACTGATTAGTTTCTATCGCTTTTTTAGATATTATTTTTAATCTGCTAAGTTTAAACTCCTGCAGTTTTTTTAAATAGCTTTCAAAGTCATATATTTCTAAACTAGCTATTACTGATTCGATTTGCTTTTTATCGTCTTCTAAGTTTTCTATATATGCTAGTGGAGGAGAATACGTGAAACAAAGCTCAAGGGCTTCTTCACAACTTTTTAATATATCGTTTAATTGATATAAGGTATTGTTTTTTATTTCCTGCGCCCAAACACTGTCTTTAAACTCCGAAAAATTATAAAGCTCTGATTTTTCGTTAAGCCATCTAAGTGGATACGGTTGTGCTTGTATAAAATAGTGAAGCTGATTTAATATTTCTACTAAGCCTTTATCGCTTTTCTCTCCACCAAAGGCATCTACCAACCTTAGAAACCCCTCATCTTCCGATTCATAATTTTCTTCAAATATATTTTCTATAGCTTTGTTTTTAAGAATGTTTATAAGCGATTCATTTGCTATTTTAAATCCTGGATCTATATCTATAAGCTGGAAATTTTGTCTAAGTACCTCTATACAAAATGAATGCACTGTACTTATCGAAGCTCTTGAAATATTTTTTATTTGCTTTTTCAAAAAGTTAAGTTCGTCTACATCACAATTTGCTTTGCTTCTTATATTAATTATTCTTTCCTGAAGCTTTTTTTGTATTCTATCTTTCATCTGCCTTGCTGCTGCATTTGTAAAGGTTACTATTAGCATGGATTCTATGTCTTCTTTATCCTGCTCTACAAGATTTGCTATTCTTTCTACTAATACTGCAGTTTTCCCTGAACCTGCAGCCGCTGATACCAAAAGGTTTTTTTCTCTACTGTTTATAGCTTCAAGCTGTTCATTTGTCCAATTATTGCTCATCATCTTCTCCTTCCAGCATTGCTATAACTTCTTCTGTTTTATAAGAAGGTATTACTCTGTAGCTATTTTCTTCAAGTTCTTCATCGAATTTACATATACTGCTGTATCTGCAATAATCACAAGCTGTAGTATTGTTTTTCTCTGATTTAACTGGATGTGCTTCTATTATTCCTGAAATCATACCATCTAAGGCATCATATACATTTTTTTCAACTCTATCTATGAGAAGTTCAAACTGATTTAGCTCTAAAAGATGTTCGTTTTTACTTCTTCCTTTATTTTTTATAACATCTTGTTCTTCGCCATTTATAGCTTTTATTACTTTTATATCATGAAGTACTATTCCGTCTAGCTTTATCTGTGATTTAATAAGCTCTGCTATTTTTTCTGGATCTCTTGAGTCTGTATTTAACATAGGATTTACTATAGGAAAATAAAAAACGCCTCCTGGATATGCTTTTGTCTTTTTAAAGGCACTGCTTTCCATAGCTGCTTTTAAATATATTATAAGCTGTATATCTAGCCCATTATACGCATCTGAAATATTGAAGGCTTTGGTTCTTGTTTTGTAGTCTATAACCTTTACATAAGTGCTTTCTTCGTCACTAAATACATCCACTCTATCTATAACCCCTTCTAAGATTATCTCTTCCCCATCTATATTTATTATTATCGGTGGAATTTTTGCATTTTCACCAAATTTTTCTTCTTGATATAGTAGTTCAAAACTACCCTTTCTTAGCTGTTCCACACAATTGAAGCCTATAAACTTAGCGGTTTTATCTAATTTTTTTAATATATATTGATTTCGTTTTTCTTTTAGGTCGTATTCTTTTAATGTATTTTCTGCTGATGCTTTGAATATATCTTTTATGATAGTATCGGTCTGTTCCTTGGTTATGCTTTCTATCGTTGGTAGGTCGTTTTTTATATGCTCTATAAATTTTTCAATTGTAAGATGAAGCACTTGTCCCATCTCAGCAGGCTCTATGTCATACACTTTTCGCTCTTTGGCTTTTATTCCATATTTTATAAAATGACTGAATGGACACTTTATAAAATTATCTATTCTAGTTGTGCTTACTTTAAGTGGAGTTTTATATAAATTTTTAGCGATACTCTGATCTATCTGAGGCTGAATGTTCTTATAAAATATTCCATTTAATGCTATCTCTACTAAGTATTTGTATTCCTTATTATTTATATAATAAGAAATTAGTTCAAGCCAAATATCATCTATTTTTTCGCCTCTAGTATATTTTTTTATTTCTGCTGCCATTATAGGAATTGTTGCTTTGGGAACAGTTATTAAATCTTTACTTTCTATATCTAGTTTATTTTTCGGCTTTAAATTTGGATATATCTGCGTTATATGATTTAATATAACAGAAGGCATAACGCTTATCCCTGCAGTATCTGCTGAATAACTTATATGAAGCTTTGTGTCTGGCTTTGTAAGTATATTGTATAAAAGAAGCAGTTCTCTACTATCCATAGCTTCTATATTTGAGGGCAGTTCTATTCCTGAATTTGTAAGTAACGCTTTGTCTTCTTTATTTAGAAGTATATTATCCTTTGGTACTCTAGGCATACTTGAGTTGTTAGCTCCTAATATATATACTAGCTTTTTATCTGTACTCCTACTTCTTTCAATATCCGCAACTATTACCTGATCCTTAGATGGGGGAATTACGGCAAGTCTATGATTAACAAGAGACTGAACTAGCATATCTATATAATATTTAAATTCCAATATCTGATCTTCAAAAAGTTCTACACTTTGGTCTAATATTCTTAAAAATAGATTCCAAATTTGACCATTTTCATTTGCTTCATCATTGTAGTTTTGTGATTTTAGATTTTCTACAAATTGTTGCGCTTTTGTTTGAATATCAAGAATTAACATTATTTCAAATATTTTTTTTGCAAAATATCTTGCTGTGTTTTTTTCTTTTCTAAAATCGTTATTACTAAATAGTTTTTCTTTAAAATATTCCCTTACTCTACAAACTGCTGCTTTCTCAGATTCATCCCCGTAATAATATTCCGCTTCAAAGTATTTATCATCCAAAAACATGTTGTTTTTTAATTTTCTTTTAATTATATGGTTTTCAAACACAAGAATATCTTCTATTTCTAAATCATTGAAGCCACTTTTTAAAAACATAAGTAAGTCTTCTGTTGTAAAATCTACATTTATTAAATTCAAGGCAGCTATAAGCGTCCTACTTATAGGGCTTGAGTATACATCTCTTTTTTCGTCTAAAAAGCAGGGGATATTGTACTGCTTAAATATAAATTTTATATCTTCGTTATAAATATTCTCGTCAGTAGAGACTACCAATATATCCTTATATCTGTAATTTTTAAATATTATATTTTGATTTATATCAAGTGCTACTTTTTTTATTTCTTCATTTATATTGTGAGCATAATAGATTTCTATACTTTCTGGCACTTTACTTTCAGTCTTTGGAAATGTCTTAAATAGATTATCTCCTAGGTATTTTATTTCGCCATTCACTTTACTATATTCAGGTATTTTATAGAGCTCTAGATTTTTATCTGGTAAGTTATCAACCATATCTTTTATTCTTTCAAGCGTTTTTTTTGTAGAGTCAAAGGTATCTTCTTCTACAGCTTCTGTATCTGTATTTAAAAATATTTCTAATGAAATATCTGAATTTATCATATTTTTTATTACTTTATACTCTAACTCTGTAAAACTAAAAAAACTATACATATATATTTTAGTATTTTTTAGATAACTTAAATCTTCTATTTCTGAAAACTGGCCAATACGATCTTCGTTGTCTACATATTTCCCTTTAAGTTTTTCCTCAAATGCGCTATATATAATTCCAAGTTCTTTTAATTTTTTAGAAAATAATATATTTGAAGACTGTGCCTCCGAAGCATTTATTAAATCTTCTGGAGATATCATGCTTCTTTTTAGCTCTGATATAAGTTTTATTATTTCATCCACAAATCCCGCTTTTTCTGAACTTGATTCATAAAGCAATAATTCTTCTTTATTTTCTTGAAATATTCGCTTTATTATCATAGATTTTCCAATTTCATCTATGTAACGACGCTTTATCCCTCCTAAGTTTGAAAGGGCTTCTACTGCCATTCTATTAAAGCTCATTATCTTTATGTTTATAAGAGCTCCTACGTTTAGGGTATCCATAAGTTTTATTTCATTGTCTAAGGTAAACTGTTCTGGTACCACTATATATGCATTCTCATTATTTTTATGAGTATTTATTATTTGTGAAAATAATTCATTTTCTATATCTTTGTTGTATCTTGATGTTTTTATTGTAAGCATAACGCCTCCTATACTTCTAAGTATAGCTTTATTATATCAAAAAAAGAAAACAGCAGGTTATTTTCCTACTGTTTTCTTCTGGTTATTTTTATATTAGATGTTAGCTTTTAATATATCGCCTAGTCTTTTAATTCCTTCAACGATTTTTTCTTCGTTCATGTTTGAGTAGTTTAATCTGAATGTATTATCTACTCCACCATTTGGATAGAATGATCCACCTGGAACATAAGCAACGTTTCCTTCTAGACACTTAACCATTATATCTTTTGTGTTGCAGTGTGCTGGAAGAGTTACCCACATGAATAATCCACCTTCTGGATATGTTACGCTTATATCTTCTGGGAAGTATTTTTTGATGCTATCAAGCATAAGGTCTCTTCTTTGTCCGTATACTTTTATTATTTTCTCAACGTGAGCATCAAAATCATACATTTCTATGAATTTTGCTAATTCTCTTTGAGAAATAGTTGAACATTGAAGGTCTGCACTTTGCTTTATAACATTGTATTTTTCTAAGATTTCGTGGTCTGCTGCAACCCAACCAATTCTTAGTCCTGGAGCAAAAGTTTTTGAGAATGTTCCTAAGAATACTACAAGTCCTTTTGTATCCATTGATTTTAATGATGGAAGTATTTCGCCTTCAAATCTTAATTCTCCATATGGATTGTCTTCTATAGCTACAACTTCGTATTTGTTGATTATTTCCATGAATTTCTTTCTTCTTTCAAGAGGCCATGTTCTTCCTGTTGGATTTTGGAAATCTGGAATTACATAAATCATTTTTACGTTTTTGTTTTCAGCTAATATTTTTTCAAGTTCTTCCATTATCATTCCATTTTCATCAGTTGGTGCTTCTATGAATTTTGGATCATATGATTTGAATGCATTGATTGCGCCTAAGTAAGAAGGGCTTTCGCATATAACTATATCTCCTGGATTTAAAAATACTTTTCCAGAGAAATCTAAACCTTGCTGAGAACCATTTGTTACAAGTATATCATCAGCGCCTACAGTTGTTTTTAGTTTTCTGTTCATTCTCTCTGCTATTTGCTCTCTAAGTTGAGGGAATCCTTCTGTAGTTGAATACTGAAGAGCATCTCTTCCGTTTTCAAGCATAACTCTTTTTGAAGCTTCCATGAATTCTTCAACTGGGAATAATTCTGGTGCTGGAAGTCCTCCTGCAAATGATATAACTTCTTTTCTTGCTGTCAATTTTAGTAATTCACGAATTTCTGAAGCTCCTAATTTACCCATTATACTAGCGAATTCTACTGCCATGTCATTTTCTCCTTTAATTTTTATATATGAGTTTTATTGTTATATTATGCGTTGTCGCTTGCTGTTTGTTTTTGACGCATTTTATCAAATATTGCGAATATTATAGCTAACGCAACTGATGGTATTATCCAACCAAAACCAGCTGATGCTAAAGGCATTGATGATTGAATTGATAATAGTATTGGAGATTGTGCTCCCATTCCTATCATAAAGTCTACAAAACTTACTGCAAATGCTCCAAATACTGCTCCTGCAAATGGTGCTCTTGATTTTATTACTCTGCCCAATGTTACTGACATTACGATTAGCACTATTACTACTGGATACGATAGGCATAGTATTGGTACTGAGAATGCTATTATTTTTTCAACTCCCATACTTGCAATAATTGCAGACATTACTACAGTTATTATTGTAACCATTTTATAAGATAATTTTCCTTTTGTTATTCCGCTAAAGAAGTCCCCAGCTGCTGATGTAAGTCCTATTGCTGTTGTAAGACATGCTAGTCCAACAGTTATTCCAAGTGCATATTTACCTACTCCACCTAGAAGTGTTTCTGTTATTGTTATTATAAGTGTTGTTCTTTCTACAGTTCCGTCAAAAGTAGATGACATCCCTGCCCCAACATACATAAGTCCAACATAAACTACTGCTAATCCTGCTGCCGCTATAACCCCTGCTTTTATCGCCATACTTACTGTTTGAGATTTTTCAGTATATCCTTTAGCTATTATTGAGTTTATTACTATTCCCGCTAAAATTACTGAACCCAAAGCGTCCATCGTTTGATAACCCTCAGTAAATCCTCTTGAGAATTTAGCTGGTTCTGCTATAGTTGCCATATCTCCTACTGGAGTAATTACTCCTTTTGCAATTATTATAAGCAATACTACAAGAAGTACTGGTGTAAGTATTTTCCCTATGTTGTCAACTACACTTGCTGGTTTTATAGCAAAATAAAGAGTTATTGCAAAGAATATAAGTATAAATACTAAGTTATTTGCATCTGGTAGTATTGGTCTCATTGCAATTTCAAATGTAGTTGCTGCTGTACGAGGTATTGCAAATAATGGTCCTATTATTATCATTATTACAGAACCTAAAATTGGTCCAAATTTAGGATGTACTTTATCAGCTAAATCGTTTATAGATGTTCCTGAAGTTGCAACTGCAACTATACCCATAAGTGGAAGTCCTATTCCAGTAACCAAAAATCCTAACATAGCTAGCGTCCAATTATCTCCAGCTATAACCCCTAAGTATGGCGGGAATATTAGGTTTCCTGCCCCAAAAAACATTGCAAATAATGCAAATCCTACAACTATAACATCAGTATGTTTCTTATTCAAGCTCGTTCCTCCTTGCCATTATGGCATTTTAATTTTTATCAGTTTACTCTACACTGACAGTCTCCTGTAGTTACCACTTCAGTGATATTTTCAAGTGCTTTGCTTACGATGTTTTCAATTGCAGTTTCTGTGAAAAATCCTAGGTGAGGTGTTACTACAACATTTTTCATATTTTGAAGAATATCGACTGGAGTACCTTCTATAGTTTCAGAAGTTACTGTCTTATTTATGAAGATGCCTTCATTTTCTAATGTATCTAGACCAGCTCCTGCTATTTCTCCATTTTTTAATGCTTCTATCAAGTCTTCTGTTTTTATTACATCACCTCTGCTTGTATTTATTAATAGAGCACTATTTTTCATAAGTTTTAGCGTGTCTTTATTTATCATATATCTTGTAGAGTCTAATGATGGCGTGTGTAAACTAACTACATCAGCTTCCTTTAAAAGGTCTTCTAATGTTTCTTTATATGTTAGCACTTCTTCTGCCTCTTTTGATTTATAAAGATCGTAACCAATTACGTTTGCACCGAATCCTTTGAATAGTTTCGCTGAAGTTACTCCTATTTTTCCAGTTCCTATAACTCCTACTGTAAGGCTTCTGATTTCTCTTCCTAGAAGATCACCTTTCCAACGGAAATCGTTTTTCTTCATTCTAAGATCTACCTGACTGCATTTTCTTAAAAGTGTAAGTGTATGTGAAACTGCTAATTCGGCTATTGCATTTGGAGAATATCTAGGTACATTGGTTACTATTATACCATTTTTTTTCGCAGCTTCCAAGTTAATCATGTCAACTCCTGCTGTTCTTGACGAAATTACTTTCACCCCATACTCTTTTAGAGCTTCAAACATATGCTCTGCCTTAACTTCTCCAACTTGTTGAATAGATATTCCGTCATATCCCTTAGCTTTTGATAAACTAGCTTCAGTAAGGTCTTCTGAAATCATGTCAGCATTCATACCTATTTGTGCTAAACATTCCTTCATAGCGTTCTCTTCATAATCTCTAACTCCGTAAATAAGTATTTTCATATCTCCCACCTTAACCTTTCAATTTTTATATTATTTTATTTTTGTCTTATTATAATGATTGCTAATAGAATGTTGTTTTTTTAACAAAAACAAATATATAAACCCTCTATTTACTATTTATAAATAATTACTTTTAACTTCCCGTTAAAACTTGCAATTCCTACTATCTTACTCTAGATCGATATAGAAATTGCAAGTTTGGAAAGCTATTTAAAACTCTAACTAAGTCGGTTTGTATATTATGTCTACTATTTTACTGCATCTAATTGCTCTATTATTTGTGGAACTACTTCAAATAAGTCTCCTACTATACCATAGTCTGCTACTGAGAATATTGGTGCATTTGGATCTTTATTTATAGCTACTATTATATCTGATTGGTTCATACCAGCTAAATGCTGAATAGCGCCTGAGATACCACAAGCTATATAAATATTTGGTTTTACTGTAACTCCTGTTTGTCCAACCTGATGAGAATGGTCTATCCATCCTTTATCAACAGCTGCTCTTGAAGATCCTATAACTCCATCAAGTTTTTCTGCTAATTGTTTTAGAAGATCAAAACCTTCAGCTGATTTAAGTCCAAGACCTCCTGATATTATAAAGTTTGCATCAACTAGTGATACTACTTCTTTATCACTCTTAACTATTTCTAAAATTTCTGTTCTTATCTCGTCTTTGCTTATTGAGAAGTTAAGTGGAACTATATTTCCTGTTCTTGACATATCTTGATCTGCTTTGTCCATAACTCCTGGTCTTACAGTTGACATCTGTGGTCTATTCTCTGGACAAACGATTGTAGCCATTATGTTTCCACCAAATGCCGGTCTTGTTTGTTGGATTTTTCCATCTTCTTCATCTATTTCTAATTTTGTACAGTCTGCTGTAAGTCCTGTATCTACTCTTGATGCTACTCTTGGTGCTAAGTCTCTTCCTATATGAGTAGCTCCTATCATCATTATCTCTGGCTTAATTTCATTTATTGCATCTGATATTACTTTAGTGTATCCATCAGTTGTGTAGTTCTTTAAAAGTTCATGATCTGCAGTGTATACATTTTGTACTCCGTAAGAGATAAGCTCTTTTGCCATATCTTCTACATTGTGTCCAAGTAGGATTGCATTTAATTCTACTCCTCTAGCAGCTGCAAGTTTTCTACCTTCTCCTACAAGCTCTATAGCTACAGACATTAATTTACCATGACGTTGCTCTGCAAAAACCCAAATATTTTTGTATTGATTTATATCTTGCTTTCCCATACTAATCTCCTTGTTCTATCTATTATTTATATAAAGTGTTTGCTTTTTAAGTGTCCGATAAGTTCAATTGCTGCTTCTTTCGGAGCTTTTTCTATCATTATTCCAGCTGTTTTCATATCTGGTGTAAATGAACGGAATACTCTTGTTGGAGATGCTTTTAGTCCAACATCTTCTGTAGTTATATCTAAATCATTTATTCCAAGTACTTTTATTTCTTTTTTGAATGAATCAAATATTTTATCTAATGCCATGTATCTTGGCTCATTTAATTCTTTAACTGCAGTTAATAGTACTGGAGTTTTAACTTTTATCATTTCATGTCCATCTTCTAATTGTCTTTTTACTATAACGTCTTTGCCTTGCATTTCAAAGCTTTGTACATAAGTTACTTGTGGTATATCAAGTTTTTCTGCTATCTGTGGTCCAACTTGCGCTGTATCTCCGTCGATTGCTTGTCTTCCTGCAAATATTATGTCATACTCTCCAAGAGTTTTGATTCCTGATGCTATAGCGTTTGATGTTGACCAAGTGTCTGATCCTCCAAATGCTCTATCACTTAAAAGTACCGCTTCATCAGCTCCCATTGATAGACACTCTCTTAGCATTTCTTCTGCTTGAGGTGGTCCCATACTTACTACTGTTACATGTACATCTTTATTAGTATCTTTTAATCTTAATGCCTCTTCAAGTGCATTAGCATCATCTGGATTTAATATACTTGGAACTCCATCTCTTATAAGAGTTCCAGTCTCTTTATTTATCTTAACTTCTGTTGTATCTGGTACTTGCTTTACGCAAACAATAATCTTCATGTTCTAAATTCCTCCAAATTTCTTATTTCAATAAACTTCCTGCTATTACCATTTGTTGTACTTGAGATGTTCCTTCGTAGATTGACATTATTCTTGCATCTCTATAGATTCTTTCGATTGCATAGTCTTTTATGAATCCGTATCCACCGTGGATTTGAAGTGCATCATAAGCTACTTCGTTAGCTACTTCTGCTGCCATGTATTTACACATTGCTGACTCTTTGCTTATTGGTAATCCATTTTCTTTCATTTCTGCTGTTTTATAAAGAAGTGCTCTAACTGCACATATTTTTGTTTCCATGTTAGCTAGTTTGAACTGAATATCTTGGAATTTTGAAAGTGATTTTCCAAACTGTACTCTTTCTTTTGAGTATTTTAC
>JBOFWC010000324.1:0-3447 GCA_051653405.1 Proteocatella sp. | reverse complement strand
TGCAATCGCAAACTATTTTGGGACTACTGTAGATTATGTGTTCAGTATTTTGGAGGAAAATGATTATGAGTGATATAAAAGAACTGTATTTTTCACTGCATTTGTTGTTATCAGTGATGCTATTATCTGTATACCTTATTTCTATAATGATTCAAAAAGATGAATTAGAAGAAAAAGCACAAAGTTATGCCTTAAAGATATCAAATATAGTTACGGTGATAGCAGCTATGAGCTATGTACTTTATAAAGCTTTAAGCGGAAGCATAGCAATTGATACACAGAGTATATTGCTGCTTATAAATATTTTGTGTATAGTGTATTTAGGATTTGACTATTTATACAAAAAAGGTTTTGTAATATCATTTAGAGTTAAGAACAAAAAAATACTTAATATAATATGTAATTTATCTACGGTATTAGGGATAGGGTTAATAATTACATCGGTTTTAAAAGTTAAGTTTTTTGAAATTCCACCAAGTCTGATAAGGCTTGATACGCTGCTTATAATGATAAACATGATGCTTATTTCAGGAATTATTGGACTTTATCCAAGAGAAAAGGTTAGTAGAGAAGAGTATAGGGAAAGAGAATCTTATGCCAACAAATTTACGATTATATTTGGAAGTATATATGGGCTTTGTTTTCTTGCTTTTTTAGGTTATATTGTATATAGATTCGTAATTTAAACAGGAGGATTTTAATATGAAGTATGAATGGCTTGATGAATACTGTCTATCTAAAAAATGTGCAGAAAAAGATTTTAAAATCGAATGGGACGCAATGAGATATCTTATCAAGGGAAAAATGTTTGCTTTAAAAGGTGGAGATAAAAATGGGGAAGCTATAATAACTTTAAAATGCAACCCTGAATTTGGAAAAGCTTTGAGAGAACAGTATGAGCATATAATACCCGGATATTATATGAATAAGGAACATTGGAATTCAGTATACTTAGAAGGCAATGTTCCTGATGAAATATTAAAAGAAATGATAGATATGTCATATGAACTTGTGCTGAACTCTCTTAGCAAGAAGCTTCAAAAAGAAATTTTAGAGCAAGAATAAAGCTAAGCCGCTATTTTTTTAGCAAAAGATATTGAAATTGTATAATGAATTGGAGGTATTTATATGAAAAAGAAAAAAATAAGTATTGTTTTGAGCTTGATTTTTATTATTACATCAATGCTTGGAAATATATCTTATGCAGATACTAGCATTAGTGCGCAAAAAAATGAATCAAAACTATTAGTAAATGGACAAGCGGTAAACGTAGATGCATACAATATAAATGGTAATAATTATTTTAAGCTTCGAGATGTGGCTATAATGCTAAATAACACAGAGCGCCAATTTGATGTATCTTGGGATGAAAAAAATCAACAACTTGCAATAACTACGGGAAAAACTTATGGGTCGGACATGACATTATCAAATGGAGGAAATAAGACAAAAAATGCTTATTTTAAATTATCAAATATTTTATTAGATGGAGAAAACATCGTATTAGCAGCTTTTAATATTGATGGGAATAATTATTTCAAGCTAAGAGATTTGAGCGAAAAAATAAAATTTTCCAGCGAATGGAATCAAAATCTGCAAGCTATTGAAATAAATTCGGGAAATTTAACCTATGATAACACTGTAAACAAAGCCCCGAGTAAAGAACTAAATAAAGAAACAAACAAAGATGAGGATAAGCCTTTAAGTGCTATAAAGCCTTGGGATTATGCAGAGAAACTTGGACGAGGCGTAGATGTTGATTGGTCAAAAACTAAAGATGGAAGAAAATATTACAATGAGCAAGCAGTAAAAGATTTCAAAAAAGCAGGGGTTTCTCATGTTCGTATACGTATAGCAGATAAGGCGGATGAAACGTTACTTAAAGGGCTAGATGAACAAATAAAAGACTGTATAGAAAATGGGATTATTCCAGTGATAGCTTATCAAGCTGATGAATTTAAAAATAATCCTAATGAAAAAAATATTAAAGAAGTAATAGACTGGTGGACTACAGTTGCGCAAAGATATCAAGATTATTCGCCACTATTATCATTTGATCTGCTTATAGAGGCGACGGATGCATTAAATGATAAGCCTGAGAAATTAAATGAAATATATGAGAGACTGGTAACTGAAATAAGAAAAACTAATCCTGAAAGAATTATAATGATATCACCTAGACTCAGATCAGATTCACAATATTTAAGCGAACTAAAAATTCCAACTAAGCACAATGGATACTTGATGGCAGAGTGGCATTTTTATGCAGCTGGACCAAGTAAGACCAATGAAAGAAAATTATGGACTACAGGGACTGAAAAAGAAAAACAGCTTATAAAAGAAAAAATAGAATATGCTCTAAAATGGCAGAAGGAAACAGGTATTCCTACATGGGTAGGGGCTTGGATGCCTGGAAATTATAATGATGAAAATGATTATTCGGTAAAAGAACAGGTAGTATTTGCAAAATATATGACGCAGCAGCTTTTAAGTGCAAAAATTCCTTTTGCAGTGAACTCGGATACTAAATTTTATGATAGAGAAAATAATAAGTGGATAAGTGAAATGCAGAGTGTGTTTAAAGCTATATTTAATTCATAGTGAGGAGGTTTAATTATGATTAGACTAAGACCATACAAATCATGTGATGCAGCTTCTATTGCATCTTGGATAAAAAGCGAATATGTATTTAGGCAGTGGGGGGCAGAAATGATAAAAACTTACCCAGTGACTGCTGAAAGTTTGAATGAACACTATGGAAAATTTGAAAATTTAGATACATTTTGGGCCATGACGGCATTTGAAGAAGATAACGTTGTAGGGCATATGATTATGAGATTTCCAGATGCTAATAAAGATACAATTAGGTTTGGATTTATAATAGTAGATGATTCAAAGCGGGGGAAAGGCTATGGAAAAGAAATGCTTAAGCTAGCATTGACCTATTCTGAAAAAATATTAAAGGTTAAGAGGGTTACGCTTGGCGTATTTGATAATAATGATTCAGCATATAATTGTTACTCTTCAGTAGGATTTAAGATAATCCCTGAGAAAAAAGAACTCTACAATATTGGGGATGAAATATGGCCATGTACAGAGATGGAAATTGAATTTTAAAGTAGTAAAATAGAAGCTCTACGGTTCGTTTATTGATATAATTTAGCTTATGGACTAAACTTATAACTGAGGTGATTATCATGGATTGCAAAAAAATAGGACAGCTTATATATAAGCTAAGAAAAGAAAAAGCAATGACTCAAAAACAGCTTGCGGATACGATGAATATAAGTGATAAAGCTATAAGTAAATGGGTAACGAAACTGTTACAACAAATTTAAACAAACCTATACAAATGTATAGCAGTATAAATTTTTAACAGAAAGCCCTCCGTATCGTGCAAGCGGTGCGGACTCGGTGTTAATTGCTTTTAACTCCTAAAGCCTTACT
>JBOFWC010000323.1:0-4046 GCA_051653405.1 Proteocatella sp. | reverse complement strand
ACTCTCGTGGGAAAAAGACTGTTAATTGTAGTATTAACCGAGAACTCATTGCTAAAACTGAGGAAAAATAATTATGAAAGGTCGTTATTTATGAATCTTGAGATTGAAGAAATATTTAAACAAATGAAATTAAGTATTCCATTATTCCCTAGTAAAAATAAAAAGACATTTAATACAATTGAAGATTTCTTTTTCTTCTTATCCAAGGAACTTGCTTTTTGGGCTCCGTGTACAGATGGTCACATTAGGCGAATTGCAGACCACTTTCGAAGTATAGAAAGCGATATAAACGGCTTTCGACATATAAATAATACGAATGAAATGAATTTATCTGAGTTAAACAATCATTTACAAAGGATAGTCCGAAATGCCTCTATTAATAGTGATCCATGTATTTTTTCATCAACACCAACGGCTAAATTTTTAAAAGATCTTTACTCTAATAATCCACATGAAGCTAATGGAGCATACGGCTTTTTATTTGCAAATTCATTACAAATATCAAATGTATATAATTTTAAAGGTACGTTAGATGCTTATCAATTTGAAAATAAAATCAATTTACTGGCGCAATCAGAAAGGAAATCTTTTGATGAATTATATCAAGAGTCTTTTAATAAGTTAGAAAGTTTAAGTACAGAATTTTATTCAAAAAAAGAACAAGTGGATAAAGATTATAATATTGTAAAAGAAATAATGGCTACAGAACATACGGATTTTAAAAATAAAATTGATAGTCTGGTAGATATATCAACCCAAAGAATTAATGATCTTGAAAAGCTATATACAGAAAAACTTCGTCTTGAAGCCCCTGCTCATTATTGGAAAAACATGCATAAAGACTATTTAGGGCGTGGAGAAAAATGGAAGCACTGGGCTGTGGGGGCAAGTATTATCTTTATAATATTTCTAGCATGTCTTCTGTATTATGCACCATCAGCATTATTTGAAGAATACGGTTTAAATAGTGTAAAAGCTACAATAATTTTCGCATTAATTGCATCAATTGGAATTTACATCATACGGCTTTTAGTTACATTATCTACAAGTGCCTATCACCTATCCAGAGATGCTTATGAACGATATCAATTAACCCATGTGTATTTGTCATTACTCAAAGATGAAGGAGTAAAAGACGAAGAACGTGCTATTGTTTTGCAGTCTATATTCAGTAGAGCTGATACTGGCTTATTAAAAAAAGATGGTAGTCCATCATTTCCAAATGGAAGTCTAGAATCTATTTTGAAAAATCTTAGATCATAGAAATTAATCCATGTGATGATCGCCTTTATTTGCTTTCATAAAAAGCACAAAACACACTATACTATAACGCACAACGAGAACTAATTGCCAAAAATGAAACTGAAAAAGTCGATAAAATCAAAAAGGAGTTTAAAAATGGAAATAAGACAACTTAAATTTACAATTTCTCGCCCTGGTGGCAATGCCAGTAAAAATTCTATTGGCTATAAAATGGCCATACCTTCTGCATGGGCGCAGTCCATGGGCATCACACCCGACAGCCGAAATGTCTCTGTTACCTTTGATGGCGAGAAAATCATAATAAAAAAAGCAGCCGACACATAATTGTGTCGGCTTTTATCTTATGCAAATTATCGTTCAATCACTTGTTGTAACAACTTTTTAATTTCTGGATTTTTTTGAGCCTTTTTCCAAAGCTCTTTTCCTTTTACCATTTTTTGCGATTTATCTAATTTTATGAAAGCAGGACTATGCATTAAACTTCTTTTAACCTTATAAATATCGATATTATCCTTTAGCATAGCTTGTATGATTTGTTCATCTATGCCTGACACCCATTCCTCATCCTTTGGAATGAATGGCTTTGCATAAGCCATATAAAGTTCTCTATCGGAAGATAATTTACTAGATGGACCTTTTTTAAACGATTTAATTTCAGATATATATTCTTGATATGAGGCTGATTTTACGGCCTGTTTTCTTTTGGGATTATCTGCACTAATATCACCTATATTTTTTTTATAGATTTTTTTCAAGTGCATGATAGTTTCTAAGCAGCTAGCATCTTTTGCTCGTTCTTTTAAATAATCCCAGTCAAGTATATCATGATGTGCCATGACCATATATTTAGCCCATTCGTCCGCATCGCCCCAATATTGTTTACGAGCACTCCGATCAATAATGATATCTTCTATTCCTATGATATCTAAAGTGCCTACAGACGTTTTTACCGGCTGTATTTTATCAAACCTACCATCTAGTGGTCCTGCCGGGAATTCGACAATCAGATCCGTCTCTGGAAAGCTCCATACGGCTCCATTATTTTTAAATCCAAGCTGTTCCATGCATTTCTTAACATGTGTTGGATCCGTTACTATAAAATCTATATCTTGCGTGGCATAGGTTGCCCATGTGTAAAATTCAACAGCAGAACCTCCGACAACAACCGAAGTAGTCCCCATTTCCGCAAGGTTTTGTGATATTAAACTGGCAACTTCCAAACGCTTTACGAAATCGTCTTTATTTGGATTCTGTAAGATTTCAGTTACCTTCTCTTTTGGGTACATATCCGATAACTCCCATCTGCTTCTTTAACTAAAGCTCCACTTTTAAGAGCATTATTCCAGTTTAAAATTACAGCATTTCCTAAAGCATCTGATTCTTCTGGTGATCTTGAATCAATACTTCTGAAAGGACGTTTAGGCCGTCTCATGCATGTTATTTTTTTTGTACGCTCTTTTACATCATTTATCCAATCACTTAGTAATATTTCACTTGCCATAATAAGCCCTCCCTTCCTTAATTGATGCCTAATAATATTATAACATACGGCTCTTTTGAAATCATGTTAATCAGCCAATATTGTATTCACGACTATATCTTTGTAATCTTCAATGCATATCAAAAAGTTAAAAATAAAATAATCGTTCTGTTCATTATGATATTGAATATTAATTTTTTTAATATGTGCCGAAGGAAATTTTTCTAAAATAAGGGCATGGATTTTTTTCTTATTGTAGGGACTATCAATTAAATATTCAAACCCATTTGAATCAACATATGGATAAATATCCCATTCTGTACGAGTCTTTATTTTTGTATTTGGTGTTAGGCAAAAAGTAAAATCCACAGTAATTTCGCCGTATTTTGAAAAAGAAATATTTTCTACATATCCTATATTTAAGTCTTCTTCCCACCACGTTTGAATACTATTAGATAATCCTTTTAAATAAGTATGGAAATCTTTTTCATGGCTATTTATCCCTAGTAAATAGTCTGCAGAAACCTGAAATACCTCTGTCATTTTTATCAAGACTTCCATTGAAGGGGCTGTTCTACCGCTTTCAAAATCATATATAGAACCTCTACTTTTAAGGCCCAAATGTTTTGACAGTTCTTCCACACCCATACTGTTTTGCAGTCTTAACTCTTTAAATCTTGTACTAAAAACTTGCTTCCTTGATTCAAAATCCATGAACCTCCATCCCCCTAGCATGCCCATAATGGGCATCTTTTTACACACACCATCCACACTAGCTACTCATCTTTTTCCCACTAGCTACACAGATAATTCTGTGCAGCTAGTTAATTTAATCTCAATATATTTTGATATATTCTTTATGACCGTCTGGAAACAAATGATACACTCCTTTTTCATCGCCATGGGTACTTGGCCGACCTGCAGCGTGAGTTTTAGCAATTTCTTCTTTTGCAGCTGCTCCTGCCAAATCTTCCATTTCACCATCTGTGTATTTCCAAATTTTTTTCTTCATGGCAATAGCCCTCCTCAAGTTTATATTTTTATATTTTTATATTTCTTTATTCGACTTAATTTATGTCAGTGCCTTCCAACTTTTCAATATCATCTGCATACTTACGCAGAACTTCAGGAATACTCGTTCCTTCAACAACGTCATTTTGTAGTTTTTCAGGATTGCCAGCAACAAATTTCACTCTTGAATTATTATCTGTTATTACAATTGTTAACATAAAAAACACCTCTCACATCTTTACCAAAATAATTAATAATCAAGGTTACAAACTGCATAATCGATTTGTTGGTG
>JBOFWC010000322.1:0-5395 GCA_051653405.1 Proteocatella sp. | reverse complement strand
TTTAGATTACATAAATAGAAGGAGTTATAAAATGAAGGGAATAATTTTAGCAGGAGGAAGCGGCACAAGACTATATCCGCTTACAATGGTAGTATCAAAACAGCTTTTACCAATATATGACAAACCTATGATATATTATCCATTATCAACACTTATGCTTGCAGGTATAAAAGATATCCTTATAATATCTACACCACAAGATCTTCCAAACTTTGAAAAACTTTTAGGCGATGGCTCAAGATATGGAATAAATCTTTCATATAAAGAACAACCATCACCAGATGGACTTGCACAAGCCTTTATAATAGGAGAAGAATTTATTGGAGACGATTCATGTGCAATGATATTAGGTGACAATATATTCCATGGAAACGGCCTTACAATTCAGCTTAAAAAAGCCTTTGAAAATGAAGGCAGAGCAACAGTGTTTGGATATTATGTAAACGATCCAGAGCGTTTTGGAGTAGTAGAATTTGATGAGAATGGAAAAGCGGTATCTTTGGAAGAAAAACCAGAATATCCAAAGTCAAATTATGCCGTAACAGGACTGTATTTCTATGACAAGAAAGTTTGCGAATATGCAAAATCACTTAAACCTTCAAAAAGAGGTGAACTTGAAATTACAGATTTAAATAGAATATATCTAGAAAACGATAAACTAGATGTAATTACATTAGGTAGAGGTTACGGCTGGCTAGATACAGGGACTGTAGATAGTCTTACAGAAGCTGGAGACTATGTAAAAGTTATAGAAACGAGACAGGGGCTTAAGATAGCATGCCTTGAAGAAATATCGTACCGTAATGGCTGGATAGATAGAGATACATTGATACAAAGCGCTGAAGCATATGGTAAAAGCACATATGGCCAGTATTTAAAACAAGTATCAGAAAATAAAGTTATGTATTAAATAAAAGCGTATATAAAAATATTAAAATAAAAGTACATCTTGAGGAGAAATCATGAATCTGATAAAAACTAAACTCGAAGGAGTATATATAATAGAACCTAAAGTTTTTGGAGACGAAAGAGGATGGTTTATGGAGACATACTCAGCAATAAAGACTCCGGAAATAGCAGTGGATTTTGTGCAGGATAACCATTCATATTCCAAAGAAAAAGGGATATTAAGAGGAATTCATTTCCAAAATGGAGAGCATTCACAGGCAAAATTAGTAAGATGTATACGAGGGGCTGTACTTGATATAGCAGTGGATTTAAGAAAAGGATCGCCGACATATTTGCAGTGGGAATCGGTAGAATTATCTGCAGAAAACAAAAAACAGCTTTTCATACCAAGAGGCTTTGGGCATGGATTTTTAACACTTACAGAAGATGTAGAATTTGTGTATAAGACAGATAACTATTATAATTACGATAGTGATAGAAGTATAAGATGGAATGATGCGGACATAAACATAGATTGGGGAATAGAAAATCCAATACTATCAGATAAAGATAAAAATGCCCCATTATTAAAAGAAAGTGATTGTAATTACAAATATTAAAACAGACCTAGTTTAAGGAGATATAAAAATGAAAATATTAGTTACTGGTGGAGCAGGCTTTATAGGTGCAAATTTTGTATACTATATGCTAGATAAATATCCAGAATATGAAATACTTTGTGTAGATGCCCTTACTTATGCAGGGAATTTAGAAACGCTTGAAACAGCACTAAAAAATCCAAAATTCAAATTTGTAAAAGCTGATATAGCAGATAGAAATGCAATATATGAAATATTTGAGCAAGAAAAACCCAATATGGTAGTAAATTTTGCGGCAGAAAGTCATGTAGATAGATCAATAGAGAATCCAGCAATATTTTTAGAAACCAATATAATGGGAACACAGGTACTTTTGGATGCGTGCAGAAAATATGGAATAGATAGATATCACCAAGTATCCACAGATGAAGTGTACGGAGATTTACCACTTGATAGACCAGACTTATTCTTTACAGAAGAAACCCCAATTCACACATCAAGCCCATACTCAGCCTCAAAAGCATCGTCAGACCTATTAGTACAGGCATACCACAGAACATTCAAGATGCCAGTTACTATTTCAAGATGTTCAAACAACTATGGTCCATATCATTTCCCAGAAAAGCTTATACCACTTATGATAGCAAATGTGCTAAATGATAAAAGTCTTCCAGTTTATGGAAAAGGTGAAAATGTTAGAGATTGGTTATATGTAGAAGACCATTGCTCAGCGATAGACCTTATAATCCACAATGGAAGAGTGGGTGAGGTGTACAATATAGGTGGCCACAATGAAAAAACAAACCTAGAAGTAGTAAAAACGATAATACATGAGCTTGGAAAATCAGAAGACCTTATAACTTATATTACAGATAGAGCAGGACATGATATGCGTTATGCAATAGATCCAACAAAAATACACACAGAACTAGGTTGGCTGCCAAAAACTAAGTTTGAAGACGGAATAAAGCAGACTATAAAGTGGTATTTAGAAAACAGAACTTGGTGGGAAAATATAATAAATGGAGAATACCAAGGATACTATGAAAGAATGTATGAAGGAAGATAATAAATCACTGGTTTCAATAGTGCTAGCATTATATAATCCTAATTTAGAATGGCTTAAAGAGCAATTGATATCTATAAATGAGCAAACCTATAGGAATATAGAATTGCTCATTATGGATGATTGCTCTAACTCTGTTTTTATAGAGGATATTAAGAGTTGCATAGAAGAATGTATAACTGAGTTTGATTTTAAATTTCTCACAAAATTAAAAAATGAAGGTTCAAATAATACATTTGAGAAACTTACTCAAATGGCAAATGGAGAGTATATTGCATATTGTGATCAAGACGATATATGGGAAAAATCTAAAATTGAAACATTGGTAAAACAAATTAGAAATAATGATAGTGAACTTGTATATAGTGATATGAAAATAATAGATGAAAAATCTAATATTTTAGCAGCTAGCCTAAAAACAATAAGACCAAGATTAGAATATTTAGAAGGAAATAATTTAGGAGATAAGTTTATATTTTCTAACTGTATTGCTGGTTGCTCAATGTTAGTTAAATCTAGCGTAGCAAAGAAGTCGATACCGTTTCATAATAGTACAATATGTGACCAGTGGATAGCTATATTTGCAGCATACAGTGGTGAAATTAAATTTTCAAATCAAACATTAGTTAGATATAGGCAACATGATAAAAATCAAACGGGAATATTAGATAATATATTTGATAAAAAATCTTATTATGAAAATAGATTATGGTCATGTTTAAGTCGAATAGGACATTTAGAAAATAAAGTGAACATATCTGAAGAAGTAATTCAGTTTTGCAAAGCTAGGAAAGAAAAAAACTTGTTAGGCATATATAGATATAGAAATTTATGCAAAAAAGAAGCATATTTTGAAATAGCAATGATTTTATTGCCAAATTTTATTATAAAATTAATAATAAAATTCATGAAAAGGAATAGTGATTAAGATGAAAATACTAGTAACAGGTCTTGGAGGACAGTTAGGATATGACGTTTGTAAAGTCCTAAAAGCTAGAGGAGTAGAATATATAGGAACTACAAGAAAAGAACTTGATGTAACTGACTTTGAAATGTCAGATAAATTTATAAAAGAAGTAAAGCCTACTGCTATAATTCATTGTGGGGCATATACCGCAGTTGATAAAGCAGAAGATGAAGCTGATAAGTGTTATGAAGTAAATGTTAAAGGCACTGAGAATGTTGCTAGAATATGTAAAGCGCAAGACATAAAATTAATGTATATATCAACAGATTATGTATTTCCAGGAACTGGGGAAAATGTATATGAAGTAGACGATGAAACAAATCCATTAGGAGTATATGGAAAAACCAAACTTGAAGGTGAAAACAAAGTCAAAGAGCTTTTAGATAAATATTTTATAGTAAGAATTTCATGGGTTTTTGGGATAAATGGAAATAACTTTGTAAAAACAATGCTTAGGATAGGTAAAGACAAATCTGAGATAAATGTGGTATCAGATCAAATCGGAAGCCCAACATATACCGCTGATTTAGCACAGCTTTTATGCGATATGATAGATACTGAAAAATATGGAATATATCATGCGACAAATGAAGGATTTTGTTCTTGGGCAGAATTTGCAGAAGAGATATTTAGGGTAGCAGGATATAATACAAAAGTAAATTATATAACTACAGAAGAATATCCAACTAGAGCACAAAGACCTAAAAACTCTAGATTATCAAAAGATAAGCTTGAAGAAAATGGTTTTAATAGAATGCCAATTTGGGAAAAAGCATTAGAAAACTATATTAATGAATTAAAAGAGAGTGAGTTATGCTAAAAAAAAGATTTTTAAAAGTAACATTTTTTCTAATTTTAACTATAGTATTAAATCTATTTGTAATAAAATATGCAGAGGTTAATTTTAATAAAAAATTAGAATTAACTCTTTTATCATCGGTCGAAGACAATGTACAGGTATTTTATGATGAAAACACAAATTGGAATGAAGAAAAATCACAAAAACAAATATATAGCAGTCTTAATGAAATTCAAACATTTGAATTTTTAATTCCAGAAGGAACACAAAATCTAAGAATAGATTTTGGAGATTTAAAAGAAGATACAATGCTATTATCTGCTAATTTTAAATATTTCAATAGACAGATAGACATATTAGAAAAAGTAGAAAAGGCAGAAATTACTAATGATATAAATAAAATTATACAATCAGATAATTCATTAACTATAAAAAAATCAGGGAATGACTCCTTTGTAGTAATAGATGTAAACAAAGAAATAAATGAGTTGGTAGATGTGTACTCTCAAAAGATAAATTTATTTGTAAAAATACTATGTTTAATATTTATAAATTTAGTGATTTTAATTTTAGGGAAAAAGCGAAAGCCTGTATTTTCTATAATTAAAGAAATTTACGAAAATAAAACATTAGTATGGAATTTAGCAAAAAATGATTTTAAAACAAAATATGCAGGGTCTTATTTAGGTATTTTTTGGGCATTTATAAATCCAGTAGTAACTATTTTAATATATTGGTTTGTATTTGAATTTGGATTAAAAGCAGGAGCACCAATTCCAAACGTACCATTTATACTATGGTTTACAGCGGGACTGATTCCGTGGTTTTTCTTTTCAGATGCAATTGTAAATGCGACAAATAGTTTTATAGAATATAGCTATCTTGTAAAAAAGGTGGTTTTTAAAATAAGTATACTGCCAATTGTAAAAATAATATCCTCTATGTTTATACATTTAGTGTTCGTAGGATTTATAATCATAATATTTGCCATATATGGGAGATATCCAAATATTTATATGTTGCAAATTGTATATTATAGCATTTGTATATTTGTATTATCACTTGCAATCGTATAT
>JBOFWC010000321.1:0-1535 GCA_051653405.1 Proteocatella sp. | reverse complement strand
ACACAGGCTGATGAATTCCATCATGCCGCAGCACCTACTTATCAAAAACTGCTTACATATTATAAACCAAAGCTTCTTTTAGGACTTACAGCTACTCCAGAGCGTATGGATGGTAAGAGTATATTAGAGTATTTCAATAATAGGATTGCAGCTGAAATTAGACTTCCTGAAGCAATTGACAGAAAACTGCTTTGTCCGTTTCAATATTTTGGAGTGACTGACAATGTAGATTTGGATGAGCTTAAATGGGTTCGTGGGGGTTATGATAAAGGGGAGCTTTCTAATATATATACAATGAGCGGTATAGTAGCCAATCGTCGTGCGGATATGGTGATTTCTTCTATTTTAAAATATGTAACGGATATTGATGATGTAAAGGGACTTGGTTTTTGCGTATCTGTGGAACATGCGGAATTTATGGCTCATTATTTTAATAAAAATGGTATAAGTGCAATGTTTTTGACAGGAAATTCTAAGGATGAAGAAAGAAAAGCGGCTAAGCAAAATCTTGTTAGTGGTAGGGTGAGGTTTATATTTGTCGTTGACCTTTATAACGAAGGTGTGGATATTCCTGAAATTAATACAGTCTTGTTTTTGAGACCAACAGAGTCGCTTACAGTATTTTTGCAACAGCTTGGAAGAGGGCTTCGTCTTTCTGAAAATAAGGAGTGTCTTACGGTGCTTGATTTTATAGGTCAGGCAAATAAAAAATATAATTTTGAAGATAAATTTTCAGCGCTGCTTTCTAATTCTACAAAAGGTTTTCAAAAAGAGCTTAAAGATGGTTTTATTTCTGTGCCAAAAGGATGCTACATTCAGCTTGAAAAAAAGGCTCAAAAGTATATTTTAGAAAATATCAGAGCTTCTTTTGGAGCAAGGGCAGGGCTTGTTTCTAGAATTGCGACTTTTACTGAAGACAGTGGTTTAGAACTTAGCTTGCAGAACTTTTTGGATTATCATCATTTAGATATACGAAATATCTATGCAAGAGATAGTTTTTCAAGGCTTTGTGTTTTGGCAGGTGTAAAAGCGGATTTTGATGAAGAGATGGAAGAAATCATGGTAAAGGCTTTTGGAAGATTTGTGCTTGCAGATTCTAGAAGGTTTATTAATTTCATATTGGAAATTTTAACTAATAATAAGGTGATTTTTACAAAACAAGAGGAAAGAATGCTTCAAATGTTTCAATTTACGGTATGGCAAAAAAGTTTTGAAGAGTGTGGGTTTTCATCACTTATGGACGGCGTTGACAAAATAAAGGAATGCCCTGTTTTATGTAATGAACTTATTGAAATTTTAAAATATAATTATAATAAAATAGATTTTATCGATGAGAGTGTAGATGTTGGATTTGAGTGTCCTTTAGACCTTCATTGTACGTATACAAGAGATCAAATCTTAGTTGGGATGGATTTTCTAAAACCAAGTACTGTTAGAGAAGGCGTCAAATATTTAAGCGATAAAAATGTAGATATTTTCTTTGTGACTCTAAATAAATCGGATAAAGATTACTCACCTACAACTATGTACAATGA
>JBOFWC010000320.1:0-2795 GCA_051653405.1 Proteocatella sp. | reverse complement strand
AACATCATCTGTTGCATTCCAAGATAAACTACGATTATACCATTTTAATGCAGTAAACATTCGGGCAATGACATCTTTCTGGTGCTGAGGTAATTTGATAATTTTATTACATAAATCACTCAAAGCACCCTCTGAATATTCAAAGTCATCACAAAGCGACTGAGTATATCTAAGGGTAAAATATGGTTGAGTTGGATATATGCGCGACCCGCTAGTTACCCAAAGAGGGGATTCATTATTTAATAAACCTTCAAAACCATCGAATTCTTGTCTATCATTTTCACTTGGATATTCACTTCCACCAATATCTTCTACATATTGGTCACAAAGAATTAAATACTTAGTGATTTTCTTAGGGGTAAAAATGTAAAAATCAGTATGCTCCTTATTAATAAAAGGCTCTAACCATGTCTTGTGAGGTGAGGAATATCTAAAAGTAATTATTGTATGAGCCTTAATTAACCTGTCTATAAAATCTTGCCTTTTTTCTTTATTTTCAACTTTATAAAAAGCAATAACCATATCAGTTAATTTATAATTATCTCGCAGAAAAAAAATGTTCGTTAAGGTATTAATCTCACCATGGAGTTCTGGCGGTATATTACTTAAATCTCTATTGCTATAAAAGGTTATTCCATAGATCTCAATTGCCTCATGCGTTTTAATATACGGGAAAACCACAAATATCATTTCCATTTATTTAATCACCCTTTTTTTTAAATATTAAAGCTGCTTAAACATAAACACATTTTCTCTGAAAAGTTTACTGATGGTAGTTCGGCGCGATTGCAAACTAGCATCAGTAATTACTGGATTGATAACACTTTCCCGTACAATTTTTCAGAGAAGTAACTACCTACATTTTACCAGGTATTTATATCATACACTTCTATGAATTCGTTTGTTGTTAAACTAATTCACACATATATATACCTATGATAAACCCAAACACACCAATGGTAAATATTCTATTTTTCAATTTACACTAATATTTTCTATACTTCAACAATTTACAATATGTTCGATACGCTTACTGCACATATACAATCATTGACTAATTTACAGCAAACATAGTATTCGTTCAGCAATCTCACACTCTGCATACTCCGAAATATACGGCAGACAAGCTTCAAAATCTCTACGGCGTATATTCGTTAAATCTCGTACCTTTCGCCATGACAAAGTGACACCACTATTTTTTATCTGACGTACAGCCCAAGCTACTTCTCTAGCCCAATATTGCTCCTGTGATTCTGCATACTGCTGTATCTCAGCAAGGCATTTTGGCAAATACAAAGATATTTTCTTACTGGGAATGTGCAAGATTTTCTCAACAGCAAAAGTAGTAACCTTTTTAGGTCTGGTTCTTCCAGCACCCTGTAACTGGCGGATAGCATCTTTTACAAGGGGTAGTGTATCTTCATCAATCTGCTGCCAGTTTTGAGGCTTAGGGCCGCTTTTGAGTGACGTTTTAGCTGGCGTGTGATATCTTCCATGCCGCCTTTCACCAATGGTCTTAACAATTCCATACGGAGCACTAAGCATTTTAGCAATTGCAGGATAATTCAGCCCCTGTTCATGAAGACTATAAACTTTTTCATCAAAAAGCTGTTGTTGTGATTTCTTTGGAAGTTTCATATGCACCAGTTCATTCGTGGTAATGTCTAGAAACATCGCCATCAGACAGATTTCATAAAAGTTCACTCTATCATTCGTCAATACCTTCTGTATCTGCCATAACTCCGTAAACCTGTTTTTGGATAAGGCCATATAATATTCTTTAAATTCCTCATGAAATAATGCAATATTTCTCTGCTCTCCACGGACAGACCTATATTTTGTATAAGCCATTTTAGAGTGAAGGAACTCACCAACCATAACACCTGAATCCATATCAACATCAGCTTGAAAAACCGTTGCCATATATGTGGCAACGTGGATTTCAATTTCGTTATCCGCAAATACGCATGATTCCGATTGCGGTATCATTTCCTCAGCTGTTTTTAAAGAGGGCGTAGCTTGACCACTAATTATCACATCACTGTCTATCAAGTAACACCGATGAATCGGACACATACGAATCCCTATTATCTGATGAATCCGATGCCAGTATGCTTCTCCATATTGTTCTCTATCATTAGCTGCACAAGCCGGACAGTAGCGCAAACAACGAACTTTACCATTTTTGCTTTGAGGTATCGGCAAAAGGTTATGGTAGTTCCCCGTCATAGATACCAAGGACTGAAACGCTTTTTGTCTGCGTTCCTTCGGTAAAAAACGCCCATAACAAGGAAACATGGTATGCTTTTCAACGACTGCTTCCATGGATATATCTCTTGTTATGGCCTGCACTGCAGCAGGTGTGTAGCTATTGATAAAATCCATATCTGGGCGTACAGTCTTTGATACAAATAAGTCTTCAGCCGCAAAAGTATAGGCCATGTATCCGGATTTCGTATAATATCGTGCCAGCTGACTATAAAGCAGTTCATCTGGATATGCAGTAGGAAAATACGCTATCATACCGCTACCTCCACAACAGGCATATTGGACTTCAAAAGCTGCACAATATCTATATTTTCATTCTTGGCTTTGGCAACGAAATCAGCAATACTAAGACAATCATCTGAAGTTTCATTATCTGTAACCATCATGGTAGGGATCATCGTTTTTTTCTTAATTTTAGAGGTTTGCTTGCCAAGTGAAACAGACGGTTGAATATACCCATGAAGCAGAGATAACCGCTGTTCATATGCTTCGTTTAAAGATTCCAGATTTAAAATTTCTTTGCCATT
>JBOFWC010000319.1:0-6940 GCA_051653405.1 Proteocatella sp. | reverse complement strand
AACAATAAGAATAGGGTTTGTCATCATCAAAGAAAGTTCCTCCGATATAAGGACGAACGTTATACTCAATAGATTTTTTAACGAGTTCTTTAGTAGGTTTTCCAATATAAAAATCATCATTAAAATCTTCTTTATTTTCAATAACATAAGTTCTAACTTCTTTTATATCTAATAAAAATACTTTATCTTCTACATTTTCATAATATGCATCATCATAATTACCTACAGCGGATGATATATCCACATTAGCTATATGTTTAGTAGTTCCTCCAGTTTTTTTATCCATATCTAATTCACATAATAATGTCTTATGAAGTACAGGATGTATAATACCTCTTTCAGCTTCTGTAAAATTACCATCAGCTAAAAATCCTTTTTCTTTATCATATGCAAAATTCTTTTCTCCATCCATTACAGTAAATATATTGTCTTTATTTGGTGGATTTTGTATCCACTTTATTTCTCCTGCATTCTCAGAACTATTGAGCCACTGTCTTATATTTGAATCTTTCCAATAACTACTACCGCCTTCTTTTCTTTCTGCATTTTTATGATAATCTCCCATTGAATCAAAAGCTTTTAATGATAGTATTCTATCTGAAAATATAAGTGGATTTCCGTTTTCATCAATATGGATTACTCTCCAAAGAATTGGCTGTTCATCATATTTTCCAAATTCTATATAATCACCTATTTTTAAAGCATCTATTGTAACTGTTTGCTCCGTTTCATTATTACTACATCCTGTCAAAATAAATAAAATACAAGCTAAAATAATACTAATTGCGTGTTTTTTCTGCATAAAAACTCCTTTTTGTTAAAAAATAAATTATGTTTAATTAAATTATAGCATAATAAAAATGTTAATTCATTCAAATTATGAGTTTAAGCTTTTATTTTATGAATTTGGACAGCATGTCAAATTTTAAAGATTCATAAATAAAAGGTTTACATTTGGAAAGTAGTAAACGTCTTTATATAGTGTAAGACAAAACAACATGGCCATGAAGTTAAAGTTTTATATAGATAATTTAATATATTTTAATTGAGAAAAGGAGAATTAATTATGGGAACAGGAAAAAAATTAGGACGTTTTTCATACACTTATGAGCCAGTGGCTAGAGGGGTAAATAGATACACTATATCAGATGGTAGAACTAGTTTTAAACTACTTGTTGAAGAGCAACCAACTGATCGTCAAAAAGCTAAAATAAGGGACATGGTAAAAAACTATAGATATTATTTAGACAGCGGGAATAAAATAAGTGAAAGTGTTATGGATGCTTATGTTGATTATTATGCAACAGCTTTAAAATGTAGTAAGCATATTTTCTTTGCAAGAATAATTGACTCTATTAGATATGGCGAAACTACTGGGGAGAAAGTAATTGCTGTTATTAAACAAGCAACAAGTGCAATTCCAGGACCTAATGGTTTTGATATAGCAGGTTGGGCAGTATCATTAGCAAATATGCATAATGCTGAATATACGTTTAATGAACTAAAAAAATTAGCGTAACAAAAAAATAAAACTACCAAATCGGTAGTTTTCAGACTGAAGACAAAGTATATGGAGAGCAAAAGCTCTCCATTATTTTTTATTCATGTGTGTCCAGCGAAGCTGGACTACACTAGTCGGTGGAAGTCCGACCACGGTAATCGCCAGTGAGCCGTGTAGCCAAACTCGGTGCGTTGCAGTAATGCAGGGTACTAAGCGAGTGGGTAAAGTACCTAAGATATTGGGGCAAGCAATCATGCAGACCGTAACATAAAGTGAATTCTGCCGTATCGTTAAAAAAGGTCTCTTGAAGAAGAGAAGCAAAGAGAAGTCGAGCCTTGATGTATTAGGCGAAGACCATGGACGATGGGAAGAAACTGGAGAGACCCTACTTGCCACCGAAAGGTAAAGAAGAAGCATATAAGTTAAATGCGAAATTGTATTCTTGGCAAGAGGGATTCAGAGGGAGTAATAGTACTAAAGAAGATATGGACAGCAAAACCATATTGAGGGAAGGACCCCTACTTCATTCAAGTTATTCTAAGGAGGTAAGAGCGAGTGAATGCGAAAGCTAACAACACCAATGAAAAAGTTCGACAACTTCAAAGAAAACTATACCAGTCAGCCAAGAAAGGCAGACGAAGATTTCACGCAATCAATGACAAGATATATAGAGAAGAGATACTGTTAGAAGCATGGAAACGAGTGAAAGCAAATAAAGGTGCAGGTGGGATAGATGAGATAAGTATTAAAGACGTAGAAAGATACGGAGTAGGAGAATTCCTAAGGGAAACACAAGAAATACTTAAGGCAAATAGCTACAAAGCACCGCCAGTGAAAAGAAAGTTCATAGATAAGTCAGATGGAACGAAAAGACCATTAGGAATTCCAACGATAAGGGATAGGGTAGTACAAACAGCAGTAAAGATAATGATTGAGCCAATATTTGAAGCGGATTTTAAGGACTGCTCCTATGGATTTAGACCCAAAAGAAGCGCAAAGATGGCACTTGAGAAAGTAAGAAAAGATTGCAACAACAAAGGATATTATGTAGTTGATGCCGATATTAAATCCTACTTTGATAAAATCAATCACGAAAAGCTAATGTTGTTAATCGAGCAAAGGATATCAGACCGAAGAATATTGAAACTACTTAGAAACTGGCTAAAGGCAGGTATTCTTAATGAAGCAAGCATTGAAGCAACCGAAATCGGAGCAGCTCAAGGCGGAGTAGTATCTCCATTATGTGCCAATATCTATTTAAATGTACTAGACACATTATGGGAGAGACAAGGAAACCAGTATGGAAAGCTCGTAAGATATGCGGACGACCTTGTGATAGTCTGTAAAAACAAGAAAAGTGCAACGCACGCAATGAGTCTGCTGAAAGCAATAATGGGTAAATTGGAATTAGAACTGCATCCAGAGAAAACAAAGCTAGTAAGTATGTGGGATGGCAAGGAAGGGTTTGACTTTCTTGGAATGCACCACAGAAGAATGACTAGCGAAACTTCAAAAGGAGCGGTATATCAAGAAACATTTCAGTACCCGAAAAAGCAAGCTATGAAGAAAATGAAGCAGGAAGTAAAATCACTACTTGGAGCAAGGTCAGTACTGGCAAGAGATATAGAGTATCTGATAGCCGAATTGAACCCAAAGCTCAGAGGGTGGCGAAATTACTATGGAGTAAGAACTGCGAAGATAAATTTCAATGTACCCATAGTAAAAATAATGTAAAAGTTGTAACCAAACATATTTGGAGTGAATACATAGAAATTGCAGAAGATATTCGTCATTCGCCGATAGGCAAAGAACTTTATCCCAAGAGATCAGAAACTAAAGATTATGGTCCTTCGGACATTTTTACAAAAAAGCGAGTATATTTCTTTTTTTGTTAAAAAATCATATTAAAATAAAACAAACTCTCAGTTCGGAAAAATCCGAAAAGAGAGTTTGTCTGCAAACTGAAAACTACCAAATCGGTAGTTTTATTTTTTTGTCACTATAAATGGTTTTGATTCAGTTCCTTTTCCAGAAACTATAGTTGTATTTGATTTATCAATAAATAAAGCCGGTCGAATACCACCAAAAATAGGACTATTAACACATGATTCACGAATAATACACTCTGTACCATTAAATCCAATGCTTTGTACATTAGATTCTCCATTATACGGAGTTGGTGTTCTTAAACAATAAAAGTATGGTTTATCATCATCAAATGATTTTCCTCCAATATAAGGACGAGTGTTATACTCAATAGATTTTTTAACAAGTTCTTTAGTTGGTTTTCCAATATAAAAATCATCATTAAAATCTTCTTTATTTTCAATAACATAAGTTCTAATTTCTTTTATATCCAATAAAAACACTTTATCTTCTACGTTTTCATAGTAGGCATCATCATAATTACCTACAGCAGATGTTATCTCAGCGTTAGCGCTATAATGAGTATTTCCACCTGTTTTTTTGTCAATATCTAATTCACATAATAACGCCTTATGAATGACCGGTTTTATTATGCTTCTATCAACTTCTGTGAAATTACCTTCAGCTAAAAAGCCTTTTTCTTTATCATATGCAAAATTCTTTTCTCCATCCATTACAGTAAAGATATTTTCTTTATTTGGTGGATTTTGTATCCATTTTATTTCGCCTGCATTTTCAGAACTATTGAGCCATTGTCTTATGTTTGAATCTTTCCAATAACTGCTACCGCCTTCTTTTCTTTTTATATTTTTATGATAATCCCCCATTGAGTCAAAAGATTTTAAGGATAGTATTCTGTCTGAAAATATAAGGGGATTTCCGTCTTCATCAATATGAATTACTCTCCAAAGAATAGGTTGTTCATTATATTTTCCAAATTCTATATAATCACCTATTTTTAAATCATCCATTGCCATTGTTTGCTCAGTAGTATTACTGTTGCATCCTGTTAAAATAAATAAAATACAAGCTAAAATAATACTAATTACATATTTGTTCTGCATAAAAACTCCTTTTTGTTAAAAAATAAATTTATATTTAATTAAATTATAGCATAATATAAATATTAATTCATTCAAATTATGAGTTTAAGCTTTTATTTTATGAATTTGGATAGTATTTATTTTTTATTCATTCATTCATATAATTCTCATCTATGGAAATATGTTAAAGATAAGAATATTTATTTTGTTGCAATAAATTTTATTGCAAAAATAAAGGTTTAATATATTAAAAAAATTATTTTTTATTTTAAGTTTACAAATTAAAATAATATTACGTCATTAATTGATAACAAAATAACATATTTTTAATTAACTTTCATATTTCAAAGATTGGGGATTTATAATGCATGGGGAATTTTTAAAATTATTAGGGGAAACAAAATTAGGAAATGAAGAATCTATGGTTGAAGTTATTAATCGTTTTATGCCAACCATAAAAAAATTTAGTCGTGAATTAGGGTATGAAACAGCAGAAACAGATTTAATAATAGGGCTTATAGGTATTTTAAAAAAAATAAAATTAGATAGTTTAGAAAACTATGATGGGGCAGCTGTAAATTATATATATAGTTCATTAAAAATGAGAAAAATTGATTTATTTAGAAAGTATGTGAAAGGATTTAAAGAGGAATTAGAACTAAATGTGGATGTTTTAGAAAGTTACTCTCAAGATAATACTTATTTAGATATTGAAAACAAAATTTTTTTAAAAGAAATACTGCATCTTCTTAATGAAAAACAACGCTATGTGCTAGTAAAGAAGTTTATAGAAGGCTATTCAGACATTGAAATTGCACATCATTTAAGTATATCTAGACAGGCTGTAAATAAACTTCAAAACAATGCTTTAAATTTTCTTAGAAGTCATTTGTGTTTTAAAACTGATTTAAAAAGACAGCACTAAGTATTGTTTAATCAATTTAAATTTAGAAAGGAGAGTGATTTATAGTTTTGGAAAACGAGATAATAAAATTGGCTTCATCTCAGGGAATATGGGCAGCTTTAAGTGTAGCGCTTATATTTTATGTAATAAAAACTCAAGATAAGAGGGATCTGCGTCAAGAAGAACGTGAACAAAGTTATCAAAAAATAATCAGCAGTCTTACTGATAATTTAAATATTGTTGAAGATGTAAAAAAAGATGTTGCTGAGATAAAACAACATGTTTTTAAAAGTTAGAGGAGGAGTTATGAATATAATAAATAAAAATTTGGTTTTTAAAAGTTTGGATTATAGAAAAAAAATAGATTTGATAGTGCTTCATCATGCTGCACATTCAACTTGTAGCATAGAAGATATTCATAGATGGCATTTAGAAAAAGGCTGGGAGGGAATAGGTTATCACTATTTTATAGATAAAAAAGGACTTATTTTCAAATGTCGTCCAGATAATACTATAGGATCACATTGCAAAGGTTATAATGATACTTCTCTTGGAATTTGTATGCAAGGAAATTTTATGGTTGAATCTATGCCTGAAGCGCAGATTAAATCTCTTGAATGGCTTTTAAATAAGCTGTGTTTACAATATGCAATACTGGTTGTTAAAAATCATAGGGATTTGAAAAGTACGGATTGTCCTGGAATTAATTTTCCAAAATTAAAGTTAAGTGAATTTATTATAAATGATAGTTCAGAAAAGACTTACACCGTAAAAAAAGGAGATACATTATATTCAATCGCTTTAAAATACAAGATTTCTGTATCTGATTTAAAAAATCTAAATGGAATAGAATCAGACATTATTATTCCTAATCAAATTTTAAAGATTCATAAATAAAAGGTTTACATTTTATAAGTAGCAAACGTCTTTATATAGTGTAAGACAAAACAACATGGCCATGAAGTTAGAGTTTTATATAGATAATTTAATATATTTTTTAATTGAGAAAAGGAGAATTGATTATGCCAAGAAAAAAAGAAGAACGTTTAGAAGATGGCCCAGTAATAAAAGCTTTTTATTGTTCACAAAAAAGAGCCGAAAAAGAAGGTCCTCAAATAATACAGTATTATAGATTTTCTAGAGAAGAAAGTGTAAAGCTTAGAAATTATTATGATTTATTAGCAGATGGAAAAAAAGACGCAGGAGGACTTATAGTAGATCTTGTTACTGGTTTTATAGAAAAAGTAGTGGAATCTTTTCTTATAGGTAAAATTTCTGGCCATTTTGTTGACGATATGAAAACAAAAGAAGCTCTTTTAATGGAAAAATTTGACAATAGTGCAACAAATAACAATGATCCAGTAAAAATAAGATGTTTCTTCAAATATAGACCTCATGGTTCAAATGATGGTGCTTATTGGCTTGAAGATATAAGAGTATATTATAAAAAGTAACATATATAAAATGATTTGAAAAAAAGAGTAGTTATATCAGCTTATTAAAATATTTGAATATAACTACTCTTTATATTATAATTATAATGTTAAATTATTATTTTATATTTTG
>JBOFWC010000318.1:0-5553 GCA_051653405.1 Proteocatella sp. | reverse complement strand
CAGACTATGAGTTGTCTTAATGTAGGACTTGAAGCTTGGCAGAAAAGCATGAAAATGTTTTATACACAGACAATTGCTCCAGAAAAAACATATAATGCGATGATTGTATTTAAACAGGTAAAACCTACAACATCATATTTTCTATAATTTTTAAGAAAAAATTAAGAATTATATCAGTTAGTATTTAAGAAAAATAGGATATAATTAGTTATAGAAAAACAATATAAACTTAAGGAGAAATTTATGAAAAAATTTGGAATAGTTATAGGAATACTCATAGTAATACTTGCATTTATAAGTATAAAGATAGACTCAAATGAGGAAACATCAAATCCAGCTGACTCAAGTAAAAGACAAATCATTAATAATGAAACTCTTAACGATTTTGATAAAATGGTTTTAGACATAGGTGTTGCTAATGTAAAAATTCTTGAAGGTGATACATATAGTATAAGCATTGATATGGATGAGAGAATAGCCATTAAGTACAAAGTAGAGAATCAGACTTTGGAGTTAACTCAAGACTCTAAAGACAATGAATTTGATAAAGATAACTTTAAAAACAATTCTGGAGAAATTACTATTACAGTTCCAAACAATAAGGAAATAAAAGTTTTAAAAACAGACCAAGGAGTAGGTAATTGGGAGATTAGAGAATTAACTATTCAAGATATTGATATGTCAATGGGAGTAGGAGATTGTAACTTAAACAGTATCATAAGTCAGAATTTAAACATAGAAGGTGGCGTCGGCAGATTTAAAGCAGAAGATATGAAATCTGGAGATGTAACAATTGAGGCAGGCGTTGGAGATATTGAGGTGAGTGGAGAACTAAAAGGAAATATCGACATAGAGGGGGGAGTAGGCAGGATAGCATTAAAAACATCTCTTCCTGAAGATTCATACCATTATGAACTTGAAAAAGGGCTTGGCGGTATTACTTTAAATAATAAAGATATTGAGAATGAAGAAGAAAAACTTGGAAAAGATGAAGCTCCATATAATATGAAGATATCTAGTGGAGTAGGAAGCATAGATATAGAAACTAAATAGATAAGTTAAAAGCCAGCAATTTAATTTGTTGGCTTTTTTGTGATGGGTATGAAGTAATAATTGACAGTTAGAGTGCAATATGTTATCTTAACATTAGAGTGCATGTTGCAATCAAAAAAGGAGGGGCCATGCTACAGCAAGTATCAGATTTTGAATTGGAACTTATGAAAATTATTTGGGCAAATGAGGGAACGGCTTTGTATGCTGAAATAGTAGAAGTTTTAGAAACAAAAGGAATTCCAGCTACGAAAAATACTATTATTTCTTTGTTGTCCAGACTAATTGAAAAGGGTTTTTTAAAAACCAATAAAATTGGACGCCGTAATAGATATACAGCTGTTGTTTCAGAAGAGCAATATAGATCAGCTCAAACCGAAAATTTTTTAGATAAAATTTATGAAGGCAATGCCAAAGAATTGATATCTACATTGATTCAAAATAACTTAATTTCAGCTGATGATTATGAGCGCTTAAAAAAATATTGGAGTGGAGACAGCGAGCGGAAAGGAGAAAAATGATGAAGCTTATATTGTCGTTGTCAATTTCAGGAGCTATACTATACTTTATTATTATGATAAGTAAATTTCTATTTAAAGAAAAGATGAGTAAACAATGGCAGTATTATCTTTGGCTTATTGTCATAGTACGTCTTATCTTGCCATTGAGCGTAGATTTATCTGAATATACCAATAGTTTTGAACGGAATAGATTAGACATGTCAATATATAGCGAAGTAAATCGCAACGAATACGAGGAATTAGGTTCAGATAATATAAACAGAATAGACTACCACGCTACCTTAGATTACGGATTTAATATTATCTTGAAAAATGCTGGAGTTATTTGGATATTGATAGCATCTATATTGCTAATAAGAAAGATAACTATATATCAAAGCTTTGTAAAATATATTAGGATAAGTAAAGAGGAAGTTAGTATTAAACGTTGGGAGCATTTAGGGAAAATAGTAGAAGCCGAGGGTATAAGTCGTCCCGTATCAATCTATATAAATAAATTTATATCATCGCCGATGCTTATTGGATTTTTTAAACCCTGTATAATGTTGCCTGATGAAAAGCTTTCTGATTCTAGTTTTGAATATACGGTATTACATGAATTAAGTCATTATAAGCGAGGCGATATGTTTTATAAATGGCTTGTACAAATAGTCATTTGTATTCATTGGTTCAATCCAATCGTTTATTTGATGGGTAAAGAGATAAATAAGGCATGTGAATTAGCATGTGATGAAGCCGTCATTATAAAGTTTAATGAAAAAGAAAAGCATGATTATGGAAAAACTTTAATTGAGGCATCAACAGGAGGTGGACATTATGGAAGCTCACTTGCTTCAGTTACTTTTACAGAAAGTTATGAGCTAATAAAAGAAAGGTTGGATTCAATTATGAAATCTAATAAAAAGAACAAATATAGTGTTTTTATATCATTGATGATTACCGTAATGCTTGTATTTGGTTTTACTTTTTCAGGAGTATATGCTGCAGAAAATATAGGCTTTAACAAAAATAAAAGTTTTGATATTGAAGCGATTGGAAAAATAAATGGTAAAACTACATATTATATTTATACAGAGAAAGGACTTCGTGATATTAATTTAGAAAAGAATACAGATGATAAAATTTATATGCTTGCAAACGATATTGTCTTATCTTCTGAAGAATGGATGCCTATAGGTAGTAAGGATAATCCATTTAAGGGGAGTTTTAATGGAAATGGGTTTTATATAAAGGGACTTACTATAGAAAATAAAGATACAAGTATAGTAGGGCTTTTTGGATATGCGAAAGATGCAAAACTGCATAATATAACATTAAGAGACTATGACATTGCATCAGCTGGGAAAAATACAAAAACAAAATCTGTTTCGCCAATCCTTGTATTTGGAACTGATTCCAAATGTTATGATAACAACACCTATTCCAAAAATTAAAAACTAACTGGTTAAGCAAGGGTTTTATAGGGTTTTGATTAATGAGGAGGATATCTTTAATGAAAGAAAACACGAACGCAAAAGCTGTAGATTCTGAATACTCGCTTTCTGCAGTGCCAGAGAGTAGTAAGAGTGGTTTTTTTGCAATGCTCGTAGTAATGGTTGGCTTTACATTTTTTTCTCCAAGTATGTCTGCCGGTGGTCAGCTTGGAATTGGACTTAATATGAAGGATTTCTTTATAGCTATGATACTGGGGAACACTTTTCTTGGAGTGTACACAGGCGTACTTGCCTATATTGGAAATAAAACGGGACTTACACTGGATTTATTAGCTAGGTATTCATTTGGAGTTAAGGGATCATATCTTCCATCAGCACTTATAAGCTTCACGCAGATAGGCTGGTTTGGAGTTGGAGTTGCAATGTTTGTAATTCCTGTAGCTAGACTTCTTAATATAAACGTTATTATGCTGCTTATTATAACTGGATTTGTAATGACCTTTACAGCGTATTATGGAATAAAAGCCTTAGCAGCACTTGGTTCTATAGCAGTGCCGCTTATTGCTATACTTGGAACAATTTCTGTAAATAGCGGGATTTCACAAGTAGGAGGATTTTCAAATGTATTTCAGGAGGTTCCTGCAGTACCAATAACTTTTGCGACAGCGCTTTCTATAACTGTGGGCTCATTTGTAAGTGGAGGAACAGCTACCCCAAACTTCACTCGTTTTGCAAAGAACAAAACTATAGCAGTTATTTCAACTGTAATAGCATTTTTCCTAGGGAACTCACTTATGTTTGTATTTGGAGCAATAGGAGGAGCGGTGACTGGAAATCCTGACATATTTGATATACTTATAGCTCAAGGGCTTATGATCCCAGCAATTGTAGTTCTTGGACTTAATATATGGACTACTAATAACAATGCGCTTTATACAGCGGGGCTTGGGCTTTCAAATATAACAAAGAAAAACAGCAAAATTATGGTTTTGATAGGTGGCACAATAGGGACAATATCCGCAATATGGCTTTATAATAATTTCGTAAGCTGGTTATCATTTTTAGGATCGATAATTCCTCCAGTAGGGGCAGTAATAATAGTAGATTTTATACTAAATCAAAAAAATTATGAAGACAGCAAATATACCCATAAGCAAGTCAATATAAATGCTATTATAGCTGTAGCAGCAGGTGCAAGTTGTGGAATCCTTTTACCAGGAATAGCACCAATAAATTCTCTTGTTTTTGCAGCGGCTTCATATTTTATATTAACAAAGCTTGGGACACAGTCCAAAACTTCTATAGAAAGAAAGGATAAAGAAAATGCTAATTAAAAATATTTACTTAGAAAATTCAGATACGCCGATTGATATAAGAATAAATAATGGGGTTTTTGAAACCATTGAAGCGAATATACAAGCTCTAGATGGGGAAGAAGTTATTGATGGAAGCAACTGTCTTGCGATTCCTCCATTTATAGAATCCCATGTACATCTAGATACATGCATGACAGCAGGAGATCCAGTTTGGAATATGAGTGGAACTCTTTTTGAAGGGATTGAATGCTGGAGCAAAAGAAAAGATAAACTATCAAAGGCTGATGTAAAAAATAGAGCGACAGAGGCAATAAAACTTCAAATTCAAAATGGAGTGCAATATATACGTACTCATGTAGATGTAACAGACCCTTCACTTGTTGCAATGGAGGGCTTACTAGAATTAAAATATGAGTTTAAAGATATTGTAGATATTCAGCTTGTAGCATTCCCGCAAGAAGGTATACTTTCTTATCCAAATGGAAAAGAACTTATGAAAAGTGCAATAGAACTTGGAGCTGATGTAGTAGGCGCTATTCCACATTTTGAATTTACAAGAGAATACGGGGTAGAAAGTCTTAATTTTGCAGTAGAACTTGCTGCAAAATATGGGAAACTTATAGATGTACACTGTGATGAAATAGATGATGAGCAGTCAAGATTTTTAGAGACGCTTGCAACTAGAGCTTATGAATACAAGCTAGGAGAAAAAACTACCGCAAGTCATACGACAGCTATGCATTCATATAATAATGCATATACCTATAAATTATTTAGACTGCTTCGTATGTCTGGTATAAATTTTGTAGCAAATCCACTTGTAAATACTCATCTTCAGGGGAGATTTGACAGCTATCCAAAGCGAAGAGGCGTAACTAGAGTGAAAGAACTTTTAGCAGATGGAATAAATGTATCTTTTGGACATGATGATATATTTGATCCATGGTACCCACTAGGCACAGGGAATATGAAGGATGTGGTTCATATGGGATTACATGTTTGTCAGATGATGGGATATGAAGAAATATTAAATTCATACAAATTAGTTACTCATAATGCGGCAAGGACTCTTAATCTTGGGGAAAGCTATGGAATAAAGCTTGGAAATCCAGCAAATATGATAATTTTGGATGCAAATAATTTTTATCAGGTATTAAATAAAAGAGCAGCGGTACTTTATTCAATAAGAAATGGAAAGATAATATCAAAGACAATGCCTGAAAAAAATGAATT
>JBOFWC010000317.1:0-2906 GCA_051653405.1 Proteocatella sp. | reverse complement strand
GAAATTTACTGATAATATCAACTCTGTTTTGAAGTTATTATTTAAAATAAATATTTTGAGGTGTATTCAAAGTTTAATAATTTATTAAAATTAATATATAGTATTGAGAAAGGGTATAAAGTATGTTAAATTAAAAGTTATGGGTAAAGTAAAATATAAAATCAAATTAATTATAATATAGGACGGTATACTTATGAAGAAAATAGCAATTTTAGGATCTACAGGATCTATAGGAACACAGGCACTTGACGTGGTAAGAAAGAATAATGATTTAGAGGTAGTAGCTCTTTCGGCAGGAAACAATGTGGAGCTATTAAAGGCCCAAATAGAGGAGTTTTCACCAAAACTTGTATCTGTAGGAACTGAAGAAGCTGCAAAAAAACTTAGATACTTGCTTGGAGATAGAGAATTAGAGATACTATATGGAATGGAAGGCCTTATAGCGGTCGCAGTCTGTAAAGAAGCACAGACTCTTCTTACAGCGATTGTTGGAATGGTAGGACTTGTGCCAACTGTAGAAGCTATAAAAGCAGGGAAGGATATAGCGCTTGCAAACAAGGAGACGCTTGTAACGGCAGGCCATATAATAATGCCGCTTGCAAAAGAGATGAAGGTAAATATTCTTCCAGTGGATAGTGAACATAGTGCGATACTTCAGTGTCTTCATGGTGAGAAGAAATCTCAGATTTCAAAGCTTTTAGTAACAGCTTCAGGCGGGCCATTTAGAGGAATGAATAGGGAACAGCTTAGCAAGGTTAAACTTGAAGATGCGCTGAAACATCCTAACTGGAGCATGGGAAGAAAGATAACGATAGATTCATCTACTCTTGTGAATAAGGGACTTGAAGTAATCGAAGCGAAATGGCTATTTGATATGGATGTGGATGATATAGAAGTAGTAGTGCAGCCTCAGAGTATAATTCACTCTATGATTGAGCTTTTGGATGGAAGTATAATAGCACAACTTGGAACTCCTGATATGAGACTTCCTATACAGTATGCGCTTTATTATCCAGACCACAAGTATTTAGATGGAAAACGCCTGGATTTTAAAACGCTTAAACAGATAACTTTTGAAGAACCAGATATGGATACTTTTAAAGGGCTTGCGCTTGCATATGAAGCTATAAGAGTAGGAGGGTCTATGCCTACGGTATACAATGCAGCAAATGAACTTGCAGTAAGTAAATTTTTAAATAGAGAGATAGCATATTTAGACATTGTAGACACAATTGAGAAGTGTATGAAAGCTCATGAAGTAATAAAAAGCCCTTCGATTGAAGAAATATTGGAAACTGAGAAAGCGGTGCATCAATTTATTAATTCACTTTAGGTAAAATAGGGTATAATTTAACAAAAATATATTTAGGATGTGGTTATATTATAGTTATTAATAAGGAATTAATTAAACTTATAATATTTTAGAACTTAGGAGGTAATTATATGTGGATTGCATTAGCTGTAGTGGTTTTAGTGGTAGTTTTAGGAGTAGGGTATTACAATACCTTTGTTAGACTTAGAAATCAGACGGATGAGGCGTTTTCTACTATGGATGTATATCTCAAAAAGCGTTATGATCTTATTCCGAATTTAGTTGAAGTTGTTAAGCAGTATGCTAGCCATGAAAAAGAAACTCTAGAGAAGGTGGTAAGCGCTAGAACTATGGCAATGGGTGCGCAGTCTCTTGATGAGAAGGCACAAAATGAAAATATGCTTTCAGGAACTCTAAAAACTCTATTTGCAGTATCTGAAAACTATCCAGATTTAAAAGCAGATACTAGCTTTTTAAATCTTCAAAACCAGCTTTCAGGGCTTGAAAATGAGATTTCACAGGCTAGAAAATACTATAACGGAGCGGTAAGAGCCCTTAATACTAAGGTGGAGATGTTCCCATCAAATATAGTGGCTAATATGACAGGATTTAAAAAATATCCATTCTTTACAGTTGACGAGTCAGAAAGAGAAAATGTAAAGGTTCAATTTTAATGAGTTTTAAACTATGGTTTATACTGTAAATTGGGAGGGGATGTTTTGAGAAAATATCTAAAAAAATATTTGAATTTAAAAAAACAGGTAATGCTGTTATTGGCATTGTGCATCTTTTTAGTGCCAAATATATCGCTAGCTTTAGAAGCATTTGATATAACAAAATATAATGTGGATATGGATGTAAGCCTTGATAACAGTTACAAGATAACAGAGACGATAGATGTATCGTTTAGTGAACAGAGAAGAGGAATCATAAGAAGCATTCCACTTACCACAAATGGGGGGCATAGAGCTAAGGTCTCTGATGTTACTGTCGATGGTCAAAAATATGAGGTTTATAGTGAGGATGGCTACAAGAAGATAAAAATAGGGGATGCAGATGTTTACGCTCCACAAAAAACTCAGTATGTAATAAGTTATGTGTATACTATCGGTTATGATTATATGGACAACATGGATGAACTTTACTTTAATCTTATTGGGCCACAGTTAGACTGCAATATTTCAAATGTAACATTCAAGGTAAGTATGCCCCAAAAATTTAACGAGGATAAACTAAACTTCACATATGGATCAACAGGAAGTACTCAAAATTCAGCGGTAGAATATAATGTGAATGGGAATGTTATAACTGGAAAGCTTAATCAGACATTAAGAAGCTATGAAGCGCTTACAATCGCCCTTCCACTGGAAGAAGGTTATTTTAGCAAGGCAGAGAAACAGAGAACATTTGCAGATTTTATGGAAACTGCTTATATCCTAGTTCTTCCATTAATCCTAGTGCTAATGGGATTCCTTTGGATTAAAAAAGGCAAGAGCAGTCATATAATACCGACTGTGGAATTTTACCCTCCAGAGGGCCTGTCTTCAGCAGATGTAGGCTTTATGATAGACAATGAAGTGCAGCCTATGGATAT
>JBOFWC010000316.1:0-2685 GCA_051653405.1 Proteocatella sp. | reverse complement strand
ACTTATGGTTCTTCATTTTAGAAAGGTTTGATATAATGTCTCGTTCATTTACAAAAAAATTTTTTCACCCCAAAAAAGAAGACCCCCTTGTCTGGTATTGCACAAAAGCGCTTTACAGAAGATATGTAGATGATAATTTAAGCCAAGTAGGCGGCCAGCTCGCCTACTTCTTCATATTGTCACTATTTCCACTGCTAATGCTAATAAGTCAAATTATAGGACGACTTAACCTAAAATCAGAAGAAGTTACTTGGATGATAAAGGATATAATTCCACCAAATGTACTTGATATAACCCTTGATTATCTAAGCTTTGTAAACGAAACCACAAGCACTGGGCTTTTTACTTTCAGTGCCCTATTTTCAGTTTACCTAGCTTCCAAAGCTATTACTTCACTAATATATGCATTAAACAAAGCCTACCGAATAGATATCCATACAACAAATTTCCACAAAAAAGTTTTAGCTTTTGTCGTTACCCTATTTGTGATTTTATCAGTAATAGTATCCCTAATCCTTATCACTGTAGGTAAACCTCTTCTGCTCAAAATATCTACATTTTTAAAACTAGATTTTTTGTTTATAGAAACTTGGACTCTACTAAGATGGGGCGTTGCCACTGGAACTCTTTCGGTAACACTATTTACAATATATAATATTATCCCATTTAAAACCTTTCCAAGAAGATACAATATAGCCGGAGTTTTATTTACGCTTGCCTCCTGGTTTATTTTATCAATTGGATTTGCGTATTATGTAAACAACATATCGAATTATTACAATATATACGGCTCCCTAGGTGCAGTCATGCTAATGCTTCTATTCTTATATTTTGCTGGTATAATCATTGTACTTGGCGGAGAACTGAATCATATTTTAGCTCAGAGAAGTATTGGTAATTTTGAATATGACGTAAAATCCTAATTTATAAAATTTTCACTATTTTTGTGATTATAAAAAGCTTAATTAGGTTATATATGTTTTAGAGAGATTTCCCGATCTCTTCTCTTTTTATAACCGCGAGATGACTCCCTATTCCCTAAATCTCGTGGTTATTTTATTGTTGACTTTAATTCGAGTTTAATGTATAATACTCCAAAATGAATAAAAAATTTTAACTTTATAAAATAACTTTAATTTGGTCCAGAGAGGCCAGAAAGGGATATAAATTATGATTTCTTTTGTAAACGCAAAAGTGCCTTATTTTTGCACGCTTGAGAAAAAACTTAATATACTGAAAAACCAAACAGACGTAACTTTTTATATGTATTTATAAAAAGCTTATTTCTGTTTTTTTTATTATATCCCGTATACTAGATAAATTTGGAGGAAACTATGAAAGCAAAGTTAATTTTAGAAAATCACATGATTTTTGAAGGTAAAGCCTTTGGATATCTTCAAGAATGTGTGGGTGAAGTAGTTTTTAATACCGGTATGACAGGATATCAAGAAGTTTTAACAGACCCTTCCTACTACGGACAAATCGTAACGATGACATATCCGCTTATAGGAAATTATGGCATAAATCTTGAAGATATTGAATCAAACTCCCCAAAAGTAAGAGGTTTCATCGTAAGAGAAAAATCAAATTACCCAAATAACTTTAGATGTGAACTTGAACTAGACACATACCTTGATTCAAACAAAATACTTGGACTAGAAGGAATCGACACAAGAGCCCTTACAAAAGTGCTTAGAAACAGCGGAACTATGAAGGGCATAATAGTTTTAGAAAACAGCTCATACTCAGAGGACGATATCGACGCAAAGCTGGCCTCATTCTCAAATAAAGATGCAGTAAGAACTGTATCTACAAAAAAAGTTTACAACATAAAAAATAAGGGAAAAAAAGTAGCAGTTATCGACTATGGAGTAAAAAGCAACATCCTAAGAAATTTTATAAAAAGAGGCTGCGATTTAACCGTATTCCCATGTGATGCAAAAGCAGAGGAAATTCTTGCAATAAACCCAGATTTAATCTTCCTTTCAAATGGCCCTGGCGACCCAATGGACATGGCAGACTCTATAAAGGAAATCAAAATCCTAGTAGAACATAAACCAGTGGTCGGAATATGCCTAGGTCATCAGCTCCTAGCAATAGCCTTTGGTGGAGAAACTGGAAAGCTAAAATTTGGACATAGAGGTTGCAATCACCCTGTAAAAAATCTGCTTTTAGATAGAGTTCATATCACCTCACAAAACCATGGATACTATGTTACAAAACTTCCAGAAAACTTTGAGGTAACTCACATAAGCATGAATGATGATACCATAGAAGGTATGAGATGCAAAACTAAGCCTGTGTTTTCAGTTCAGTTTCACCCAGAAGCAAGCCCAGGCCCAGTTGATAGCGAATACATCTTTGATGAGTTTTTAAAATATTCACTTTAAGTTTTTGTTTGGGAGGAGAAAATATGCCATTAAATAAAGAAATTAAAAAAGTTTTAGTAATAGGCTCAGGCCCTATAATTATAGGTCAGGCCGCAGAATTTGACTATTCAGGAACGCAAGCTTGTCAATCACTAAAAGAAGAAGGTATTGAGGTAGTCCTTATAAACTCAAACCCTGCTACCATAATGACTGACACAGAAGTTGCAGATAAAATATATATAGAACCAATAAATCTAGAATTTGTAGAAAAAATAATTGCTAAGGAAAGACCAGATTCCCTACTTGCTGGAATGGG
>JBOFWC010000315.1:0-4047 GCA_051653405.1 Proteocatella sp. | reverse complement strand
TGATATATAAATTCATCTTTTTCAGTTACCATCATAAGACCGTCTAAAGTAAAGAACTTTCCAAATTCTTTTGACTGAAATACATCTATTCTTTGGAAGTCGCTTTGACCTGAGTAAAGCTGACTTTCTACTTTTATCGAAAAACGCACATCATCTGTGTGCTGCTCTGTATACCATAATTCCATTTATTTATCCTCCAAAACATTTATATTAGAAACTGTCATATCCTCAGTACCTGTAAGCAAACTTCCCTTAGCTTTTGCGTAAGATATATAATCTATAGCATCTTTAGAGATTCGCTCACCTGGCGCAAGTATTGGTATCCCAGGAGGATAACACATTACAAATTCGCCTGATACTAGATTTTCACTATCAGAAATAGGAACAGAATATTTTTTGCCGTAGAAAGCTTCTGTAGGTGAAAGTACCACATCTGGTTCTATATATTCGTGGTCAAACATTCCTGAAGGATCTTTTGAGTAGAGCCTTTTTATTTCTGAAAGCGCAGCAATAAGCCTTTCAATATCAAGGAGTCTATCTCCTACTGAAATTATTGCAAGGATATTTCCGATATCGCCAAATTCTATTTGAATACCATAATTATCTCTTAGTATGTCATATACCTCTACTCCAGCAAGTCCCATCTCTCTTGTATGGATTGACAGCTTAGTTATATCAAAATCATATACAGTATCTCCATTTATGATTTCTTTTGAAAAAGCATAGTAACCGCCAATGCTGTTTATTTCCTTTCGAGCATATTCAGACATCTCCTGAACCTTTTTGAAAATTTCTTTTCCGTTTAACGCAAGATTCATCCTTGATATATCAAGGGAAGACATCAGAAGATAAGAACCGCTTGTAGTTTGAGTAAGGTTTATAATTTGTCTTACATACTCAGGATTCATACTTTTTCCCGTAAGCAGGAAGGAGCTTTGTGTAAGCGAACCGCCAGTTTTATGCATGCTTACAGCGGCCATATCTGCACCAGCAGCCATGGCATTAAGGGGCATATTTTCTCCAAAATAAAAATGTGTTCCGTGAGCCTCATCTACAAGCACCTTCATATTAGCATCATGCGCTAGCTCTACAATGGATTTTAAATCTGAACATATTCCATAATAGGTAGGGTTATTTACTATAATAGCTTTGGCATCTGGGTTTTCTGCGATAGCTTTTTTAATATCAGCAAGGGACATTCCAAGTGGAATTCCAAGCCTTTTATCGACACCTGGATTTATATATATAGGAGTTACACCGCCAATTATAAGGGCGTTTATAGCACTCCTGTGTACATTTCGAGGCATTATTATTTTATCGCCTGGTTTGCATACACTCATTACCATTGCCTGAACAGAAGATGAGGTGCCGCCTACCATTAAAAACGCATAATCAGCTCCAAAGGCTTCAGCTGCAAGTATTTCTGCATCTCTTATTACAGAAGAAGGGTGGCAAAGATTATCAAGCATTTTCATAGAGTTTACATCTACGGAAATACAATCTGCCCCTAGAAATTCCTTAAGCTTAGGATTTCCTGAGCCCTGCTTATGTCCTGGAACATCAAAGGAAACTATTCTAAGTTCCCTATATTTTTTAAGAGCCTCATATATTGGGGCTCTATCTTGGGAAAATCTGCTCAACTTAATTACCTCCTTGGTACACATTGGTACCGCTGAAAATTTCAATCATTTCTCTACGAAGATTGTTTGTTATTTCCAGTCTTGTCTTAGGATTTAATTCATATACATCCTTGTTGAATAGATAATTTTGAAGTTCGATATCTTTTATTAACATTTTTGTATGGAAAATATTAGCTTGATATACATTTACATCTATAGCATCATATTTTTTTAATGTTTTATCATCAATATAATCTTGAATGGAAGTAATGTTATGATCTATATAACACTTTTTGCCATCAACATCTCTAGTAAAACCTCTGACCTTATAATCTATCGTCATAATATCTGAATCAAAACTTCCGATAAGATAGTCTAAGGCATTGATTGGTGAAATTTGTCCACATGTAGATACATCTATATCTACTCTAAATGTAGCAATGGAGTTATCTGGATGATACTCCGGATAAGTGTGCACAGTAACGTGACTTTTGTCCAGGTGTGCTACCACCGTATCTTTCATTTCTCTTGCATCAAAGAAGAAATCTTTTCCTTGATTACATGAGCCATCTACCACTTCATCTGGTAGAGCCTCTTCAGCAATCAAAATTGTTACGCTTGCTCCTTGCGGATCATAATCCTGCTTGGAAATATTGAGCACATGTGCTCCAATCATTTCAGTGACATCACAGAGGATCTTAGTTAATCTCTCTGAGTTATATTGCTCATCAATATAAGCAATGTAATCTTTTTGCTCTCTCTCACTCTTCGCATAACACACATCATAGATGTTGAAGCTAAGTGTTTTTGTGAGGTTGTTAAAGCCGTATAGTTTCAGCTTATTTTCCAACCCTAACATCACAACCTTTCTTTATTAAATTTTTAAAAAAAGTCAAAAATTATTAACTTTTAGATTAAATGATATCAACAATTTAGAAAAAAGTCAATTAATTTTAAAACAATATCTTGACAGTTGAACAGTTGTTCAACTATAATATAGTTAAGAGGAACAGTTGAACAGTTGTTCAATTGTTCTGAAGAATATAATATCAAAAATTATTATAAATATATGGAGGCTTTTATGGAGAAGGATACAAAAATGGTATATTGTGATTGCGAGACAATACATGAAGATATTTTGAATGAAGTAAGGGAAAATATGCCGGAAGATGCATATCTCTATGAACTTGCGGATTTATTTAAAGTATTTGCAGATAGCACTAGAGTAAAAATACTTTGGGCACTTGAACAGAGTGAGATGTGTGTATGTGATATGGCAGTCTTGCTTGGCATGACAAAATCAGCAATATCGCATCAGCTTAGAACGCTTAAGCAAACTAATCTTGTCAAATTTAGAAAAGAGGGTAAAAATGTATTTTATTCACTAAAGGATGATCATGTAAAGAAGATATTACAAATGGGGATGGAACATATTCATGAGTAACGTAGGAGAAGTGATATAATAGAGGAGAACTAAGATGAGCGAATTATTAGGATATAGAGGAAAGGCTGAACCTGAATGCAATGATGGTCATTGCTGCTCAGGCTGTGCGGAAAAATCAAAAATTGTATTAAATAAACCAAGTACAAATCGTGAGCGTGATAATCATGAAGGTCATTCTCACAATCATGAAGACCATTCTCACAATCATGAAGACCATAATGATGACCATCATGGCCATTCACATGGGGAACATTTTGATAAAAAAAGTATATTGAGAATAGTGTTATCGACTGTATTATTTATAGGGGCATTTTTTGTTACGAATGAAAAAGCACAGCTTTCATTATATGTAATAGCATATTTAATAATTGGGTATTCAGTTGTAATTCAAGCTGCGAAAAATATAGCTAAAGGGGAAGTTTTTGATGAAAATTTCCTTATGATGATAGCTACCTTCGGAGCTTTTGGAATAAGAGAATATCCAGAGGCTGTAGCAGTTATGCTCTTTTATCAAGTAGGAGAATTATTTCAAGACTATGCAGTAAGCAAATCAAAGAAATCTATTGAGCAGCTTATGGACATAAGGCCAGATTATGCGAATTTAAAAAAAGATGGAGAAATAATAAAAACTAGTCCAGAAAATATAGTTATTGGAGACATCGTAGTAATAAAACCGGGAGAAAGAATTCCACTTGATGCAGAAATTGTTTGGGGAGATTCCTCAATCGATACATCAGCGCTTACAGGAGAATCTGTTCCAAGGGATGTAAGTATAGGTGATGAATTGTTAAGTGGATGTATAAATATAAATGGACTTCTCGAAGCGAGAGTAGTTAAGACATATGGTGAGTCAACTGTCAGTAAAATACTTGAACTTGTTCAAAATGCAAGTAATAAAAAATCAAAATCAGAGAAGTTTATAACAAAATTTGCTAGATATTATACACCTGCAGTAGTTATAATAGCAGTATTTATGGCTTTTGG
>JBOFWC010000314.1:0-2458 GCA_051653405.1 Proteocatella sp. | reverse complement strand
GTGGCCAATAATAGCAAAGTGTTTTGATGAAGCGAAGAATCGTCCAGCGCAATTCCAGCAAGAGGCGGTTCGAACGCTGATTATATATCCGATGAATGCCCTTGTTTCTGATCAATTGAAGCGTTTCAGAAAAATTATTGGTGGGGAAAATTTCAGGAAAATATTTACCACGGATACTCATGCAATCCGTATTCCTCATTTTGGTATGTATACTGGAAGAACACCCTACTCGGGAAATGCAAAACCGGCAAGTAGTAAAGAACTGGCAATGACTTTTCGTAAAAACTATCTCGTAGATGCAAATGCAGATGCTGAAACTCAGCGTCGACAACTAAAAAATGTTAATGATCTGAAGAGCATTAATAAGTATCCAGCTAGATTCAGAGAAAACGGACTTGAGTCATTTATCAAAAATTTGGAGCAGAATATTCATAAGCCATCGCCATATGACGCTGAGCTCATAACAAGATTTGAGATGCAAAATTGCCCTCCGGACATCTTGATTACTAACTACTCAATGTTAGAGTATATGCTTATAAGGCAACGCGAAGCTAATATATGGAATAAAACGAAGGAATGGCTTGATGCTTCAACAGACAACAGATTGCTAATAGTGCTGGATGAAGCCCATATGTACCGTGGTTCTGCTGGTGGAGAGATTGCATTGCTGTTGGAGCGTCTATTTTATCGCTTGGGAATTACTAAGGATAGGGTGCAGTTTATTCTCACGACTGCAAGTATGCCGCAAGGTAAACAAGAAGCAATAAATGATTTTTACTCTGGATTGACAGGAAAAGATGCTTCGAATTGTGAATTCTTGTTCGGTATAAAAGAACCTGTTCCAGATAAACCAAAAATAAAAACGGACATCGAGGCATTAGCTTCTATAGGTACAGATCAAGTGCAAGGTGAAGCTATAGCTAACCGAATCAGGACATTTGCAAAGACGATTTTTAAGTATAACATACCCCCCAGTTACACTCCATTGCAGACACAAGAATGGTTATATGATAATCTTCCTCAATATGAGGCGTTTATTGAGTTGAATAAGTTGTGTCGTGATGGGGCGAAATCCTATAGCAAAATTAAAGAAACCTTATTTGGCAATTCGGAGAACGGCGAGAAAGCTCTTGATGCACTCTTGGTAGTGGTTTCACTTGCCGCAAAAGACGGAAATATTCTGTTCCCTGTACGGCTGCATATGTTCCTACGCGGTTTGCAGGGATTGTATGCCTGTTCTAATCCTAAATGTACATGCGCGGAATATTCCGAAAATGAGAAACTGCCTCTTGGAAAAGTTATATCCATCCCAAAGGATAAATGTAAATGTGGAGGAAAAGTTTACGAACTTTTCAACCACATTAAGTGTGGTGCTTTGTATTTTCGTGTATATGTTCAAAAAGCTGAGGGACAACCTTACTGGTATGTTTTTCCTCAGAAAGGATTAGATGGTGATGCAAATTCTCTACAAGAATTGTTACTATACGTTGTTCCTAAAAAATATCAGAAAGGTAAGAATGACAAGGTTGGATCTCTTGACCCATTTACAGGTAAATTATATTTATATCAACAGGACGATGAAAGTTTGCTTGATGTTGTATACTACAATAAAAGCGCAAAAAGTAAAAAGACAGATGTCAAGGGAAAACCTTTTAATTTTGGTGTTTGCCCCAAATGTAAAAAGCCAATGTCCTTGAAGAAGCCTGTTGATTTATCTACCAAGGGTAATATACCATTTTATAATCTCACTAAAGCACAGTTTGAATTACAACCGCCCAAATCCGATTTGGTAAACCAAGGAAGAAAGGTGTTACTTTTTTCTGACTCGCGCCAGAATGCTGCAAAGTTAGCGTTAGACTTATCTAAATCATCTGATGCTGATGCGTTTCGTCAGGCAGTTATGCTTGCATCGCTTTTACTGGAAGTTGATGGTAAAGAGCATTCTCTGTCAGAGCTTTATCCGGCGTTTTTAGATGTATGCACTCAGAATAGTCTTACGTTCTTTAGTGGGAAGAGTAAGGTGAAATTCATCGATGATTTACGCACATTTGCAATAAAGAAGAAAAGAGCAGCAGACCATAATCGTGTTTTTGATTATTCATCAGTTGCTCGTGATTACCAGTCAATGCCTGATGACTATTACGAACAAATCCTAACATTTTTTACAGAAAGCCCCCGTTCTTTTAAGGACATTGGCATTGGTTTTTTAGCACCGATATCCGAATTGCTTGAAAACTGTATTTTGGACCTGGAAGATCAAGGGATTGAGCTTCATCAAGAGGCTGTGTTCAGACTATTGGTACTTCTCTTCTGGGATGTCATGGATGATACAGCAGCGCTTGGAGAAATTATTTCGGATGATGTGCGTAAAGGATTACCCGGACGTAGCAAAACTCAAGATTTTGGGCTGGGATTTGAGTTTTATGATGATTTGGATAAAGGGCTGGTACAACGAATT
>JBOFWC010000313.1:0-3520 GCA_051653405.1 Proteocatella sp. | reverse complement strand
ACTATATTTGCGCCCTGCTCTTTAGCATACTCTAAAAGTTCAAATGTTCTCTTTGAGTATCTAGGGAAGCTTATTCCTATAACAAGGTCTTGGTCGTCTACTTTTAAAATTTGTTCAAAAACATCACTTATACCATAGTTTACAAGCACAACATTATCAAGGATAAAGTTTAGATAAAATCCTAGGTACTCTCCTATTGTGGCAGAACTTCTTAATCCTACGATGTAGATTTTCTTAGCAGAAATCATCTTGTTTATAACATTTTCAAAAGATTGAGGATCAATTTCATCAAGCGTTCCTTTAATATTTTCTATATCTGATTTTAACACTTTTTTTAATATTGTAAAGTCATTAGAGTATTCTTTTGACATCTCCACTCTTTGAACTGTTGTAAGTTTTGTTTTTATAAGTTCTTGAAGTGATTTTTGAAGCTCAGGGTAACCTTCATAACCTATAGCATTTGCAAATCTTACTACAGTTGATTCACTTACACCTACAGTTTCTCCTAATTTTGCAGCAGTCATAAATGCTGCTTTATCATAATTTGCAAGTATATATTGCGCAATTATTTTCTGACCTTTACTTAATTTTGTAAATTCGCCTTGAATAACGCTTATTAAATCTTTATTGTTGCTTGTCATAGTTAAATCCTCGCTATCAATAATTTTATTTAAATTCCACTATAGTAACTCCAATGCCGCCTTCACCATAGCCTCCCTGTCTGTAGGATTTTATATAGTTCAGCGTTTTAAGCATATCGTTTATGCCTTTTTTTAATACCATTGTTCCTACACCGTGAATTATAGTTGCTCTTGGAATACCTGAAAGATATGCATTATCTAGGTATTTTTCCACTTCAATTCTAGCGGTTTCAAGATCCATACCTCTTACATCTACTTCAGATTTTATATTGCTTGCCTTTTCTTTTAGTATTTTTCCAGCCCCAGTACGTTTTACTTCTTTTTGCTTTGACTTTTTAGGATTTTGAAGAGCCTCAAAAGGCATATTTATCTTCATTATTCCAACTTGAACTACAGCTTCTTTTTTTGCTGCATCAACAGCAATTACATCCCCCTCTTGAGCAAAACTTGGAACAAAGACTTTTTGTCCTAATTCTACTGTTTTTAGGGCTTTTCCTTCAAATTCATCTAGGCCTAAAAGATCCTCAGTATATCCATATTTTTCAAGTCCTGTTTTCACTTTAGTTCTAAGACGTTCAATTTCTTTATTTATATTCTTGGATTCAATTTGTTGTCTTAACGAATTTAACTCTTTTATAAGTAAATCACTTTCAGCTTTAGCTTCTTTTATTATTTGAGAAGCTTTTTTCTTAGAGTCTGTTATTATTCGTTCTCTGTCATTTTTTAATTTTACTTCTTTGCGTTTTAGCTCTTCTTCTCTTTGCTTTATTTCTTCAGAGGTTCTTAGCGCATATGATTTTTCATTTTCTATAGATTTTCGATCTTTTTCTATCTTAGTTAAAAGATCTTCCATCTTTAATGTTTCTTCGCTTAAACGACTTCTTGCAGCATCTATTATATCTGTATTTAGGCCTAATTTTTTTGAGATTTCAAATGCATTTGATTTACCTGGGATTCCGACAATTAGCTTATACGTAGGACTCAAGGTTTCTACATCAAATTCTACTGAGGCATTTTCTACCCCATGTTGCTCAAGGGCATAGTTTTTAAGCTCACTGTAATGTGTTGTAGCCATAGTTATAATATTTTTTTCTCTTATGTTTTCTAAAATTGAGATAGCAAGGGCAGAACCTTCTATAGGGTCTGTTCCTGAACCAAGCTCATCTAGAAGTATAAGATCATTATCCTGCATTTCATCTAAAATCTTTACGATATGAGTCATATGAGACGAAAATGTTGATAAACTTTGTTCTATGCTCTGCTCATCTCCGATATCTGCATAGATTTTATTGAATACACACATATAACTTCCATAGTCACAAGGGATATGAAGTCCACTTTGAAACATTAGAGATAATAATCCTACTGTTTTAAGCGCTACAGTTTTTCCTCCAGTATTTGGTCCTGTGATAACAAGCGTTTTATATTCATTTCCAAGTTCAAGCGTAAGTGGAACTACAGTTTTAGGATCAAGTAATGGGTGTCTTGCGTTGTTAAGCTTTAAAGACAATCTATTGCTTATAGCAGGTTCAATAGCTTTCATTTTAACTGAAAGTTTTCCCTTAGCCATTATAAAATCAAGTTCAGTCAATACCTTTATGTTATGCATAAGCTCATCTGCATATTCACCTATCTGTGAAGATAGTTCAAATATTATACGTTCAATTTCCTCATGTTCCTTGTTCATTAAGATTCTAAGGTTGTTGTTCATTTCAACGATTGCCATAGGCTCAATAAAAAGTGTAGCTCCTGATGATGATGTATCGTGAACAATTCCAGGAACGTTTGATCTATTTTCAACCTTTACTGGAACCACAAATCTATCCTGTCTAACAGTTACAATAGATTCTTGAAGGTATTTTGAACTTTCATCTGAAGAAACCATTGAATTTATTTTATTTCTAATCTGTTCTTTTGTAGTTTTTATGCTTCTTCTTATTTTTTTAAGTTCAAAGCTTGCATTGTCAGAAACTTCTTCTTCTGAAATTATGGCATTAAAGATTTGTTCTTCTAATATTTGGTTTGAATAGAGCTGAAGAGAAAGTTCTCTTACAATTTCTATCTCCTCAAATGACGACAGTTTTGAATAAACAAGTCTAGCCGTTTTTAATATGCCGCCAATTTTTAAAATATTGCCTATTTCAATTGAAGATCCTATTTTTGACAATTTTAAAGAGCGTCCAACATCGCTTAAACTATATATTGGAAGAGCACCTTTTTTTAAAATTATACTCTGTGCTTCGCTTGTCTCTTTTTGTTTTTTTGTTATTTCTTCTAAATCATGGCTTATTTCCATTTGATGTACTCTTCTTTTACCAAGTTCTGTTGAAGCACAATCTTCAAGCATTTTTATAACAGCTTGGTATTCTAGTACATTTAAAGTTTTTTTCTCCATATTCTCCACGCTACTTAATGTTATTATATTTTTTTATAATATCTTCTGTCTGTTTAAAATCTTCATTTAAAAGATCAATCCTGAACTTTGAATATCCTTTAGATTTTAAAATTCTTATACTATCTCTATGAAGTTCAATAAGTTTTTTTGAATATATGCAAACTTTACAATTAAGCTCTCTCTTTAATAGATATTTCTCATCTGATTCAGAGCTTAAGGTAGTGTTATTTATATTACAAGTCTCTGCACTGCATTTCTTGTCCTTATGTTTGTATGGGCAGTATTCTGTTATCATAAGCAGCGGATGAGAAGCTGCTAAAACCTCTACATTTGATTTATGATTATCCGAGAATACATAATCTAAGGTTTCTTGATTTATTGAGTATTCCATTCCAGGACTTACGGTTCCCAGTGATGGTTCTAAAAGCTCAGCAGCATATTCAATAGAAAACTTGTTATTTAAATTTGCCATATAATCAATGCT
>JBOFWC010000312.1:0-3992 GCA_051653405.1 Proteocatella sp. | reverse complement strand
CATAGAAACAATCCCCTGATACTCCTTTTCCTTAGATAAATCTGGGAATCTTACAACCACAGCATCATTTTGCTCGACTTTTCCAATCATTGATTCAGGAAGGTTTCCTTCTATTTTGAGATTGCCTTTCCCTTGAATAGTAAAGAGTTTACTTCCCGCTGCTGCCATTTCACCTTTTTCTATATACTTTTTTGATACAATTCCATCATAAGGTGCTTTTACAAGCTGATTATCAAGCTGAACTTTTACAGAATTTGCAGAAGCCTTCGCTTGCTCAACTTGAGCTTGAAGCACATCTAAAGTTTCTTTACTCTCTCCCTGATTTATTATGTCCATCTGAGCTTGAGCAGACACTCTTTGAGAGGAAGCACTTTGAAGCTGCATCTCTGAAGTTTCAAGTTGCTGCTTTGAAAGTCCTCCGGATTCATAAAGAAGCTTGCTTCTCTCATAGTTAGTTTTTGCAAGTTCTTCTGACTTCTTGGCACTTTCAAAAGCCGCTTTAGCTTGAGTTTTTTGTTCTTTTCTAGCTCCTGTTTTGACTTTTTCGTAATTTGCCTGTGCCACATTAACTCCTGACTCGGCCTGCATAAGCTGAGCTTCAAGCTCTTTAGACTCTATTTTTAGTAGCACATCGCCTTCTTTTACATGTTCTCCCTCTTTTACTCTAATTTCAGATACCTTTCCTGAAATTTTGGATGATATATCCGAATTTGTGCTAGTTACTCTCCCTGCTACTATATAATTTACACTCTCTGCCTTTTTTTCACTGTAATCTGATTTTGGATAAGCTTCACTTGTACATCCAGTAAATAATAGTAGTCCACTTACTGCAAATGCCATTATCTTAATTTTGTTCATCTTCCGTTTCCCTCAATTCTTTCTCAGCTTCTTCAAATATTTTTTCTAGCACCATAAGATTCTCACTAAGCTCACTCCACCAACTGTCAGGCATAAGCACCTCAGAATTTTTCATTATATCAAGTACCTTCTCATGCGCCAAATTAGCTTTTTCTATAAGAAGATCTCCTGGAACTATAAACGTAACTCTTCTATCATTTTCATCTCTAATTCGCTTTACATATCCTCTTTCTACAAGCCTATCTACAACTCCTGTAAGCGTACTTGCTGATATTCCAATTTTTTCTGCAAGCTCCGTAGCTTTTAACGGCTCTCTTCTCACCATAAACAAAATCGCTATCTCTGTTCTCGTAAGATTGTCCTTTTCCATAGCTTTTATTGAATTTTTCATAAGATTCTTTTGAATCATAAATATCTGTCTTACTACCTTTCATTTGTTTAAAATAAAAAAGACATGACCTATTTAAGACCATATCTTTTAAATTTCTTTCACATTACTTTTACATTATACAATTTTTACATTTTCTCCTATTTTAACTGGAATACTTTTATCAAATTTAAGCTTTACAACAAAGCTATCTTTATTTTTGTTAGAAGGTGTCTGCATATCAACTGGAGTATACTGCGCTTCAATATCTATAAAACTTACCTTTCCAATATATTTATTCTCGCCTGATAAAAAAGTTAACTCCTGACCAAACACTAGCGTTCCAATTTTATCTTCTGGATAATAAAGCTTAACATATCTATCATCCAAAGATGCTATATCTATTATATCGTATCCTGTATTTACAAAATCTCCAAGCACATAATTTCGGCTTATCACCGTACCATTACAGTTTGCTTTTATTGTACATTTTTTTATTTGATCTTTTATCTGATCAACCTGACTTTGTGCCAAAACTATAGATGCTTTTGCAGAACGAATCTTATCTCCCCCTGCTCCATTAACAACTGAATTTAAAGTTGCCTTGCTATTTTCTATCTGAGCCTTTGCTACATTTAGAGAGTTTGACGCCTGATCCATTGAAAGCTTATAGTTGTCTAGTTGTGCTTCACTTATTACCCCTGATTCATATAGAAGTTTATTTTTTTCAAAATCATCCTTAGCTTTATCATATAAAAGACTTGTATTTTCATACCCTGACTCTGCTATTTTAACTGCACTTACCGCAGCTTCTACAGCATTTTTATCTGCATTTCCACTTATCCCAACAAGCACTTCCTTTGCCTTTACAAGATTGGCTTCCGCCTGAGTAAGTGAAAATTGAAGCGAAGTATCATCTATTACTGCTATTACATCCCCTTTTTTTATATTCATTCCAGGTTCAAAATCAAGCTTAATTATTTTTCCAGACACCTCAGATATATTTGAATAAACCTCAGTTTCAACTACGCCATTAAGCGTATCATCATTTAGCTGCAAATATAGATTTTTTCCCATATATATAATCCCTGAAAGTACTGCTAAAGCTAATATAATTTTTAAAAATTTTTTTATATTAATGCTTTTGTTATTCATATTTTCTTATCCCCCTTACAATAAAGTCCACTAGATTTTCCAGCTCCTTTTCTGGGATTTCATTAAAGAATTCCGGAAAGATTACATAGTGAGTTATTATATACCCTCCAACAGTTGAAATTATAAGCTTAAATAGTTCATCATTTGAAATATCTATTATAAAATTCTTAGCTTTTAACTTATCAAACAGTCTATTGTATGGCAAATCTGTCATATTTAAAAGCAGCTGCTGCCTTATCTCTTTATGAAAAGGCATCTCCTGAATAAGGATTCGTAAAAGAGGCGCCGCATCCTTTATTACTTCCACTCTATTTCTTATAAAGCGATAGAAAAAATCATCTAGTTTTTCATACTCGCCTTCAATAATTTCATCAATACCCGTAATCATTACCGGTATAACTAAAGCTTTCATAATTCTAGATACCACTTCAAGTAAGAGTTCTTTTTTTGTACTATATTGTTTAAAAATAGTACCTTCCGCAACCCCTGCAAGTTTTGAAATCTCTTTAGTCGAAGTTGCCTCATAACCCTTTTCCATGAATAATAAAGCCGTAGTTTTTATTATATTCTTTTGCTTTTCAGTAAGATTTTCATCTTCTCCTATAAGCTTTTCTGTCCAATCATCATTTTTATAGTCAAATTTCATATCATATTCTCCTGTATTTCTTTAAAAGTAAAATATTTAAAACCATGCATATCCCAGATATTATAACCAGCATCTGTATATCATGAGTTATAGTTTCTATTCCAAGTCCTTTTAACATGACTTTATCAAGCGCATCTCCCACATAATAAAGCGGCATTATTTTTCCAAAGTGTGCCATTTGAGGCGAAAGATCAAATATTCCTGTAAAAAACACCTGCGGCACTACTACTATAGGTATAAATTGAATCATTTGAAATTCATTTTTAGCCGCTGTTGACAGTAACATGCCTAAAGTAAGTGCTGAAATCGAGGCCAAAAGCGTTATTAACAGTACCAGCAAAGTAGAGCCCACCATCATTATTTTGAGTACATAAATTACATAAAATGAAATAAATATAGATTGAAGCACTGTAAATGTACCAAATCCACAAATATATCCAATTACAATTTCGCTCCTTTTAATAGGTAACGAAAGCAGCTTCTCCAAGGTTCCCGAAGTTCTCTCCTGCAAAAAAGATATTCCCGATACCAAAAAAGTGAAGAAAAACACTATAAATCCTATTAAAATTGAACCAAATCCATCAAACAAAGAAAAATCATCATATCCATAAACATAAATCGTCTCTGTTTTTAAATCTTCTCTCAAAAAATCCTGCATTCTTGATTTTTCTATAATCTGCTCTATCTTATTGCTCTTTGAAGCATTTGTGCCATCAATATATATAGTGGGCTTCCCGCTGATTACATTTATATAAGCATTTATTTTCCCTGTCTCCACTGCCTTTAGCGCCTCTTTATCCGATAATCTTACAATCTTTGCCTCTGATTTTTCAAGTCTCTCCACATAAGAAAGCGGCGCATTTACTACCCCTATCCTTATATCACTTTGAGAACTATCTAGCACAAAATATAAAAATGTAAGTAGTAGTATTGGTGCTAAAAACATGAGGGCCACTGTTCTTTTGT
>JBOFWC010000311.1:0-13103 GCA_051653405.1 Proteocatella sp. | reverse complement strand
AAAAGATTATGTAAATGCTATGTGGTTAATGCTACAACAAGATGAAGCTGATGATTACGTAATAGCTACTAATGAAACGAGAACAGTAAGAGAATTTGTAGAAATTGCATTTAGTCATGTAGGAATAGAAGTTGAGTGGAGTGGTAAGGATACAGATGAAGTTGGTAAAGATAAAGCTACAGGCAAAACTATAGTAAAAATAAATCCTAAGTTTTTTAGACCAGCAGAAGTAGATATTCTTATTGGAGATCCAGCAAAAGCAGATAAAGAATTAGGTTGGGTAAGAGAAATATCATTCGCACAACTTGTTGAAAGAATGGTTAAAAATGATATGGAGTTAGTGAAAAAGGAATTAGAATATAAAAACTTATAGTTTTTTAGCAAGGAGTATAGATGAAAGCTCTGATAACAGGAATTGATGGATTTGTTGGATATCATTTGTATAAACTTTTAATATCACAAGGAATAGAAGTTCATGGAACTACGATAAATAAAGAGTATATAAATGAAGATATAACTGTACATCATATGAATTTATTAAATAAAGATGAAGTGATAAATGTGATTAAAAAAGTATCACCAAATTATGTATATCATTTAGCTGGACAAAGTGCAGTAGGGCTTTCTTGGAAAGAGCCAGTACTCACTATGAATGTTAATGTTAACGGTACAATTAATTTATTGGATGCTATTAGAGAACAAAAAATAAATTGTAGAACGCTTATTATTGGCTCAAGTGATCAATATGGGCCAGTTACACTTGATATGTGTCCAATTAAAGAAACACAGAGTTTAAATCCAGTCAGTCCTTATGGAATTAGCAAATGCACACAAGAACAGATTGCAAAATTATATGCAGATGCATATGAAATGGATATTGTAATGGTAAGAGCGTTTAATCATATAGGACCAATGCAAGGGAAAAATTTCGTAGTAGCTGACTTTGCCAGTAGAATAGTTGAAATAGAACGAGGGTCAGAGCCTGTTTTAAAAGTAGGGAATTTAGATGCATATAGAGATTTTACAGATGTAAGAGATATTGTAAAGGGATATGCGCTACTATTAAATAAAGGCCATTCTGGTGAAATTTACAATATAGGTTCTGGGAAAAGCATTAAGGTAAAAGACATATTAAATATTCTGGTAGAATATTCTAAAGTGGAAATAAAAATCGAGCTTGATTCTAGCAAAATGAGACCGATAGATGTGCCAAAAGTAGAATGTGATAATTCAAAGATAAAAAAACATACAGGATGGGATATAGAAAATGATGTACATCAAACCTTAAAAGATACGTTAGAATATTGGAGGGGTATGTAGCGATTGCTATGTACTCTTTTATTTGAAAGGGATTTGTAATATGAATCAACTTAGAGAGTTATATGATTATAGAGAAATGATATATAATTTAGTAAAAAAGGATTTAAGAACAAGATATAAAGGATCAGTTTTGGGATTTTTATGGACATTTGTAAATCCATTACTTCAATTAATGATTTATACAATTGTATTTTCTACTATAATGAGAATCAATGTAGATAAATTTTATATATATTTATTTGTAGCACTTATTCCGTGGATGTTTTTTACTTCATCTGTTCAAGGTGGGGCGACGAGTATATTAGCAGGAAAAGATTTGATTAAAAAAATATATTTTCCGAGGCTGATAATGCCTCTTGCAGTAGTTAACTCTGCATTTATGAATATGTTATTTAGTATGGTAATAGTATTTTTAGCACTTATTATAAGTGGTATAGGAATTAGTAAATACATTATTTTTTTGCCGTTAATAATGATGTTAGAGTACTCTTTGGCTTTAGGATTGGCATTTATATTTTCGGCATTAAATGTATTTTTTAGAGATCTAGAACATATATTAGGTATTATAACAATGGGATGGTTTTATTTAACGCCTATAGTGTATACCGTAGATATGATTCCAAAAGAATATTTGGGGATATTTTATTTGAATCCCATGACGCCTATTATAATGGCATACAGAGATATATTATATTATAAACAAATGCCACAATTTGAGATTTTAGGTCAAATTTTTTTGTGGAGCCTAGGATTTATTTTGATAGGATATCTAGTATTCCAAAAATTACAAAAGCGATTTGCGGAGGAATTATAAAATGAATGCAATAGAAGTTAAAAATGTTCATAAGAGTTTTAAGATATATCATGATAAAGGGGCAACTCTAAAAGAAAGAATATTGTTCAGAGGTAGAAATAGATACGAAGAACACAAGGTGTTAAGAGGAATTGATTTAAATATAAAAAAAGGCGAAGTAGTAGGATTAATAGGGGAGAACGGTTGTGGGAAAAGTACTCTGCTTAAGCTTATGACACGAATTATATATCCAGATCAGGGGAGTATCTTAGTAAATGGGAAAGTATCAAGTTTATTGGAACTTGGGGCAGGTTTTCATCCAGATATGTCAGGAAGAGAAAATATTTATACAAATGCATCTATATTTGGACTTACTAAGAAAGAAATAGATTCTAGATTAGATAATATAATTGCTTTTTCTGAGCTAGAAGAGTTTATAGATAATCCGGTAAGAACATATTCATCGGGGATGTATATGAGACTAGCTTTTTCGGTGGCAATAAATGTAGATGCTGAAATTATATTGATAGATGAAATATTAGCAGTTGGGGATGCATCATTTCAAAGAAAATGCTTTAGAAAAATATCGGAATTAAAAAATCAAGGAAAAACGATTGTAATAGTATCTCATGATATGACAAACTTGAAAAGATTATCGAATACAATATGTTGGATAAAAACAGGAGAAATTCATTTAAAAGGTGAACCTGATTATGTAACAGATAAGTATATTGAAGAAACCTATAAAAGCAAAGAAATTCAAAATGTAAGCCTTGAAGATAGAAAAGATATTGAAAATATTGAAATAGAAGATAAAGAGGAAATCACGAAAGAATCTAATGAAAAAAATGTAGTAGATGAAAAATATATAACTGAAGAACAAAAGAAAACTCATTTAACACCTGCGAGATGGGGAAATAAAGAAATCGAAATTACAGATGTTAAAATAATAGATAAAAATGGAAATGAAGAAATTAATATTAAATATGGAGAAAATTTTCAAATCAAAATAGAGTATTTGAGAAATAAAGATATTGAAGATATTGTTTTTGGGATAGGAATTTTTTTGCCAGATGGGACAAGATGCTATGGAACAAATACTTTAGTAGATAGAGAACCTTTAAAGTTAAAAAAAATAAGAGAGAAATCAGTGCTTGTTTTTGGCATAAATACAGTACATTTGACTAATGGAGAATATCAATTAAATATTGCAGCACATAGTAAAGATGGGTATACGTACGATTATTTAAACAGAATATTTAAATTTATGGTATATTCGGAACGAGAAGATATAGGAATATACAAACCTATACATTATTGGAGGCAAAACTAAGTGAAAGAAAAAATATTGAATAAGATGAAAATAAGAAACTTTGCTAAGAATAATATGCATTATAAAGACATTACGCAACAAAACAAACTAGAGAATACAAATAATAACATATCTATTGATGATACATCATATAATCAAAATTCAATATCTAACAATATGGAGTTATTAAAAAAAGTAATGCGAGTAGAAGATGACTTTCCTATAAACTCACATAGAAAATTTATTGGAAGTTTTTTAATTTTTGGGAAAAAAATTGTTAGAAAATTTTTAAGATGGTATATTCATCCATTAGCAGAAAATCAAAGCATTTATAACAGTTACAATCTATATTTAAGTAGTGAGTTAAAAGATTATATATCATTTTTAGAAAATAAAGTTAATCAACAAAAAGATGAACTTAATCAACAAAAAGATGAACTTAATCAACAAAAAGATGAATTCAATCAAACTGTAAATGGATTAAAGCTGGAATTATCAGAAATAAATAAAAATACAAATGAGATGATTAATACTGCATTAGAAGATTTTTACAAACAATTAAAAAATGAAGAAATTACAAGCACAAGTGATATAAAAGAACGGATTAAAGGTTATGCTGATTTAGTAAGACGATTTAATGACGAAGAATCTTTGAATCGACTATTGGAATTAAAAAAAGAAAATCTAAAAAAAGAATTAACTTTAGATATAAAATCAGATTTTAAAATTTGCATAATATGTAAAAACTATAATGTTAATAGAGACATAGAAGCCATAAAAAAGGAAGCAAACTTATTATATAATTTACTTTCAATGAATACAAAATATGAAATGTACTTTATTTCAATTGAAGATGAAGATGATATTTTATTCCAAGAACAAGGAATTTTATATGTAAGCAAAAATAAATTTAAAGAAGAACTAGACAAAATTTCACCTAAGGTAGTTCATATATTTGAGAGTAATCCACATATATTGTTTGAAAAAGATTTGGGATTATTAGAATATAATGCAGTATTTACAATAACTGGAAATGAACCATTACCAGGATTTAATCAACAGGCTATAGATGAAATAATTCATATGGTAGATAACAACAGACTATGTTTTGCTGTGGAGTCGAAACAATCTCAAAAAGCATTATTAGAATACGGAATAAGATCAGCCTTTCATGTATTACCAGTTATAAATACAGTTGATAAAAGAAAAAATATTAATGATATATTTACAATAGGTTTTGCGTCAAGCCCTATGCAAGAAAATGAAATGGGAGACAGGGGAGCAAATTTACTTGCAGAAGTTATATGTCAAAATCAAGATATTAATTTTAAGATTGCATGGAGGAACAAGAATCTTCCAATTCCAGAGAAATTAAAAACATGTAGAAATTTATCTGTGAGTTATGGTTATATAGATATGGATGAATTTTATAGCGAAGTTAATGCTATTATTATTCCTTATAAAACCAAAGAAAATAATCATGCTTGCTCTCTTTCAGGGATGGAAGCTATGAGTATTGGATTGCCAGTGATATCAACCAAAGTGTCAGGGATTTCTGAATTAGTAGAAGTCATTGAGCCAAAATGTGTAGTAGATTCAAATGTAGAAGACATTAGTAAATCAGTTATTGATTTGAAACAAAATTATGAAAACATCAAAAATAAATTTATTGATGCAGTAGTAATTGATAATGACAAAAGTGTTAAATTATATCAAGAAGTATATAGTAATATTTTGGATAAAAAAGTACCATTATTAGAAGAATGGGATTATGATTTAAAAACAAATAATAAATATTTAGTAAAATCAAATGAAAATATAAAACAATACTATGAAAATCAGAGCATTGCTGTGGATTATGATAAGGACAGATTTATTTCATATCCAATGAATGTAGTAAATGAATTAGAACGAGTATATGTAGAGGAAATTGTAAATCTAGAAGTAAAAAATAAAAAAGACTTCAAAATGCTAGATATTGCCACAGGGACAGGACGAATATTAGATAAACTTGTTAATAAAGGACTATGCACAGCTATAGATAATTCAGACGAAATGTTGAATATTATTAAAAGTAGATTTGAAAATATCCGTGATTTAAGTTTGCTAAAAGGAGATTTCTTGGAATTAAATATTGATAGCAAATTTGATATCATAACTAGTTTTAGATATATACGTCACTTTGATAATAAAGAGAGACAAATCATATTCAAAAAAATACAAAATATATTAAATAAAGAAGGATTACTTATATTTGATGTACCTAATTTAAGCTCAGAAATAGAACTAAGGAATACTTTAGGCTGGAAAAATTTCAATATATATGATGTTTTTTGGACAGAAGACAGCATAAAAGAAGAACTTGAAATGTATGATTTTGAAATCATACACCTGATACCAATTGATAGATATTACTTTAAAGAAATTGTATCAAATGATGAAACTGCTCCGATGAGCTGGGTAGTTGCTGCTAGATACAAAGGGGGGAGTTAACAATGAAAAAGAAAATAGTGATTTGTGCAGCCCAAGTACCTTTTGTAAGAGGGGGAGCAGAATTATTAGTAGAAGAATTGCATAAAAATTTAATTTCAAGAGGATACGATACGGAGATTGTACAGCTACCTTATAAATGGTATCCTAGAGAACAGATATTAAACAGTATATTAGCATGGAAATTTTTAGATTTAACTGAGAGTAATGGCTCGAAAATCGATTTGGTGATTCCGACTAAATTTCCTTCATATGCAATAAACCATCCAAATAAAGTGGTTTGGTTAATGCATCAGTTTAGACAGATTTATGACCAATATGGAACTAAATATAGTGATTTTAATCCTACAAATTCTTTTGATAATCAAATAAGAAACAGTATAATAGGTATAGACAATAAAGTATTATCTAAAACAAAAAAAATATTTACTATTTCAAATAACACGACAAATAGACTAGGTAACTTTAATGGCATAAATGCTGAAACATTATATCATCCGCCAAAACATGTAGGTAAATACTATTCCGATAAATATGAAAACTATATATTATCGGTAGGAAGATTAGAAAGCGTTAAAAGGATAGATTTATTAATCAAATCGTTAAAATACTGTGATAAAAACATCACAATAGTCATAGGTGGAAAAGGCCCTTACGAAGAGGAGCTTAAAAAATTAACAAAAGAAGAGGGTGTTTCTGATAGAGTTAAGTTTTTAGGTTTTTTAGAAGATAAACAAATGTTAGAATTGTATGCAAATGCAATGGGTGTTTTTTTTGCACCATTTGATGAAGACTATGGATATATAACATTAGAGGCTTTTTTGTCAAAAAAACCAGTTATAACAACAATTGATGCAGGAGGACCATTAGAATTTGTAAAAGATAATGAAAGTGGTTTTATCTGTGATGTCAGCGAAGAAAAAATAGGAGAAAAAATACAGTTTCTTTATAACAATAAATCGGTTTGTAAAGAATTTGGAAATATAGGATACAATACAGTAAAAGATATTTCTTGGGATAATGTTATAGACAAATTAACCGAAAGTATTAGATAAAGGGAGGGGTAATTATGAAAATAGCATTTTTCACACCATTAACTCCCTTAAAATCGGGGGTATCAGACTTTGCAGAAGAGTTATTGTTAGGGTTTAAAAAGTATACAAATCTAGAAATAGAACTGTTTATAGGAAATTACACACCTTCTAATAAATTAATAATTGATAATTTTAAAATAAGAAAATTTAAAGATTTTGAAGATGAAAAAGTTAGAAGTCAATACGATGAAGTAATTTATCAAATAGGAAACAATCAAGAGTGCCATGAAGAAATATACAATATAGCCCTAAAGTATCCTGGGATAGTAGAGCTACACGATGTAGCACTACATCACCTTATTGCGGGGATGACGATTGCAAACGGAAAGATAGAACAGTATAAAAAAATTATGAGATATTGTCATGGAGAAGGAGCATTAGATATAGTTGATAAATTTTTAAATCAAGAAATATTACCTCCTTGGGAAACGGATTCGTTGACATTTACAGTGAATAAAAAAATCGTAGATGCCGCAAAAGGAATAATTGTACACTCTGATTTTGCAAATCAAATGATAAAAGGAATTAGACCAGATATATCTACACAATTAATATATTTGCATACTCCTGATATTTATGAGAATTATGAAGAATTAAAATTTTTAAGCAGAAAAGAATTAAATATTAAATCAGAAGAATCAATGATAAGTACATTTGGGTTTGCAACAAAACCTAAACGAATACTAGAAACATTAGAAGCTCTTTATCTATTAAAAAAAGAAGGTTATAAATTTAAATACTATATAGCCGGAGAAGTAGATAAAAACTTACACATAGAGAAAAAAATAAGTGAACTAAAATTAGATGAAGATGTAGTTATAACAGGTTTTTTGAAATTAGATCATATGAAAAAACTTATGCTATCAACAGATATCTGTATGGCACTAAGATATCCATCTCAAGGAGAAAGCTCTGGAGTTCTGCACAGGATGTTTGGTATGGGTAAATTAATAGTGGTAACAGATATAAATAACTTTTCAGAATATCCAGACAATGTATTACTTAAAGTTAATATGGAAAACGAAATAGATTCAATAAAAGAAACTATTTCAAACTTCATAAATGAATCCGAAAAAAGAACAACTTATGAAAAATCAGCATTTAAATTTGCAAATGAAAAATGTAACTTACAAATAAATAGTATTCTATTTGAATCATATATTAAAAATCCTTTTGAAAATAAAACAATTGAATTAGAAGATTTGATTGTCGATAAGTTACTAGAATTAGAGATTTGTGAAGTGGAATTAGTTGAAAAATTATTAAATACAATAATTTTAAAATAGATATTATTCGTATTAAGTATTGATAAGGGGAACTGGTTTTGAAGAAAAATAGAAAAATTAAAGAGCAAAAAAAAAATGAAGAAAATCAAAAAGTAACATATAACCGTATAGACATACTAATTGTTGGAGCATATATATTAATACCATTAATATTTTTTATTAAATTATTAGTAACAAAAAACTATATGGTTGCAGGAGATGGATTAGGCTATTTAGCTGGAAGTCAATTTATTAAGTATGGAATTGTAAATGGTGAAATTCCATTGTGGAATAGATTCAATGCCGCAGGAACTCCTTTTGTGGGAGATATACAAAATAAATTTTTTTATCCATTTATGTGGATTTATTTGATATTTTCAGCACAGTTAGGATTTAAATTATATTTTTTAATGCACCTATCTTTAGCTGGAATATTTATGTATTTTTATTTAAGAAATATCGGTTTAATTAGAGCAACTTCTTTTTTTGGTGGAATAGTATTCATGTTTAGCAATGTAATAATAATTAGGTATGAACATATTAATATTATGAATAGTATCATATGGATGCCATTGATGTTATTGTTAGTTGAAAATTTAGTATCAAACCCAAAAAATAAATTTGCTATTATATTAGGATTGGTAATGGGATTACAGTTCTTAGGAGGCTTTCCACAGACAGCACTATATACAGATATTGTAGTTTTCTTTTATTATATTTTTATATCCTGCCAAAATAAAATTACTTTAAAAAATATTATTAAGAAAATAAGTGTTTCTATAATCATATATATTGGTATCATATCAATTCAGTTAATTCCATTAATAGAGTTGATGAAATTTTCGGGGAGAAATAATGTTAGTTATGAGTTTTTTGCATCATATTCATTTGATATAAGATTGTTAGCAAATATGGTGTTTCCTAGATTTTGGGGGCCGTGGGCAGGGTATCTAAATAAACCAATGGAATTTCCAACGGATATTTACTTAGGCGTGATAGTATTTAATTTAATAATTTATACTATGCTTTTTGATTATAAAAATCAAAAAGTTAAATTATTAAGAAGGATTATGATAATAACATTATTATTTTCATGTGCACCTCAAATACCATTTTTAGGACACCTTATATATAAAGTACCAATTATAAACTCATTTAGAGTTTTGAGTAGATCATTTTTTATTTTGGTTATTAGCGGTATAATTTTATCTAGTATAGGATTAAATAAAATAATCATAAATAGAGAATATAATCGATATTTTAAGTATAGCAGTATTTTATGTATAATTATTTTAGTATTTGCGATAATATCTAATAAGATGTTAACAAATAATAACTTTGACAACGTTTATCTACCAACTATATTGTTGAGTATGGCTAATTTGTTAGTTGCATTCATAATGATGAGATGTAAATTTGATAATAAAAAAAGCGATAGATTAACTAAATTTATAGTTATAACAATGTCAATAATTTGTGTGTTAGATGTATATTATTTTAATATAGACATAGAATCAAATAGATATAGGACAGGTGGGTTATTTACAAAAGCTAAAAATATTAATGAAGTTGAGATAAATTCGGATATATCTAAATATCTACAACAACAAGAAATAGAACAGTATCGGATTATATTGGACTATGATACTGACGGACAATATTATAAAGAAGCAATGGGATTGAAAGCAAATAACAATATATTTAATAGATTAATGTCAATGCAATCCTATATAACATTTGAAAATAAACAATATTTGAATATTAATAGTGTTAATAATGGAAAATATATAAATACTAAAGATAGCAATCTTGACGTTTTATCTATGTTTTCTAATAAATACATTGTTAAAGAAAAAGATTCAAAATTATTATTTGCTTATAATGTAAAAGGTAAAGAGATTTATGTTAATGAAAAACCATTAGAAATAGAACTATTAAAAAACAATATAGGGGGAATTCCAATTGCGATAAATTTAGAAAAAAATACTAATCTTAAAGTAGAAATAGAATTTAATATAGATGAAATTCCTTCGGAATTCTTTACAATAGATTTATATGGAAGTAATTATGATTTATATGAAGCAAACAAAGAACTAGTAAATCAGATTAAGGTTGGAAAAAATAAATTTGAATTTATTCTTAACACAGGAGATGTTGAAATTCCAGATGATGCAGTATTAAGGATTGTAGGATATAATAAAGACAGTGATAGTAAAATTACAATTAATAAACTTGTGGTATCTAAAATAGATGAAAAAATAGACGATAGAATGAAACTGGTATATGAAAACAATGATTTAGTTGTATACGAGAATTTAAATGCTAAACCTATAATTTTTTCTCCACAAAAAGTAATAAATATAGAAACTAGTGATGCAAGTCAAAATATATGGGATAATAAAAAAATGGATGAAATATCATATGTTAATGGTTTTAAAAATTTAGATATAACTGACACTAGTATAGAAATTCTAGACATAAAAAACAATTCAGTTTCTGCTAATGTTAAGTCAGAAAAAGAAACATTTGTTAATATGAGTCAATGTTATTATCCTGGGTGGAATGTTTACGTTGATGGAGAAAAATCAAATTTATATATAGTAAATAATGTTATACAGGGAGTTGCAATTCCAACTGGAGAACATGAAATTGTATTTAAATATCAACCTAAAAGTTTATATTTAGGAGCATTTATAAGTTTGATTACATTAATTATAAGTATTTTTGTTTTATTTAAAAATAAAACAAAAAATATTATTTAGAAAGAAAGGAAACTTTATTTATGAAAATACCATCAAATGTTTTAGATAGACAATTTTTTAAATATCAAGAAGAATATGAAAAAAAAGCATTAGAAGTTTTAAGGAGTGGTTGGTATGTTTTAGGAAAAGAAGTATCATCATTTGAGGAAGAATTTGCAAAATATACAGGAGCTAAACATTGCGTAGGACTAGCAAATGGACTGGATGCACTTTGGATTGCATTTAGAGTACTAGGAATTGGTGAAGGGGATGAAGTTATTGTACAAGGAAACACTTATATCGCAAGTGTGATGGGAATAACAATGAATGGAGCGACACCAGTATTTGTCGAACCCAATGAATATTTTAATATAGATGTAGAACATATAGAAGAAAAAATAACTAAAAAAACTAAAGCAATTCTAGTAGTGCATTTATATGGGCAAGCTTCAAATATGAAAAAAGTAATGGAATTAGCAAGTAAATACAATTTGAAAGTGGTAGAAGATTGTGCACAAGCTCATGGTGCAAAATATGATGGACAAATGGTTGGAACTTTTGGAGATGTAGGATGTTTTAGTTTTTATCCATCTAAAAATTTAGGATGTTTTGGAGATGGTGGAGCAATAACTACAAATAATAAAGAACTTGCAGATAAGTTTAAAGTTTATAGAAACTATGGAAGTGAAAAAAGGTATCATAATATGGTGGTTGGAACTAATTCAAGACTTGATGAATTACAAGCAGGTCTACTTAGAGTAAAACTTACACATATGCAAGAATTAGAAGATGAAAGAGTTTCAATTGCAAATAGATATTTAAGCGAAATAAAAAATTCTCTTATAGAGCTTCCAGAAGTAGATGAAAATTGTACTACAGTATGGCATCTATTTGTAATAAGAGTAGAAAAAAGAGAAGAATTTATAGAATATCTAAATAAAAATGAAATTGGGACAATAATCCATTATCCAATACCACCACATTTATCAGAAGCATATAATTATTTAGGGTTCAAAGAAGGGGATTACCCCATAACTGAAAATTATTCAAATACAGTATTGTCGTTGCCTATTTTTAACGGAATGACAGAAGATGAACAATCATATGTCTTAGAAAAAATAAATAATTATAGAAGAATAGATGAACAGGAGTAAAACATGATTTGTATAGCGGGTAAAAACAATATTGCAGTTGAGATATTAGAACATGCGATTAATAACTATGATGGAGAAATATATGCAGTTCCAAATGCTAATGATAGTGGTAAAGATAATTGGCAAAGATCCCTTATAAATATAGCCAATAAAAAAAATATAAAGATTTTGCCATCTACAGATTTACTTAGAGATTGCGAAGATCTTATATTATTATCTTTAGAGTATGACAAACTTGTTAGAGTTGAAAATTATATTAGTAAAAAACTATATAATATACATTTTTCACTTTTACCAAAATATAAAGGTATGTATACGTCTGCTTGGCCAATATTAAATAATGAAACAAAATCTGGAGTTACATTACATTATATGGATAGGGGAATAGATACTGGTGATATAATAGATCAAGTTGAGTTTAAACTAGACATTAATGATACCGCAAAAGATTTATATTTAAAATATATAGAATATTCTATAGAATTAGTGAAGTTAAATTGGAATGACATAATTTCAGGTAATTTAAAATCGAAGCCACAGAATAAATTTGAGTCTACCTATTATGATAAATTCAGCATTGATTATAAAAATATAAAAATAAATTTGAATCAAACTGCAATAAATATACACAATCAAATTAGAGCATTTTCATTTAAAGAATATCAGCTTCCAAATATATTTGATAAAACTATAGTTAGGTCAGAATTGACTGATGAAAAATCAATACTTAAACCAGGTAAAATTATTTTTGATAATGGAAAATTAATGAAAATAGCTACAATTGACTACAATATAGATCTATATTATGAATATTAAGGGAGAATGATATATGATTTTAAAAACAAAGTTAATAAAATTCAATCAACTTGGAGATGAAAGAGGTCACTTAGTTGTGCTAGAGGGAATGAAAGATGTTCCATTTGAAATAAAAAGA
>JBOFWC010000310.1:0-1810 GCA_051653405.1 Proteocatella sp. | reverse complement strand
AAATGCCGAAACATGAAAAATCCACCATAGCTGTACAACTTAACTATATTCATACACATATCATCCCTTCTGAAATCGGCTCTATGAATTTTCAAGCTGTTCGAACCGCAGACATTCAAAAATTTTTAGGAGAATTATTACTAGCGGGTAATAAATGTTCTTTACAAAGTTTAAAATCCTTTGGTAAACCCCTCGCAAATTGTACCGTACAAAAAATACGGCAAATACTCATAGCGGCCTATAAACAGGCCCTAAAAGAAGGCATTGTAAATCATAATTACGCTGCCGATACCGATCCAATTCCAAAATCTATCCGATCACATATTGTTTTTGCTATTGAACATCAGCAAAAATTCTTGTCAGCAACCAAAAATCACCGCTTTCATTTAGCCTATAAATTGCTATTTTACACCGGCTGCCGCCGTGGAGAAATTTTAGGGCTATCTTGGAATAATATTAATTTTAAGTCAAATTATATTGTCATTAATCAAACACTCGTTGTAGAAAGCAACACTCCCATACTAAAAAATCGCACAAAAACACAAGGATCCATGCGCACCATCCCTATCCCCCACGAATTAAAATTAGAATTACGATTTCACCAGCGAAAACAAGCTGATGAAAAACAAAACTGTTCCAGCTGGAATAACCCTGAAAATTTAGTTTTCGTAAATACAGATGGATCTCCACATCACCCAAAATACTTTTCCAGAAATTTCAAAGAAACCGTTAAGCGCCTCGGCTTTCCAGCCTCTCTACATATACATTCCGCTCGGCATACATTTGCAACCAATATGCTGCAATTAGGAATCCCTATTACAGATGTCCAAGCTCTTGGCGGCTGGACCACACCAACGGTCTTATTAAGTATTTATGCTCATACTGTTCAAAAATCACATAAAAAAGCGATTCTAAAGCTTTTTAAAAGCGTATGAAAGATGCCCATTATGGGCATCTTTTTTAATGCAATCTTCAAAAGGTAGTGGTGGGATTCCAGTTGGAACAGTAATTATTTGGGCAAGTGCCACGTTTCCCATAAACAACGGTATTTGGTTGGAATGTAATGGACAGTCAACAGAAAACTATTCGGAATTAGCAAAAATTGTGGGAACTAACGTTCCTGACTATCGTGGGATATTTTTGCGTGGATATGGTAGTCAAGCATATGCTCAAAACAATGGGAGTATTATAGGTGTTACCAGCACAACATATTCATCAGAATCCTTGGGAACCATCCAAGGTGATTCAATTCGTGAAATATATGCATCCTTTGGCGGAGCTTATTCTCAATCACCTAACACACAATTTACGGGTGCTATTCAATACTCGTCATATGCAGGTGGTTTTGAAGGGAGTTCTGAAGGACCATCTTATTTGTGGCGCTCTGATTTTAAAGCTTCAAAAGTTTTACCTGTTTCAAACGAAATTAGACCTATTAATAAGTCTGTTTATTATCTTATTAAGGCGAAATAAAAAGATGCCCATAATGGGCACCTTTTTATTTCGCTACTTGTTGAATAACAGGCCAGACTATAAATTTAAAAATACCGCCTATTACAACTATAGCAGTAATGATTGTCACTAAAACCATTACTTTAGAACTATCTTCTGTCCACATAGAAGTAATCTCCTTTCTGGTTTTTATTATTATATCAAAATATCCGGTCGTTCCAAATTTTAAATATAAAATTTGGGAAAATTGTAATCTTCAAAAGGTAGTGGTGGCTCTTATGAAGGTGCTTTAACTGACCCAGGATGGACTCAACTACCCAATGGCTTAATATTGCAGTGGGGAACTTTTAAAGGAGGT
>JBOFWC010000309.1:0-14076 GCA_051653405.1 Proteocatella sp. | reverse complement strand
TCGATGGAAAAATGGTAGGTATCCTTCATACTACAAATGACTCTCTATCAGATGCAGTTATCTGCGATAGCTTAAAAGTTCTTTCAGGAAGAGATTATTTCTATGATGAACTTCTCGGTTTAAAATTTAAAATATCACCGTTTTCATTCTTCCAAACAAATACAAAATGTGCTGAAGTTCTTTACAGAATTACAAGAGATATGCTTGGAGACAAGAAAGATAAAGTAGTTTATGACTTATATAGTGGCACAGGAACTATAGGTATTCTGATTTCAGAAAATGCAAAAGAAGTTTATGGAATAGAACTTATCGAAGAAGCTGTAGATATGGCCAAAGAAAATTGCAGCATGAATTCCATCACAAATGCCCACTATATTGCAGGAGATGTTGCAACCGAAGTTTCAAAACTTAAGGTAAAGCCAGATGTGATTATAGTAGATCCACCTAGAAGTGGTGTTCACCCAAAAGCGTTAAGAGATATAATTTCATTTGATGCAAAAGAACTAATATATGTCTCATGTAACCCAAAGGCATTAGTTTCTGATCTTACTGCATTTAAATCAGCAGGTTACAGCATAACAAAAATTGTCGGCGTAGACCAATTCCCAAATACACCACACGCAGAATGCATATGCCTTTTAGAAAAATAAACTCAAAGAGGGGGAATCCCCCTCTTTTTATAAGCTTTAAATCATATAAGATTTTTTGAGCATCCATTATCCAAGACAATTATTATTTAAACTCAATCGTAGATATCATTGCTTTATGCGCTGCTTCCTCCTCCACTGTATATGGTTTTGGACTAAAAGCTAAAAACGATATAATCTTGTCATCTTTTTGAATTCTATGATACATCATGTACATTCCAGTAGAAGTATCTTTTACTAAAACTCCATAGAATTTCCCCTTATCCTTAAGGTCTATGTTATCCGGTCTTAAAACTTCCATTTCTGTACCCATTTCAATTTCTTCTTCAATCATTTTCTCATCAAGCGTAACCCCAGGAATTATAAACTCACTTATGTTTAAAACTTCTTCCCCTCTTTCATACGAATAAACATATCCCTCTGGGTTTTCCGACTTATCTACTGACTTCTCTACATAATCAGAATTTAGTTCTACCGAAAAATCACCCGCCTGGTTTTCAAACAAAATACTTTTTGCTTCTTTAGAACAACCAACTCCTAAAATCAAAATAATTATCATAAGAATACTTAATTTCAAAATCAGTTTCTTTTTCATAAGAGTTTCTCCTTTAAAATTCAAAATATATTTCATATTATATCACAATTTTCTTAAAATACATACTTTTAATCATTAATGCAGTTTTAATATTACATTTCTTCATTTTGTCTTTGCTTGGGATATTATTTTTCCCCTTAAAACTATTGATTTAAATGCGTTTTTTTCATATTTTTAATTTTTTTAAAAACCCTCCATTCTTACTTTTAATGAAATTTTAAAAATAAAAATTGCATTTTAGTGTTGACAAGCCTTATAAAAAGTATTATCATTAGCTCATTACATTAATCAGGAGGAAGAGAATATGAACTTTACATTAGTTGATACTACATTAAGAGATGGCGAACAGACAGCAGGCGTTGTATTTGCAAACCAAGAAAAACTAAATATCGCAAGAATGCTTGACGAGGTTGGCGTAGAACAAATAGAAGCCGGTATTCCAGTTATGGGCGGTGATGAAAAAGATATAATCAGAAAAATAGTGAAAAGCAACCTTCGTGCCAGTATAATGGGTTGGAATAGAGCAGTTATAAGTGATATCGAGCAATCTATAGATTGTGGCGTCGATGCTGTTGCCATCTCAATTTCAACATCCGATATTCACATAAAAGACAAACTAAAATCAACCCGTGAACAAGTTCTTTCTCAAATGGTTTCCGCTGTTGAATATGCAAAAAAAGAAGGTATGTATATATCTGTAAATGCCGAAGATGCTTCTAGGACGGATGAAGATTTTCTATTTACATTTATTTCAGAAGCTATAAATGCAGGCGCAAATAGAATCCGTTATTGTGATACTATAGGAATTTTAAATCCTATTCAAACTTACACTAATATAAAAAATATTAAAGATCGATTTAATATAGATGTAGAAATGCACACACACAACGACCTTGGAATGGCAAGCGCAAATGCAATCGCTGGAGTTATGGCAGGAGCTACCCATGTAGGAGTAACTGTTAACGGACTTGGAGAAAGAGCTGGAAATGCATCACTCGAAGAAATTATAATGGCCGCAAAATGCTCCCTAAACCTCGACAATAAATATAACCTCATCTCATTAAAGCCATTATGCGAATACGTATCTGTAGCCTCAGGAAGAAAACTTTCTCCATGGAAAGCCGTTGTAGGAGACAATATTTTCTCTCACGAATCAGGAATTCATGCTGATGGCGCTATAAAAAATCCAAAAACATATGAACTTTATTCTCCAGATGATATTGGACTTACTAGAAAGCTTATTGTAGGAAAACACTCAGGAACCGCTGGCATAAAAAACAAACTCCTTCAATTGGGAATTCACATGGAAGATGAGATGGGTCCCGATATGCTTCAAAAAGTAAGAGCTCATTCAATAGAACTAAAACGATCTCTAAATGATATGGAGCTTCTTAGAATATATGCTGATTTAAAAAACAACTTTTCCTTTTCACTAGCAGATGCACTTTAGTTTTGTCAGGAGGACTTAAAATGGGAAAATCTTTAACTGCAAAAATACTTGAAAATAAAATTTTATATAAAAATAATGATATATGTGATGAAATATCCTTAAAAATAGATCAGACACTTACTCAAGATTCTACAGGTACAATGGCCTACCTGCAGCTTCTAAAAATCAATCCTAAAGATATAAAAGTAAAAAAAGCTGTGGCTTATATAGACCATAATATGCTTCAAACAGGCTTCGAAAACATGGATGACCACGAATTTATAAAATCCGTATGCAAACGCTTTGGAATAACCTATTCAAGAGCCGGAAATGGAGTCTGTCATCAGCTCCATCTAGAGAATTTCTCAGTTCCAGGAGAAACTTTACTTGGTTCTGACAGTCATACCCCTACATGCGGCGCTATGGGAATGCTAGCAATTGGAGCTGGAGGCCTCGATATAGCCACAGCCCTTTCCACTGGAAAATATTATTTAAAAAATCCTAAAATTTTAAATATAAAACTCTTGGGAAAGCTTTCAGAAAACGCTTCTGCAAAAGATATAATTCTAACTATATTGATGAAATTAGGAGTTAAAGGCGGCGTTGGAAAGATAATAGAGTATACTGGTGACGGAATAAAAAGCCTTTCCCTTACAGAAAGAGCTACCATATGCAACATGGGCGCAGAACTTGGCGCTACCACTTCTATATTTGAAACCGATGATAATACTCTTGAATATTTGAAATTCCAAGGAAGAGATGACGTTTTTTTAGAATTAAAAGCTGACAAAGATGCTATATATGATGAAACAATTACTTTGAATTTAGATGAGATAATCCCTATGTGTGCTAAACCTCATAGTCCCGGAGATGTGTGCCCTGTATCTGAGGTGAAATCTCTAAAAATAAACCAAGTCGCTATAGGAAGCTGCACAAACTCTTCATTTGAAGATATGACCAAAGCAGCTGCCATATTAAGAGGAAAACAAATAGCTGATAATGTCAGCCTAGTAATAGCCCCAGGGTCTAGCAGTATCCTTTCAATGCTAGCTTCAACTGGAGCTCTTACCGACTTAATAAGCGCTGGTGCAAGAATTTTAGAATGCGGCTGCGGTCCATGCATCGGAATGGGACAGGCGCCAAGCACTGATGCCGTTTCATTAAGAACCTTTAACCGAAATTTTAAAGGTAGAAGCGGGACTAATTCTGCTCAAGTATATCTTGTAAGTCCTGAAGTTGCAGCTGCAAGTGCCCTGACAGGTTATCTTACAGATGACATCCCTAAATATTCATTAGATTCATACCAAAAACCAAAAATCGCAACTAAAAACCCCTCATTTTTTATAGATAATAACAAAAGTAATAGTTGCAACATAATAACTGGCCCAAACATAAAAGAGCTTCCACCTCAAATAAAATTAGAAAATGAGATAAAACTAAATGTATGTTTTAAAGGTGGTGACGATATATCTACAGATGATATAACTCCATCAGATTCAAAACTTCTTCCATTTAGATCCAATATCGAATATTTATCTAGTTTCTGCCTAAGCAGACTAGATTCAGATTTTCCAAAAAGAGCAATTTCTAATAAACCCGGTATAATTGTAGCTGGAGAAAATTACGGTCAAGGTTCAAGTCGTGAGCACGCAGCCTTAAGCCCTGCTTTTTTAGGAATAAAAATAGTTTTAGCAAAGTCTTTTGCAAGAATTCATAAGTCAAATCTTATAAACAACGGAATATTGCCACTAATATTTGAAAGTCCAGAAGATTACACCAAACTAAATCTTTTAGATAAAATAACTATAACAAATATAAAAACATCCTTGAAAACAAAAACCTTTACTCTAATTTTAGATGATGCTACAATATCAGCTAAAATCGATATATCAGATAGAGAAAAAGATATACTTCTTTTCGGAGGTTTCCTAAACTATATAGCAGAAAAAGGAGAAAATTATTAATGAAAACTATAACTCTGATTCCAGGAGATGGAATAGGTCCAGAAATAATTGATTCTATAACGAAAATAACAACTCACTTATCTCTTCCTATAAAATTTGATACGTACTCTGCTGGAAGCCATTTTTACGAACTAAACGGAAAAGTAATGGAAGATGGCCTTATTGAAAGCATATCAAAAAATAAAATTTTGCTCAAAGGCCCTACTGAAACCCCAATTGGGACAGGCTTCAAAAGCATAAATGTACTTCTAAGAAAACAGTTCAATACATTTGCAAATGTACGTCCTATAAAATCGATAGCTGGCGTAAATACAAAGTATAGCGATGTAGATTTAATAATAATAAGAGAAAATACAGAAGACTTATACTCCGGAATAGAATATATGACTTCAACTGATATTGCTCAAAGTATAAAAATAATATCTCGAAGCGCAAGCGAAAAAATATGTAAATATGCCTTCGAAACCGCTATAAAAGAAGGCCGAAAAAAAGTAACCGCTGTCCATAAAGCTAATATAATGAAAATGTCTGATGGCCTTTTTCTCGAATCATTTAGAAAGATTGCATCACTTTATCCAAATATAGAAGCCGACGAAAAGATAGTGGATAATATGTGTATGCAACTCGTAATAAATCCAAATCAATTCGATGTTATCGTTGCTCCAAATCTTTACGGAGATATAATTTCAGACTTATGTGCAGGCCTTATAGGAGGACTAGGACTTTCCCCAAGTGCTAATATCGGAGATGATATATGCATATACGAAGCTATACATGGTAGCGCGCCTGATATTGCAGGAATGAATATTAGTAATCCAAGCGCTATAATATTAAGTACATGTATGATGCTTTTTGACCTAGGGTTTCAAAATGAGTCTAAATCCATAAAAAATGCATTATTTAAAGTATTAGAAAATAATAAATTTCATACAAAAGATCTTGGAGGAAACTATACACGAACAGAATTTACAGAGAAATTAATCTCATTTTTATAAAAATCTTATTTAAATAGTATATAAAAAACAAAAAAATAACCTCAAATAATTAAATTTTCAAATCTAATTATTTGAGGTTATTTATTCAAACTATTCATTTCCATCTATCATTTAATATAAATTTTCTTTAACAAATGGATTTATATTAATAGTGTTCTTTTAATTCATTTATCATTTCACTTTTTAAAGTCCATAGTTCTTTAGATAAATCCACTTTAAAAGGTTCTGGATTACTTATACGTTTATATTGAGGCCAAAAACACTCTTTTCTTTTCATAGAATATTCCCTATGTTCCATAACCGTCTTACGCTCTCTTACAAGTTTTCCATCTATAAATAGTGGTTTTAACAATTCCTCAACATAATAATTTTCAAAAGTTTGCGTCTTCCAAGTATAAGTAGGATGAAACACCTTAAGTGGTTTACTATCGTCAATTTTTTCATGATCTAAAATTATAAGATCTGCTAAAGCAGAATTATTTCGTTTGCTAAATATTCTAAGCACCTGTTTATAGCCTGGATTATTTATTTTCTCTGGCGATTCGGAAAGTTTTATTTTAGGAATAATCTCACCATCTCTCTCTATTGCCGAAAGTTTATATACTCCTCCAAGCGATGGATGATTGCTAGATGTTATAAGTTTAGTACCTACACCCCAAACATCAATCATTGCTTTTTGAAGTTTTAAATCCATTATAGCATATTCATCTAAATCATTTGATGCTGTTATCTTAACATCTTTAAAACCCGCTTCATCAAGCTTTTCCCTAACCTTTTTAGATAAATACTCTAAATCTCCAGAATCAAGTCTTACCCCTTTAGCTTCATAACCTTTTTCTCTAAGTTCTTCAAATACCTTTATTGCATTTGGAAGTCCACTTTTCAAAGTATTATAAGTATCTAGTAAAAACATAGTCTTGTCTGGATAGTTATCTGCATAAGCTCTAAAAGCCTCAAGTTCTGAATCAAATCTCTGAACCCAGCTATGCGAATGAGTTCCCATAAGCGGAATGTCAAACAACCTCCCCGCTAATACATTTGAAGTTCCTACGCAACCTCCAATAACCGCAGCCTTTGCACCATAAAGCCCTGCATCTGGCCCCTGCGCTCTTCTTAGTCCAAACTCCATAACCGCATCACCTTCTGCCGCTTGACATATTCTCGATGCTTTTGTAGCTATAAGTGATTGGAAATTCATTATATTTAAAATCGTAGTTTCTATTATTTGAGCCTCTATTGAGTTTGCCTTAACTCTCATTATCGGTTCATTTGGAAACATAACAGTTCCCTCTTCTACCGCATAAATTTCTCCTGTAAATTCAAATTCTCTAAGATATTCTAAAAATTTACTGTCAAAAACACCAAGGCTGTCTAGATAGGCTATATCTCCATCTGTAAATTTAAGATTTTGTATGTATTCTACAACTTCATCTATTCCGCAGACTATAGTATATCCTCCATCACTAGGATTTTTTCTAAAAAAAACATCAAATATCAATTTTTCTTCATTCAGATTTTCTATGAAATATGCATTTGACATAGTAAGCTGATAAAAGTCTGTTAATAGTGTTAAATTTTTCATAGTCTTCCTCTCTTTTTTATAATATAAGGAAAATGCGCACTCGTATAGAATACGCATTTATCTTACATTAATTTTTAGATGGATTTATTCCTCTATATTAGTATATATATCTTGTATATCATCATCATCTTCAAGCATATCTATTAATTTTTCCATGCTCTTTTCAAGATTTTCATCAAGCTTAGTGTATGTCTGTGGAAGCATAGTAACCTCTGCAGAAAGCAGTTCGTAGTTTGCACCTTCAAGCGCTTCTTTAACTGCGTTAAACTCTTCAGGAGATGTTATTATTTCAAAGCCCTCTTCATCTACCATAAAGTCTTCCGCTCCAGACTCAAGTGCAAGCTCCATAAGCGCATCTTCTTCAACTCCATTTTCATTAGAAATGAAAATTATCCCTTTTCTATCGAACATGAAGCTTACGCAACCAGCAGTTCCCATGTTTCCGCCATTTTTATCAAAATAGAATCTTACATTTCCAGCAGTTCTATTCTTGTTATCAGTAAGGGCATTAACTATAACAGCTACTCCACCTGGACCATATCCTTCATAAGTTATATGCTCGTAGTTCTCCGAATCTCCGCCACCAGCACCTTTTTTGATCGCCCTGTCTATATTATCATTTGGCATATTCATAGCTTTAGCTTTATCTATAGCTGTTTTAAGTGCTGCATTGTACTCAGGATCTCCGCCACCTTCTTTTGCTGCAACCGTTATAGATCTAGCATATTTAGTGAAAATTTTAGCTCTTTTAGAATCCTGTTTATTCTTTCTATTTACTATATTACCTATTCTACCCATAGGGGTTCCTCCTAAAAATTCAGTGAAATTAATCTTAAATACTAAAATATTATACAGCAAATATATCTAAATTTCAACTTTTTACTTATTATATTGAAATTCCAAACTCTCTATTAACATTTAGTGCATCTACTAGATTTAATTCTTCATATTTTTCAGCAAATCTATCTAGAGTATATTGATTTGCAAAAAGCATTACAGGTCTATCAAAATGATCAAACACCAACATACTTCTAGAGTTATGATACTTGTTAAGGCCTTCTGGCTCATCAGTTTTTATCCATCTTGCAACACTATAGTCAAGATGTTCTATCAATATATCAGAATTGTATTCATTCTTAAGTCTATATTCAAAAACTTCAAATTGAAGTGCTCCAACAGCCCCAAGTATTACCTCATTATATTGATTTTTATATACCTGTATAGCTCCTTCTTGTGCTAACTGATCTACACCCTTATGGAAATGCTTTGCCTTCATTGAATTAACCGGCATAACCCTTATAAACAATTCAGGCGGGAAAGTAGGTAATGGTTCAAAGAAAAGTTTTTCTTTTCCTGCCGTAAGCGTATCTCCAATCTGGTAATTACCAGAATCATATATTCCAATTACATCGCCCGCATAGGCTTTGTCTATAGTCTCTCTATCATTCGCCATAAGCTGTGTAGATTGAGATAGTTTTATCTTCTTTCCAGTTCTAGAAAGTGTTACATCCATACCTCTTTCAAAAACCCCCGAACAAATTCTAAGAAATGCTATTCTATCTCTATGCGCTTGATTCATATTCGCCTGAATTTTAAATATAAATCCAGTAAAAGTATTCTCATATGGAGAAACCTCTCCAGTTACAGTTTTACGATTTCCTGGTCCTGGTGCCATATCTAAGAAGTGATTTAAAAATGCCGTAACTCCAAAATCTGCAAGTGCAGTTCCAAAGAATACTGGTGTAAGTTCTCCGTCTCTAATCATTTTAAGATTAAATTCATTTCCTGCACCTTCTAAAAGCTCCATGCTTTCTCTTAATTCCTTAAGATTTTCAGGATGAAGCTGTCCCTCTAGCTCCGTACCAAAAACCCCTTCTTCACCAAGTTTAATAGCCTCTTTTTTTCTATAAAGGTGAACTTCATTTTCTAATATATCATATATTCCTTCAAATTGTAGTCCACTTCCTATTGGCCAAGTAACAGGCGTTGCCATCATTCCAAGAACAGTCTCAAGTTCTTCTATAAGCTCTAGAGGTTCTTTAGCCTGTCTATCTAGCTTATTTATAAATGTAAATATAGGAATTCCTCTAAGTCTACAAACTTGAAATAGTTTTTTAGTTTGAGCCTCTATTCCTTTCGCCGCATCTATAACCATAACCGCACTATCAACTGAGGTTAATACTCTATAAGTATCTTCTCCAAAATCATTATGCCCCGGTGTATCCATTATAGATATCATCTTATGATCATACTCAAACTGCATTACAGAAGAAGTTACAGATATTCCTCTTTTTTTCTCAATCTCCATCCAGTCAGATTTAGCATATTTAGTATTCTTCTGAGCGCTTACCGTTCCCGCTTCTCTTATAGCTCCTCCGTGAAGTAATAATTTCTCTGTAAGTGTAGTTTTACCTGCATCGGGGTGTGATATTATACCAAATATCCTTCGTCTATCTATCTCTTTAGATATTTCTAAATTACTCATCAATAATATTCCTTTCAAAATAAACTCATACCTACTATTTTACTATATTTCTATCTTAGTTGATAGATTTATTTTAATTTTTTTAAAAAAAATATTTTTTTAAATCAATATTAGGAGTATAATATTGAGTTGGTAGGAGATTTTATAATTGTTCACTTATTTACTTTAAAAAAGGAGGTTAATATTATGTCGCAAAGATTAAAACCAAAATTATTTACTACTATGAAAACCTATTCTAAAGAACAGTTCTTTAAAGATATTACTGCAGGAATAATTGTTGCTATAATAGCTCTTCCCCTTTCTATCGCACTTGCTATATCTTCAGGAGTAACCCCTGAAAAGGGACTTCATACCGCTATAATAGCAGGTTTTCTGATATCATTTCTAGGAGGAAGCCGTGTACAAATAGGTGGTCCAACCGGGGCCTTTATGGTTATCGTATATGGAATTGTAACTAAATTTGGAATGGATGGCCTTATTACCGCTACAATAATGGCTGGTATTATAATGATTGTTATGGGCCTATTAAAAATGGGAAATATTATAAAGTTTATTCCGCATCCTATAACCACTGGATTTACAAGCGGTATAGCCCTTGTAATATTTTCATCTCAGATAAAAGATTTTTTTGGACTTCAAATGAATGAAGTTCCTGTAGAGTTTCTAGAAAAATGGAGTTCTTATATTAAGGCTTTTCCAAGCCTAGATATAACAACCACACTGATAGGACTTTTATCTCTAGCTATAATTATATTATGGCCAAAAATAAACAAAAAAATTCCAGGGGCCCTAATTGCCCTTATAGCTTCATCTGCTATAGTAAGTATATTTAATTTGGATGTTGCTACTATTGGAACTAAATTTGGAGAGCTATCTTCAGCTCTTCCAAAACCTACAATTCCAAATATAGATTTTGAAACATTCAAGTTACTCCTACCGTCAGCATTTACAATAGCTATACTTGGTTCTATTGAATCTCTACTTTCTGCTGTAGTTTCAGATGGTATGATCGGTGGAAAGCATCGCTCAAACATGGAACTTGTAGCACAGGGCGTTGCAAACATGGCTTCCGGACTATTTGGAGGAATACCTGCTACTGGAGCTATAGCTAGAACTGTTGCAAATATAAAAAATGGAGGAAGAACTCCTGTAGCTGGAATGGTTCACGCTATAGTATTGCTACTAATAATGGTAGTATTTATGCCCCTTGCAAAAATGATTCCACTTGCCTCATTAGCTTCTATTCTTATAATAGTAGCTTATAACATGAGTGAATGGCGAGAATTTCTATCACTTTTTAAAGCTCCTAAAAGTGATATAGTTGTACTTTTAGTAACTTTTATAATAACTGTATTGATAGACCTTGTAGTTGCAATAGAAATAGGTATGGTACTAGCAGCCTTCTTATTTATGAAACGTATGGCTGATGTTTCAAATACCGAAGTACTTGATTTGGATGCTTCCGAGGAAAAAGATTATGATGATGAAACTCCTTTAAATAGGGCTGATATTAAAGATGTTCAAATCTATGAAATAAATGGACCTTTCTTCTTTGGAGCTACCGATAAATTTATGGATGCTTTAAGCGAATTAGGTTACAAAACAAAAGTGCTTATAATAGATATGAAAAATGTGCCTGCTATGGATGCAAGTGCCCTTCATGCATTTAAAAGACTTATGCGTATGTGTAAACATCGTCATATAGATGTCCTTATATCTGGTATAAATGAACAACCTCTGACGCTTTTTAAAAAGTCAGAAATCTTTGATATAATCGGTGGAGAATCTAAGTTCTTTGAAAATATTGATATCGCTATTGATGAAATATCTAGAGTTAAGAAAAACGAAAATATGAAAAAATTTGATGATGATATGAAAGAAGAGTCCGCTTAAAACAATATTAATTTTTTAATAAAAAACTTTAATAAAACAAAATGAGGCTACCGAAAACAATCGATAGCCTCTCAAATAAAAATAATTTTTATATTACACTTACAAGTATTCCACCTTCAGCAGTATACGTACCTATTATAGGTCCAATCTCAGCTATAATAACCTCTTCAAAATCATATTTATCTAAAAGTAATGATTTTACAAGTTCTGCTTTTTCTATGTCATTTGCATGTGCAATTCCAAGTAAAGTTGGTTTCTTGCCACTTTCTGAAATTTTTGATTCCAAAATTTCTATCATCCTCTTTATACTATTTTTAGTTCCTCTTGCCTTATCTACAACAAAAACAGTTTTTTCTATTTGTATTATTGGTTTTAAATTTAGCGCATTTGCCACAAACCCTTTTGTTTTACTTATTCTTCCACCTTTTACTGCATTTTCAAGAGTTTCTAAGGTTCCATAATGAATCAATGATTCGGACATATTCTTTAGCTTAGAAACTACAGTTTCAAAACCCTCACCATTTTCTATAATTTGAGCAGCTCTTATAACTGGCAATGCCGCTCCAATAGAACCATTTGTAGAATCTATTATCTCTACTCTATTGCTTCCATTATCTGACTCATATATTTCCTTCGCCAAAACAGCAGAAGCGTAGGTCCCTGAAAGTTCTTTTGACAAGGTTACTACTATTACATCCCCTTCATATGATTTATATGCTTCTAAAAAAGCTTCTGGCGATGGGCACGATGTCTTAGGCAAAACCGAAGATACTCTCATTCTTTCATAAAATTGTTCATTAGTAAAATGGTTTACTATATCATCCCCAAAAGAAACATTTAAATTTACTACCCTTATATCATATCTATCTAATACATATTTTGGTATATCTAACGCTTGATCTACAATTATATTTATTTTTTTCATACTAACTCCTTAGTTAACGAAAACCAATTTCATTATATCGTTTTATAGATGATACAATAAAAAACATTCATTGTCAATACTTTCATAGACATTTACTCTTTTTGTTTAATAAAAACTCAAATTTATTAAATATTAAAATTTTTAATATTTACACTGTTATATTTTTGGGTAGATTAAAGTTAGAAATTAATTTGTAGTTTCTAAAGGGGGATTGAAATGTTAAATTATTTCTACTATGAATTACTAAATCTAAATGATAATATTTTACCTATCCTAGATGAGTTTGACATATTTAAGTATGTTAATCAAGCTCACTTTATACTTTTAAGCATGGATAAGACTCGAATAGTCTACCAATATGATTTTAAATTTCACGACAAATTTGATGATGCTTTCTGTCGTAATGTCCACAATAGTTCCACTCCATTGATATCGAACAAACTTATAAATTATCGAATATGGGATACTTCCCTGTTACTAGACTCTAATTTAAATAAAGAAAATTCTTTTTGGCTAGCAGCTTCTATATTTGAAAATCAATATCATTCTAACAATGACTATTCCTGCATAGTATTATTTAATATATTTGACAATGCAGCTTTGAATAATATTATAAAAAATATAAATGCATTTATTAATGAAAACTACTTAATCCAAACTATGCTTCATATAAATATGACGATAAAAACATATGAAAAACTATCTTACGACATAGATTCTTTTGTTGAAATGATCTCCAAAAAAGATATTTATATGCCCCATCATATGACAAATGTAGCAAGTTTGTGTTTAAATGTCGCTTCTAAACTTAACTTAGATTTTCATCAAACTAACATTTTATATATATCCGCACTTATACATGATATCGGAAAACTATATATACCTGATAAAATAATAAATAAGCCCTCTACTTTAGATGAAAGAGAATATTCTGTGATAAAAACTCATAGTGTAAAAGGTGAAGAAATTGCACAAACTGCATTTCTAGGAATGGAACTTTTAAAGGATGTCCCTCAGATAATACGCTCCCATCATGAAAATTACGATGGCTCTGGATACCCAGATAATATAGTTGGAGATAATATTCTTTTTTTGAGCCGAATACTAAGAGTTTGTGATTCTGTAGATTCTATGCTTTCCCGTTTCCACTATAAAAAATCTTTTGAAAGAAGCAGAGTTATGGATATATTAATAAAAAATAGTGGTACTCTTTTTGATCCTAAAATAGTCAATATCATGATAGAAATTTTAAGTGAAGACGAGTCACTAGATGCTACAAAACTAATAACTCAGCCTCATTTTTTTCCAAAAGCTATACTAAGCTTTTTTTATAAAGATTTAGAGGACCTAATATCTTTATCAGGTAATCTAATAATAGATTCAAATGGAATTAGGTTTATTTATCACAATGAGGAAAATCGTTTAGAAAAATTCATACCCAAACTAATATATAAAGCTACATTTAGCTTTTTTAGTCAAAGAAAATTATATGAATACAGTGCTGATATATATAACACAACCGATGACTATTTGTCGCTAAACAACGTGGTTTTTATACCCG
>JBOFWC010000308.1:0-9584 GCA_051653405.1 Proteocatella sp. | reverse complement strand
AAAATCCCCAAAATCAATGATTTTAGGGATTTGTATATATATCTGCATAAGCAGAATATTATCTTTTTGAGAACTGAGGAGCTCTTCTAGCTGCTTTAAGTCCGTATTTCTTTCTTTCCTTCATTCTAGCATCTCTAGTAAGGAATCCAGCTGCTTTAAGAGTTGGTCTTAATTCTAGATCAGCTTTAAGTAAAGCTCTTGATATACCGTGTCTTATAGCTCCAGACTGTCCTGTGAATCCTCCACCATTAACATTTACAAATACATCGTATTTTGCTAATGTGTCAGTCATTTCAAGTGGTCTACGAACCTCTCTTCTAAGAGTCTCATATCCAAAATATTCATCAAGATTTCTACCGTTTACTACTATATTTCCTTGTCCTGGTAGAAGTCTAACTCTAGCAACAGAGCTTTTTCTTCTTCCAGTTCCATAATATTGTACTTTAGCCATGAACTTATCTCCTTTCTAAAATTATACCTCTAATGTTTCTAACTGTTGTGCTGCATGTGTATGCTGTGGTCCAACAAACACTTTAAGTCTCTTCATCATAGGAGCTCTTAATTTGCTTTTTGGAAGCATTCCGTTTACAGAAGCCTTAAGAACTTCTTCTGGCTTTTCTTGAAGCATTCTTCTTAAAGGAGTTTCCTTCATGTTACCAATGTATCCTGTATGGTGTCTGTATATTTTTTGATCTAGTTTTTTTCCAGTTACTGCTATTTTCTCAGCATTTACTACTACTACGAAATCTCCACCATCAACGTGTGGTGTGTATGTTACTTTGTGCTTTCCTCTTAAGATATTTGCTATCTCAGTTGAAAGTCTTCCTAATGTTTTTCCCTCTGCATCGACTATATACCATTTTCTAGTAACTTCTGCAGGTTTAGAAATATAAGACTTCATTCTTATTCCTCCTTAAATAAATAAACCAACTATAGTGTATGAATAAAGTCCGGGGCAGTGGACATATAATTTACACATTCTTTAAGATTATATAGGATTTATGCCTCATTGTCAATATTATAATCAACATTTTTCAAAAAAAGTCCCATCGAAGGTGCTGTTGGTCCTGCATTTTCTCTTTGTTTAGATTTAAGAATTTCAGGGATACTATATTCTCTGCCTCTGCCAATTTCTATAAGAGTTCCTGCTATAATTCTTACCATATTATACAAGAAGCCATTTCCCGTTATTTCCATCTCTATAATGTCACCATTTTGAGTTAATTTAAGCTCATATACAGTTCTCACAAAATTTTGTGCTGACGACCCCTCTGACTTAAAGGCTGAAAAATCATGCTCTCCTACAATATATTTAGCCTGTGCTTTCATTTTTTCAATATCCAAACTTCCTCTTACATAGTAAGACAGGTTTCTTTCAAATGCTCTTTTTACATCCCCAGTTTGAATTCTATAAAGATACGTTTTTCTTTTTGCGCTAAACCTTGAATGAAACTCGCCATCAACTTCAAAGCTTTCAATTATTCTAATATTTTCATTCAAAACAGAATTTATTGCATATTTCATCTGTTTTGGGGGTATATTTGAAAAAGTGTGAAAGTTTGCTACTTGAGAAAGCGCATGTACCCCTGCATCAGTTCTTCCAGATGCGGTAAGTTCGACTTGCTCTCCTGTTATTTTAAATATTGCAGACTCTATTTCTGACTGAATTGTTCTGGCATTATTTTGTTTTTGCCATCCTGAAAATTCAGTTCCTATATATTCAATTTTTAACATTATATTCATAAATCAAATCTCCTGATTGTTGTTCACAGCTAAAAGCTTGCTGTTCACGTAAAAATTAAAATAATAATAAAATTTATTATATCATATTTTAGGATATTCTGCCTTATCAATTAAATATATTTGAATTTTAGCTTGCAATACCAAGGTTTTGAATATAAAATATTTATTTCAGTTTAATCCATTGAGATTTCTCACAATTTTTTTACATATTTGTTGCAAATGTTTGACAATTGTAATATAATATGAAGTGGAATATATTATATAAGGGGGTAAATGTATATGGTGCCGAGAATTCTTCTTTTAATTGCATTTGTAATTATATCATGTAAATTTTTTAGAGTTATACATATTGAAATTTTCAAAAAAGAATTATGCAATGATAACTTTTATTGCGGTGGAATTCAAACTCCTGCAAGAAAAAATGTACCTGTTCAAAAGAAAGTTTCAAAAAGAAGTCTACCTCAAACAAATCGCCCATCTGCATACAGACCTTCTGCTTCTTATTCAAACAACACGAAAAATTTAAATTCATACGAAGCTTACAAGAAGTCAGTTTCTTCAAAATAGACTAAAAATTTAAAGATGGATAATCCATCTTTTTTTATTAAGTTTTTTAAGGGAGTCTACTATGCTTAAAAAATCAAATTGGAATATAAAATCAAAATTCAGATATGTAAAAAATCATATAAGATATCACTTCAAGTTAGATAATGTTACTTTATTTTATTTTATATCTTTTTCTGCCGCTTTTTCTCAAGGTATTTTTAATATGTTTGCAGGACTATACCTCATTGAAAATGGCTATAAGGAATCAGTAGTTGGAAATATAATATCTTTAAATACAATAGCTATTGCGCTTGGATCAATTATAAGTGCTTATCTTATAGAAAGTATCGGCCGTAAAAAAAGTTTTTACCTTAGTTGTTCTTTGATATCAATTTCAACGGTTCTTATAATGTCGTTTAGATCTATCGTTCCAATATCACTATTTGTAATTATAAATGGATTTGGCCTAAGTATAAGAACAACCGCAGAGGGGCTTTTTCTAGCTGAAAACACTACCCCTTCAAACAGAATGAAAGCTTATAGCCGAAACTTTGTAGTAACCTTTGGTGGCTATATGATCGCTTCATTTGTAGGTGGTCATCTAAGCAGTTATTTTACAGATATTCTAAACATAGATAATAGCATATTTTATATAGCTCTAATCTCATCTATATTTACAATGTTATTTCTTTTACCTATAAGTAAAATCGAAGAAAATGCAGGCATAAAGGCTCGATGTTTAAAAGAGTGTCTTAGAGGTTACAGTGTAATAAAAAAACCTAATATAGGTAAATATTTGTTTTATTATTCACTAACAGGCACAGGAGCGGGAATGGTAGTCCCATTTTTTAGCGTTTATCTGAAATATTCTATGTCATTAAACGATAAAACCGTAGGCTCCATCCTTTCGTTTGCGCAATTTGGATGTATAGTAGGCGGAATGTTACTTCCTCTGCTTACAAAAAAAATAGGCCGACATAAATCTACTATAGTTTGTCAGTTTTTAAGTATTCCATTTCTTATAAGCATTGCGTTTCCACACAGCTTAAGCTTTGTGTATATCGCCTTCTTCATGAGAAATGGGCTTATGAATATGGCAGCGCCTCTAAATACTAGTATATTTATGGAGCTTGTAGAGCCTGAAGAACGTTCAAATTTCAGTAGTTTACTCTCATTATTTTCAAGTTTTTCAAGAGCTATAGGAATAAGCATCGGTGGTTATCTTATGCAAAATATGGGTTATAATTCTCCATACTATCTTACTGTTATACTTTACCTAAGTGCAATTGGTGTATTTGTACATGCTACAAATAGTGAAAAACGTGTCGTGAAAGCTTCAAGAAACCCAATTTACGAATAACTCCCATAATTCAAAAATGAAATTTAGAAATAAGTTATACGGTTAATATTAAAAGAGATACCCTCTTAAACATTTATTTAGGAGAATATCTCTTTTATATTTATCAATTTTTTATATTATTCTTCTTCGTTTACGTCTTCTTTTATTGGCTTCATTGTTGGGAATGGGATTACATCTCTTATTGATGGAGAGTTAGTTATAAGCATTATAACTCTGTCTATTCCTATTCCAAGTCCACCTGTTGGAGGAAGGCCTACTTCTATAGCATTTAGGAAGTCTTCGTCCATTTCATGTGCTTCATCATCGCCAAGTTCTTTTTGCTTCATTTGATCTTCAAATCTTCCTCTTTGGTCGATTGGATCGTTAAGCTCAGAGAATGCATTTGCAATCTCCCAAGTGTTTACAAATGCTTCAAATCTATTTGTAAGTCTTGGATCTTCTGGATTTCTCTTAGAAAGTGGAGAAATTTCTACTGGATGATGTGTGATAAATGTAGGCTCTATAAGATGCGCTTCCCCAAACTCTTCAAACATTAAGCTTATTATATGGCCTCTTGTCATTTGAGATGGTGCAAGCTCTATTCCTTTTTCTTTAGCTACCGCAATCGCTTCTTCATCAGTGTTTATTTCATTGAAATCTACACCAGCATATGCTTTAACTGCATCTATCATAGACATTCTCTTCCAAGGCGGTTTGAAATCAATTTCTCTTCCTTGGTAGTTTACTACAGTGCTTCCAGTTGCAGCTTCTGCCATATGTGCTACAAGATTTTCAGTAAGTTCCATAATTTCTTCATAACCTACATATGCCCAGTATAATTCCATTGCTGTATATTCTGGATTGTGCTTTATAGACATTCCTTCGTTACGGAACATTCTTCCCATTTCGTATACTTTTTCAAATCCACCTACGATAAGTCTCTTTAGGTAAAGCTCATTTGCTATTCTAAGATACATATCTATATCAAGTGTATTGTGGTGAGTTATAAACGGTCTTGCGTTTGCTCCCCCTGCAATAGTGTTAAGGATAGGTGTATCCATTTCAATAAAGCCTCTTGCATCAAGATAGTCTCTAAGTGCTTTTGTAGCCTTATTTCTTGTTAGGAATGCTTTCTTAACTTCTGGATTAACTATAAGATCTACATATCTTTGTCTATATCTCATATCTTGGTCTTTAAGGCCTGCATGCTTATCAGGAAGCGGCTGAAGTGACTTAGTTAAAAGTACAACTTCTTTTGCTCTTATAGATATCTCACCTTTTTGTGTTTTAAATACAGTTCCCTTAATTCCAATTATATCTCCAATATCGTTAGTTATAAAATCAGCATATTCATCATCTCCGATTTTATCAGCTCTTACATATACCTGAACTCTTCCCTCTGAATCCTGAATTGTAACAAATGTAGCTTTTCCATGCTCTCTCATAAGCATTATTCTTCCAGCTACTGCTACATCAGTACCTTCAAGTTCATCAAACTTATCGAAAATATCTATGCTATGGTTTGTAAAATCAAACTTCTCTTGAACGTAAGGATTCTTTCCTTTTTCTTGAAGCTTCTTTAGCTTATCTATCCTTACCTGCACAAGTTCGTTATGATTAGCTTCAATTCCCATTTCTTTTTCCTCCTACTTTTATTTATATTTTATGCCAAAAATGGCCTATCTGACTTTACAAACTATCTTCTTATTTCGATAATTTTAATTTTTGCAGTTCCATAAGGTACTTGAACCGAAAACTTTTCGCCTACTTTTCTTCCTAAAAGTGCATTTCCTATAGGTGACTCATTTGAAATTCTATTTTCTGAAGGATCTGCTTCTGCAGAACCTACTATTGTATATTCTTCAACTTCTGGAGAAGACATTGAAGGGTCCTTCACTTCAATCTTAACGATAGAACCTACTGTAACCTTCTCATTATCTATCTCTGATTCATTTATTATTCTTGCTGCTCTAAGCTGACTTTCAAGCTTGTAAATTCTCTCCTCAAGCTGAGCCTGTTCATTTTTTGCCTCATCGTACTCAGCATTCTCTGAAATATCTCCAAAAGATATAGCTATCTTTATTCTTTCAGCAACTTCAGCTCTTCTTACCGTTTTTAGAAGTTCTATCTCTTCAACAATTTTATCATGACCTTCTTGGGTTAAAAGTATTTCCTTCTTATTTTCCATGTTCAAACACTCCTTCAAAATATATATTATTTAACGCTTTTAACTAAATCTATATTTTTTCTATTATACATAAGTGGCAAAACTATGTCAAGCTTGCCTGATACGCTCTAAGCATACCTATAACTTCATCTGCATCGCATACTTTGTTTATATCGTTTCTCATTTTTGCACTGCCATACATACCTTTAAGATACCATCCTAAATGCTTTCTCATCTCTCTTACAGTCTTATCTACACCTTTATATTTTATCGAAAGATTATAATGCTCAAGCATCACTTCAAGTTTTTCATAATCACTTATTTCAATAACCGTTTTATTTGCGATATATTCTTTAAGCTGCTTAAATAAGAATGGATTTCCCTGAGAGCCTCTGCCTATCATGTAGGCATCCGCTCCGGTTTTCTTCATTATATTTATAGCATCTTCTATTGAAAATATATCTCCATTAGCTATAACTGGTATATTAACGGACTGTTTTACTTTTTCTATTATATCCCAATCTGCTTTTCCACTATAATACTGCTCTCTGGTTCTTCCATGAAGCGTTATACAATCCGCACCTGCATCTTGTGCATTTTTCGCAAATTCTACTGCATTTATTGAAGAATCATCCCAACCTTTCCTAAACTTTACAGTTACTGGAAGTTTTGAAGCTTTTTTTACCGATGATATAATCTCATGTGCCAATTTAGGATTTTTCATAAGTGCTGAGCCTTCACTATTTTTAGTTATCTTAGGGGCAGGACAGCCCATATTTATGTCTATTATTTTAAATCTGTCGAGTTCACAAAGTATCTCTGCTGCTCTAGCCATATATTCCGGTTCATGTCCAAATATCTGAACCGCAACATCCCCTTCTTCAGGTTTTACTTCAAGCATTCCAAAAGTATTTTTATCTTCGTAACACAATGCTTTGGCATTTATCATCTCCGTATATAACAAAGAAGCTCCGTATCTTTTACATATAACACGAAATGGAAAATCTGTGACCCCAGCCATAGGTGCTAGGAAAGCCTCTCCCTCGGTGGTAAAATTGCCTATTTTCAAAATTATTGCTCCTTAATTCTTAATTATCTTTATAAAATAATCTAATTATTATTTAGATTATCATTTATTTAGATTATATTTTTTTCATATATAAGTCTTAGACCCTCAAGCGTAAGATTCTTATCTACAATATTTACATTTTTAGTTTGAGAAATTATAAGGCTTGCAAGTCCTCCAGTAGCTACTACCTTAACTTTTTCTTCGCCAGACTCTTCTATCATCTTCTCAACAATATTATCTACAAGCCCTACATATCCATGAAAAATTCCGGCTTGCATAGCTGTAGTCGTATTTTTACCAATAACAGTCTTAGTTTCTACTATTTCAACTTTATGAAGCTTTGCTGCACGTTTAAAAAGTGCTTCACTTGAAATTTTAATACCTGGAGTAATTGCCCCTCCTAGATATTCGCCCTTAGCATTTATATAGCAAAAAGTCGTAGCGGTTCCAAAATCTATAAGTATAAGCGGCCCACCATATTTTTCATAGCCTGCCACCGCATTTACTATACGATCCGCTCCAACTTGACTTGGAGTCTCATACTTTATATTTATACCCGTTTTTATACCAGGCCCTATTACCATTGGCGCTTTTCCGATATATTTAACCACAAAATTTTCAAGCGAGTGCATAACCTCAGGAACAACTGATGATATAATTACATCTTTTATATCACAAAAACTTAATCCTTCAAGCTGAAATAATTGTGCAATTATTGATCCATATTCATCTGAGGTCTTGTTTATATCAGTTCCTACTCTGAAGTTATTCTTAAGTTCCTTGTCTTTATAAACTCCTAAAACAATATTTGTATTACCTACGTCTACAACTAATAACATCGTTTTTTCTCCAAATTATATATTTAAAATAAGTTTATCTAAAATTAATTCTTAATTATTTTTCTAAGCGCAGTTACAGACGCCGCTGTAACAAGAGCTGCTACACACATTTCTGGAATACCATTTGCTGTAGCTATTCCAAGTAAAAATGCACCTGCTCCACCATCTGGAAGCCCCATTGCTTCTACTATTCTTTGAGCATAAATCATATATGCAGAACCTAATACAAGTACCGTATTTACCATGGTTCCAAAGGCTCCTGAAATTAAAAGTACTGCCTTTTCATTTTTTATAAGTTTTTTTGCTGCAGTAAAGAAATAATATGTTGCTATTCCTATCATAATTCTTGGCAATATAGATACCATTGGGTTCATAAACATAAATGATAGTGGTGTAGGAGTCATAAAGCTTTTAGCTAAAGATGATACTCCAAATATTAATCCTACCATTGCGCCTACAAACGGTCCCTCCATAATTGCCCCTATTATAACTGGTATATGCATAGTGGTAACATTCGCTACGCCTAAAGGTATAAACCCAAGTGGTGTAAATCCAAGCATAGCAGATATTGCTCCAAGCATACCGATAATAGTCATTCTTCTTGTCTTATTGACAGAAATACATTTTTTTTGCGCTTCCATTTTGTTTTCCTCCGTTCCGACTCCCATTTGGGATGTCGTTCTAAAAATTTTTGTTAACATTATTTTCGATTTGATTTTCCTAGGAAATATCAATCAACTTTATTATTATAAGATATATTTTTAATTTTTTCTACTTTTTATTTAAATTATTTACAAGTTTTTTTAATATCTTCATATGATTTTAAGTTTTGAACCCCTTTTGCATGCTTCACTGCAGATATTACTGCCTCTTTAGTCGCAAGTTGAGCGGCAATACATATACTATCAAGATTTCCTTCTAGTTCTCCTGTAGCTGCCGTAAAAATTGTATCTCCATCCATTGAAGTGTGTATCGGACTTATTGATTGTGCCAGTCCATTATGAGCTACCTGTGATACTTTTTGGCACTTTGCTTTATCTAGCTTAGCATTTGTGATTATGCAGCCTATAGTTGTATTGCTGTTCAAAAACTCCTGATTATCATCCATATCCATTATTAACTTTGCACTATCTGCAAAATTCCCATCTGAGTCAAGAGCGCCTGCAATTATTCCGCTTTGATCAAACACATCGCCTACAGCATTTACTGCAATTATCGCTTCTACAACAACTCCACTTTTAAGTTTTATCTTTGAATAGCCAATTCCACTTTTCATCGAATTTTCAGGCCCCAATATCTTCCCTACCGTAGCCCCGCATCCTGCTCCATAATTTCCAAGTTCAAAACTATATGATAGATTTTGACATGCACTTCTTCCCATATCCATATCAGGCCTTATTTTAGAACTTCCTACTGCTAAGTCAAATAAAATTGCCTGACACACAATAGGTACATTTACAGAACCCACCTTTACTCCGCATCCCTTTTCTTCTAAAAATTTCATTACGCCGCAGCCTGCTTCAAGTCCAAAGGCAGAACCTCCCGAAAGTACAATCGCATCTATACTATCTACCGTTTTATCCGGTCTTAAAAGCTCCGTCTCTCTAGAGCCTGGTGCGGAACCTCTTACATCAAGTGATGCTGTCGCTCCATTTTCAAAAAATATAACTGTAACTCCAGTAAGCGAGTCTTCATTTTGAGCTTGACCAATCTTTACATGCTTAGTTTCAATAGTTACCTTTTTCATATTATCTCCTTTTAAATTTGTTTCAAGATTTAAAATAAATTCTAATTATGTATAAAAAATGGGCTGAAAACAAAGTTTCCAACCCACCGCTCATTTTACTCTTCAGTTTTTACTTCTTCTTCAACTTTTAATTC
>JBOFWC010000307.1:0-3198 GCA_051653405.1 Proteocatella sp. | reverse complement strand
TACTGTATAAATGATCGCTAAAAACATTTAATACAGCAGAATATTCTTTTTCTATTTCTACAATTTTTGATTGAAAACTATCAAGTTGTATATCGTTTTCCAATCTTTTAAATATATCTTTTATCTTGCCTGTGTTATTTTTAATTTGCTCTTTAATATAGCTTGCAACTTGATTTTCAGCATCAACACTTGATTTTTTTCTCGAAATTCCTTCAGGATGAGTTCTATTAAATTCCCATTCAAAAGCTGCCGTTAACATAATGAATCTTGCTTCATTTATGCCCTTCCCGGCTTCACTTGAGTCAGGCAAATGTCGCAAATAAAGAATTCCATTTGCAATATCGGACAAAATTTTCCCTTCATATCCTTCAATATGGTCTTGTTTAATATAACAATTATTCTTGAGAGACTCTAACTCAGATTCTTTTTTTTGCTCACTTATAATATTCATGGTAGCAAAATCTAAATGCTTTCCACTTTTAGGTGTTGCTAACACTATCGAAGGAATATTACAATTCGTTCGATAACAAAGATATTGTATAAATTGTTTTGCTATTCCCCATAAACGATATATAAATTCATAATCCGATGTTGGTTCAAATTCAAAGATCATCGTAGAATGTAATGTCAACGGTGGTTTTCCTATTGCATTATTAACCGATCGACTTATACCAAAATATACTGTTACCTCTACCCCATTAACCTTAAATTTCTCTTTACCAGAAGTTGTTTCATTAAAATTCTTTGTAAAAACGCCAAATGTTCCACTGTCAACATCACAATAAGTTTTATCTAAAGCTTTTCTATTATCAAAAATACAATCAATTTCAGTACTTTCAAAACGCATTCTATCAATTAATGTCTCTATTTGTCGTTTTTGAATAATATATGCTTGTATTTTAATTGACCGAACTCCATTAATACTCCCAATAAAATCACGCGGATTTGTAAAAAAAATTAAGGGTTTCCCTGTTTCTGAACATTCACCGTATAAATAAGAGCAATTTACACGTGGGATTTCCCAAGGATTATTAAATTGTTCGAAGGAACCCTCTTCATGAGCTAATAATCGCAATACTTTTTTATCAAATACAAAATTATAGGTTTTTCCATCAAATTTAACTTTCCCTGTGTAAAGATCTAATTCATTCTCCATTGTGTACTCACTTCCATATAAATAATATGCAAAACCATATGATGTCATTTTTCTATTTTCGTTTATATCCTTCGTTTTTCACATACATTTCATCTATTCGTCGTTTGAATTTTTGGGGTCAAAACGACCGATGCTGTGAGTATCACCCCCATTTATGTGAAGAATTCATCATGGACTTGTTTTATCTTTCTTTTCCCAAACAATTTCATACCCGCAAATATCTGCAACTTCCTCAGCTTCCGTGTATTTTAAGGTACCTCTACTTAATTTCTGACTAAAGTTTGGTAACGACCCCAGAGTGCTTTCTGCCACTACCTGGGACATCGTTTTTCCCGATTCTATGATTTTTGCCTTCACAATATTTAATGACATTAAAGCATTCCTCCAACTTTGTTTTGAATAATTATATCACATATTTTAACTTTGTAGCAATTTTTTTAACTATATAGTTAAAAACTTCTTGACGCTTTTAACTATATAGTTTATTATTTAACTACAGAGTTAATTTAATTCTATGGATAAATAACAAAAAAGGGAGTGCAAATATGACACATACAGTAAAAGATAAAGAATTAACGTCTAGTGAAAGAATTATACTTTCCTTAATTTTCTGCGGATTGTTTGTTCTGGGTAGTTTCTAAATATATTACAATACCAGGTGGTGACTCCTATTAAAAATCCATATATAATTACAGACATATCTAACCCATATGATCGAGCAATCATTGCAGCTAAAATCATCAAAAATTGCGATTCCATCAATTATAAAACCTTCTATGAATGTTTTTCAAAAAAAGATGCGGATCAAGTAATTTTCATCCTACAAAAAATGGCAAAAACGGATGTAATTCTATATGATTGTATTAAGATGAAATGTCCTCACTTTTTAGGTCCCCCTAGTGGATTCAATATTTTATTTAATTAAATGTAAAATTTATATATCGGATCAAAATCCAGCCAGTAGAATTTTTCTCCTTTGAAATAATCGATGCTTAACAGTGTCGGTTGTTTTTTTATATGAGAAGGAGGTTTTATTTTATCTCTTGAATCGTACTGCCAATTCGCCGCAGCTTAATACTCCCCGCTTCTGGTTACTGATCCTGCGCAACAGGTCAAAAGCTGAGATGCCCGGACGCCACCGGGCATGCCTCCCTTTTTATATTTTATTATTTTCTATACTTCTCTTCTCATCTATAAATAATATTAAAAAAACTTGTAAAGCTCTTGCTATTCGCACCCAATAGTGATATAATTATATTTGTAGGGAATCCTATAATTACTGAGTCAGTCGAAAAAAAACAGAGGTGATTACATTGCCGTTTTCGGACAATTTACGATTTTACCGAGAAAAGGCTGGTTATTCAAAAGCTAAAGATTTTGCTGAGAAACTTGGTATTGCATACGGAACATACTTACCTTATGAAAACCAAGGACGTGAACCCCGCTATGACATGTTGGTAAAAATCGCCACATTATTAAATGTTTCAACAGACACATTATTAGATATACCATCAACATTAATAGAAACAGATATAAAGAATGCTGCTTTTTCATCCGAAGAGCTGTCACTTATGAACGCATATCGAAAGCTGGATCAGCGCGGTAAAGGGACTGTACAATGTATTGTTACAAGAGAATTCTTTGTATCACATGAATCAAAAAAAGGTGGGGATTAATTTGGGAATAAAATCATCTTTTCATAAGAATGTGAATCTTGGAGAACAAATTTTAAAAATTCGCAAAAGAAAAAATCTTAGCCAAGATAAGCTGGCTGAAAAAATTGGGGTTTCACGAGTTGCAATAGGAAATTATGAACGCGGAGACCGTTCTCCTACAGCTGAAGTTATTGTAAAATTGGCCAAATCCCTAGAGGTTTCAGCTGATACATTATTAGGTATAAATCATGTTGAGATTGATGACTTATTATCTATAGAAGAACGTATTCTTATAAAAAATTATCGATTGCTAGACTCTCGTGGGAAAAAGACTGTTAATTGTAGTATTAACCGAGAACTCATTGCTAAAACTGAGAAAAAATAATT
>JBOFWC010000306.1:0-1482 GCA_051653405.1 Proteocatella sp. | reverse complement strand
TATCTCGAATTCTACAGTTCAGGAAGTTATCGATTTTGGAAGCCGTAAGGGAACTACGATATATGTTAGGGATATATTTAAAAATATTCCTGCAAGAAGAAAGTTTCTAAAGACTACGGTGAAGGAAAATAACTCAATTATAGATATTGTAAATAGACTTGCAATTATTAATTCAAATATAAAGTTTAAGCTTATATCCGATGGGAAGGTGCTTCTTTCTACAGAGGGCGATGGCTCGCTTTTGAATGCGGTTAGAGTCGTATATGGTAAAAATGTAAGTACTAATCTTGTGGAGCTGTGCTATAAGGATGAGAATGTAAGCATTTTTGGATATGTTTCAAATACTTCACTGTATGCGTCAAATCGTAAGAAGCAGAATGTATTTGTAAACAAGCGATATATAAAGCTTGGAACTCTTAACTATTCTATAGAAGGGGCATACAAGGAGATAATTCCAATTGGAAAATATCCTATATTTATCCTGGATATTGAGATAAATCCGCAGATGATAGATCCCAATGTACATCCCGCAAAGACTGAGGTTAAGATAGATTCTGAGATGAACCTTGAAAAGCTTGTGGGTGTGCTTGTAAGAGAAAAACTTTTTAAGAGCAGTCACAATCTGATTCCAGAATACACTGCGCCAGAAAATAAAATTCCAGCTCATATTGCGATAGAATCTGCTTCATCACCCAATGAATCTCAAGGTTATACTTCGCCTAAACGTGAATTTTCGGAATACACTGCTCCTAAGGAGCATTCTTTTAGCACAGAACTTGCAAGAGAAAATTCAGAGATGAATTTTTCAAAGCAGAATCTTTTTGTCTATAATGAGTCAGAGGTTGCAGAGTTAAATGAGGAGCTAAAAGAAGAAAAGGTCGAAAGACATGAGGAAAAGAAACTAGATGAGGTAGAGATTCCGTTTAGCAAGATGCTGCAAGAAATGACCCATAAGGAAGAAGTAAAGTCAGCAGAGCCTAAAGCTGAAATTGTAAAGATAGAGCCGCCAGCGCAAATTCAAGTTTCTGAGTTTTCAAAGGACTCTCAAGCGCTACAGAGTTTTGAAGCTTTGAAGCCTAAAGCGGAGGAAATTCTTGATTATAATGAATTTTTTGTTTCAGGGGTAGTGTTTGAAACTTATATCCTTGCGACTTATAAAGACAATATGTATCTTATAGATCAGCATGCGGCTCATGAGAGGGTCATGTATGAGAAGTTTATGAAGCAGTACAATCTTAACAAGTATAGTCCTGAAGCTTCATTTGAATCTCAAGAACTCTTGATTCCTATAATAAAAGAGCTTACAATGGATGAGTACAGCATTGTAATAGAGCATCTTGATGTTTTCAAACTTTTTGGAATTGAAGTGGATGATTTTGGGTTTGGAAAGATTGTTATGAGAAGTCTGCCGCTGATATTTAGTGAGGCTCAGACGGAAGCTTTTGTAGACGAGATTATAGATATAATTTCAAGTGAATCGGA
>JBOFWC010000305.1:0-14140 GCA_051653405.1 Proteocatella sp. | reverse complement strand
CTTGCAGCCCTTTCTAAAATGGGTGGGGTAGGTAATATTCCAGGTCCAGAAAATAGTACTCAGGCTGCGACTGGGATGCTATTTCCACCGCTGGTAGGATTAGTAGTTACGATTATTCAAGGACTTTTAAAACCTAAGGGAATACCAACAAAGCTATCTGTAGGTGAGCAAGCTATGAAAGATGCTAACAATTCTTTAGGAAAAGGACTGACAAGTGAAAAAGAAAAAAGTGCATGGGCTATACTTGCAGAGGCTATGGCAAATAGTGATGAGCCAGATGATGATCCATATTCTGTAGGAGATAATGAAAAACCAAGTTCAAATACATCGGGTTCAAATGAAGATTATCAAGGGTATGATAAAGATGAAGTCGAAACTGAAGCCGAAGAAGACAATACTTTTGGCAAACCAGATGTTGTAGATGAAAAATCAAATTCAGGTAATGCAGAAATAAAATCTGATGAAAATATTCCAGAAGAGAAAAGTGAAACTGTAGAAGTGGATATTCCAAAAGACCAGTGGGACTCTAAGGTTATTACAACCACAGCAAATGGAGCGCAGGAACTTATTGTTAAAAATCCAAAAACTGGAGAGTGGGAAAATGCAGAAAGTGGAAATCCATTTGATATAGAAAAATACGAAAAAGAATATCCAGGACAATTTGAAAGAGACAGAGAATTTAGTAAGGCGCAAAAAGACATGGAAGCTAAGGGCGAAACTGCTATGCAAAAAGCACTTAAAGAGATTGAAGATAAGAAAAATGCAGAAATTGAAGCCATTCAAAAAGAAATAGATAAGCGTAAACGAGATGCGTTAGAAGATCGCCAAAAGAATTTAGAGTGGGAATTAGAACAAGCTAAACGTGGAAATAATCTAGGAAAAATCATTGGAGATAGTATAAAGAATGCGGGAGATGAAATAGTAGATACTGCAAAAGCTGGTTGGGAAGGAGCTAAGTATATAGGTAATGAAATTGTAGATGCAGGAAAAGATGTTTGGAATGACCCATCTATTCTTTCAGAAACTTTAAAAGGAACCCAAAAAGATATAGAAGATGGACTGAATTCTGCTAAGAAGTCTTTTGAAGAAGCTATTGAAGATATTAAAAAAGATCCAGAGATAATATGGAATACCATTAAAGGAACTGGAAAAGATGTTGGAGAAGGAGCTAAAAATATAGGAAAAGCCGTAATAAATACTCTAAAAGATCCAAAGAAAACTTGGGAGTTTGTAAAAGATACAGTAGGAGCTACAGATTTTGAAAAATCATGGGATCCTAATATTCCTCTTCCAAAGAGAATTGGACATGTTATTTCAGGAACTATAAAAATAGGTTCTACAATTGCTACGGCAGGGCAAGCGGGGGCAGCCCTTAAAAGTGGAGCAGGAAAACTATCTACCTTGGCAGATGATATTTTGGGAATGGGAAGTAAGAAACTTCCTAAAGTTCCTATGAAACCAGGAATAAATCCAAAACTTCCAGTAAATCCGGGCGGTTCATATAAACCAACAGGATATGCACCAAATACAGGTGGAGTTACAAGTAAATCACAAAAAATAATTCAAAATACAGCAGATGAGTTTGGGGTTCAAATTCATACAAGACCGACTACACCACAAGCTGATGCTTGGATTAAATCAGGAAAAGCAGTACCAAAAGAAATGGATATGAAAGCAAAGACACTTAACAAGTTAGATGAACTTTTAGGTGGCCCTAAAAATTCTGAGGGACTTGTAGGTTATTACAAGCCAAAACTTCCACCTAAAGAAATAATGAAATCCTTATCAAAAGAAACACAAAAAGAAATTGTAGATCAGTATGTTAAGCGAAGAAGAGAATTTACAAAACTAGCTGGAGATATGAAATCGTTACAGGCGCAGGGGAAATATGCTGTAATAGATGGAAAAGTAATGGATATGAAAAATGGAGGTAAATTTATAACAGGAGATGTCGATTTATTTGATGTTACAAATTTTGATGGTTCTCCAGTAAGCGCTTCTGTAAAAAAACAAGTAATAAAGAATCTTATGAGCAAAAGTGGATCAAATGTAATGCATGAAGATGTGTTAAGTTGGACTAAGGATGGAACAGCGTTTAATCCTAAGGCTAAGGCTAGCATGATTAGTTCAGCAAGTGGAAAAGGGGGGGCAAAACCAGTTTATGTAAATGGAAGTAAAACTATAGATAATGGAGTAACTACCTATAATCCACTGGCAGATCCTACGTCAAACTTTTATGGAGGTACAAGATGACCATTTTAGATATTAGAGAAAACAGAAGACAATTTTTGGAAACTCTCTGGGAAAAATCAATCAAATTAGAGGACTCAGAAACGGAAATAGAAAAAGAAGAACTTTCTGATATGCTAAAAATTTATTTGGAGAGTTTATCCAAGCAAGCTATTTCAAGATGTCCTTTTACTGGGAATGTGTTTGAAATTTCAATTGATACTGAGGGATTAGATGGACTGTGGTGGAACAATAGTGCGCCAAAAAGGAAATCAGAACAATTTATAGAAACTTTTTATGCAATAGATGGAGTGCTTAAATTAGCGGAAGATATAGAAGAATTTCCTTTTCTTTGCACACCTGGGCCAGATATACCATATGTGATTCCTAGATTACTGGAATATGACCAAATGAAGGCGGTCATAAGTCAAATTAAGATAGGGAAACATACGGCATATCCAATTATATATTTTGCAGACCCAATGCTATATTATGAAAAAAGAGTTAATGATTGGGGTAGTAATTATTATTGGGAAGAGGGAAATGTTATTGAAGAAATTCTAACTCCAGGAAGTTTTGTTTCCTTGGAGTTGGAAACTGATAGAGATTATGATTTAGAAAAATGGATAAAAAAAGGAAAGCTGCTTTGGATTTCTCCAAATGATTTTAAACTTCAACTTCACAGTTATTTAGATGGGTGTCCATATATAAATCTGGAGGGGAGCGAAAATGATAAGTTCATTCAAAATGGAGAAGTATGGGAAGATGATTGGATTATTGAAGAAGATAGCTATATAGATGAGTCAGAATTTGATAAAGCTTATTTTGAAGATATCGTTAAACTTATTGAAGAGGAGGCGTAGGGTGATAGAGATTTTTGAGAAAGATTTGGAGTCTTTAATAGGAAATATTAACAGTATAGAGGATGAGTCAAAAAAGCTATCGATTTCAATTGTTAAAGAAGCAGATATTTTAATTGATACTAGAATTGGTGGAGGAGTATTAGGCTTAGAGGAAGTAAAATTTTATCATAAAAAAGGAAGTACTCATTGGCTTGCTTTTGAAAGAGAACAAGAAGGGATAATAGTCATGCAACTTTTTGATTCAAGTCAAGCTTTTGTAGATTGGTGGATTGATAAATTTGCAGGAGAAAATACAGATAGTGTTCCAAATAGAATTCCACCTAAGATAAAACTTCAAGAATTCATGCTTATATTACATTCATTAGATATGTATAGACGTGCATCTTATCAAAATATGTTGGCACATAATTTTGTAGAGCAACTAAAACTTGATTATAAAGAATTTGCTAATGAACTAGTAACTTCATTAAAAAGTAACGATGTTAGATGGCTACTTCCAGCATTTTTAAAACTTATGCCAGATATAAAACGCTTTGATATGGAAATAAAGCCAGAAGATGCAAATACTCTTTTTGAACAGATGTTTCTTTTGAATATACACTCTGAAGTAGATAATAAGGACTTTTTGACTTTTGGAGAAGCTGGAACTTCGATGGGCGTAGAATTCTTGAGGACATGGTACATGGCGGCAGGGTTTGAATTTAAAGAACGTAAAGATTCTGATTGGGAATCAAAGAGTTTTTGGTTTTTTGCGCCAACATCAATAACTAATCATTTTGTTAAAATTGAGCCTGAAAGTGAACTTTTAACAATGGTTAATCATCAAGCTTATACTAAAGAACAGTTGAATTTTAAGCTTAAAGATATATTAGACGAATATGAGTGATTTTTTGACATTTGTTATTTTTTTAAATATATGATATTATATATTCCTATGTAAAATATTAGGAGGAGAGAATATATAATGTCTAATTTACCAAAGTGTCCAAAATGTAATTCACAATACACATATGAAGATGGAAATATGATAGTATGTCCAGAATGTGCGTATGAGTGGAATGCAGATGTAGAGTTATCAGATAGCGAAGAAAAAGTAGTGAAGGATTCTAATGGAAATGTGCTAAGTGATGGAGATTCAGTTACTATTATAAAAGATCTAAAAGTTAAAGGAAGCTCATCGGTCCTTAAAATAGGAACTAAAGTTAAGAATATACGTTTAGTTGATGGAGATCATGATATAGATTGTAAAATAGATGGATTTGGGGCAATGAAGCTGAAATCTGAGTTTGTAAAAAAGAATTAGTGCTTTAATAATATCTAGCATATTGAGAAATCTTGTGCTAGATATTATTTTTTTCTGTATAAATATGAACTTTTATGATATATTTCTATTAGTATAAAAATATTCGTGAGAGGACATGACTATGAGTAAAATTTTAATAGTAGTTGATATGCAGAATGATTTTATAGATGGAGCACTAGGAACTAAAGAGGCAGAATCTATTGTAAAAAATGTTGTTAAAAAAATTCAACAATATATTAGTAATAATGAAAATATATATTTTACGATGGATACTCATAATGAAAATTATTTAAGTAGCCAAGAAGGAATTAAACTTCCGGTTGAACATTGTATAAAAGGAAGTAAAGGGTGGGAACTCCAAGAAGATATAAAGCTTTTATTAGAAAATTTTTCAAATAAAAATAAGCTCATTTTTGAAAAAAATGGTTTTGGAAGTATTGAATTAGCGGAAACTATAAAACATAATTTTCAAGACAATGAAAACACAGAAATTGAATTGATAGGGCTATGTACAGATATATGTGTAATTACTAATGCAATATTATTAAAAACGTATATGCCAAATTCTAAGATAATGGTAGACGAATCATGTTGTGCTGGAGTAACAGTAAAGAGCCATAATGAGGCTTTGGACACTATGAAAATGTGTCAAATAGATATTAATAATTAGATAATATAAGCAGAAAAAGAGGGAGATTTCATACTGGAAATATTCCCTCTTTTTCTATGAAAACAAGTAATCACCTAAAGTTTTTTGATTATATTATCGAAAACATCAAGATTATCATTGGTATGTTTTAGAAGCTGATTTGAATTTTCAGCAAGCTTTCTTACTTCTTGAGCTACAACTGCAAATCCTCTACCCATTTCACCCGCTTTAGCAGCTTCGATACTTGCATTAAGTGCTAGTATTTTTGTTTCTAAAGCAATATTAGAAAGCCCACTTATATTGCTTTTAAATTGAGTATATGCATTGAGAATTTCTTGAACGATTTCTCTGCTATTATCAGGAATTCCAATTCCGATAGCTCCGATAATCTCATTATCAATTTCTAGTGGAGTCAGGATGAATTTGAATGCAGTTCCATAAATTTTTTGAGAAATATCTATAGATAAAGCTTTGTTCATATTAATGCATTCTAATAGCGGGTCCGCGTCTGGTATTTTGTCGCCAGTTTTTATATTTATGTCAATCAAAGAACTTTTTTTATAAAAAGTAAAGGTTGTTTTATCTGTAATGCATGCCATAATGTCTATTTTAAGAATGATTGGTATTATATCCAATGCATACTTTATTTTTTCTATCTCTTCGTAATTTTTTATTTTCATATGATACTCCTTTAGTATGTAATTTTTTAATATAACTAATTTAAAATATACCCATTCTAATATAATATAAGCATATTTATATATAATATTGAATAAGTATATATTTTGTGATATTATCAAAAATGATAGTTACTATCAAAAAAGGAGGTGTTTTTGTTGAAAAAAAACTATATCACAAAGAAAAGAGCGATTATAGAAAAGATATTCAGAGAAAATCCATCTAACTCTTATACATCTAAAGATGTAATAAAAATTACAAAAGAGAGTATAGGTGAAGCTACTGTTTATAGGACTCTTGTAAAACTTGTAGAAGAAGGTTTTTTAAAGAGATATATTGGTTCAGAAAAAGAGACTGTTTTGTATCAATATAATCCACATAGTAATTGTGATGATCACTTTCATCTTTGTTGCGAGACATGTGGATGTCTCATTCATATGGACTGTAAATTTTTTAAAAAAATGGAGGAGCATATGATTAATAAACATAGTTTTTTTATCAACAGCACTAAAACTCTCATTTATGGCGAATGTGAGATTTGCAGAAAAAAGAATCTACAGGAGGAATAAATATGAAAAAATGGCTAAACTTATTTTTTATAGGATTTATATCGATTTTCATTATTACATCATGTGCTTCAAAAGAGGAGAGTAGTTTAAATGAAGAGAGCATTTCAAATGATAGTAATAAATTAAAAATTGTCACGACAATATTTCCAGCATATGATTTTGCAAGAGAAATTACAGGAGATAACGCTGATGTATCAATGCTTTTACCACCGGGGCTAGAAAGTCATTCATATGAACCTTCTCCACAGGATATAATAAATATTCAAGATGCAGATCTTTTTATATACACAGGAGGAGAGTCGGATACTTGGGTTAAAAAAATATTAGACTCATCAGATCACAAAATAGAAGTAATAAGGATGATGGATTTAGTTGACCTTTATGAAGAAGAGCTTGTAGAGGGAATGCAAGGAGAAGATAAACATGACAATGAATTAGAACATGAATATGATGAACATGTATGGACATCTTTAAGAAATGCTCAAAAGATAGTTAATGGAATAAATGATAAAGTTTCAAATTTAGATTTAAATAATAAAACTGAATATGAAAAAAATACTAAGGCATATATAGAAAAACTTAACTTACTTGATGAAAAATTTAAAGAATTATTTAACCAATTAGAAAATGATACCTTAATTTTTGGAGATAGATTTCCATTTAGATATTTTGCTGAAGATTATGATTTAAAATACTATGCAGCATTTCCGGGATGTAGTTCAGAAACTGAGCCGAGTATAGCTACAATAACTTTTTTAATAGATAAAATAAAAGAAGAAAAGATTGGGACTATATTTTATATTGAATTTTCAAATCATAAAATAGCAGATACTATAGCAGAAGCAACTGGAGCTAGAACAGAACTGCTTCATAGTTGTCATAATGTAGATATTGTAAATCTCAATAAAGAAGAAGTAACATATTATTCACTTATGGAACAGAATTATAATACCTTGAAAGGAGCATTAAAGTAGATGCCTTTAGTAGAGTGTAAAGATATTTGTGTAGCTTATGATAATAAATATGTAATTTCGAATTTAACATTTTCAGTGAATGAAGGAGATTATATTGGCATAGTCGGGGAAAATGGTTCGGGGAAAAGTACTCTGATAAAAACTATGTTACTTTTAAAAGAACTTAGTAGAGGAATCATTATTACTGGAGAAGGATTAAAAAAGAATGAGATAGGATATCTTCCTCAACAGACAAGTATACAAAGAGATTTTCCTGCTAGTGTTTGGGAAGTGGTTATTTCGGGATGTGTTAATAAACGTAAACTTTCTCCCTTTTATTCTAAGAAAGACAAGCTGTTAGCTACGAACAATATTTTAAAGTTAGGTATATCTGATTTGAAAAAAATGTCATATAATGAACTTTCAGGAGGACAACAGCAAAGAGTTTTATTAGCAAGGGCACTATGTGCTACAAAAAAATTGCTTATTCTTGATGAACCGGTATCTGGGCTTGACCCAAACATCACGCAAGATATGTACCAGTTAATAGAAGGTATAAATAAGGATGGAATAACGATAGTAATGGTTTCACATGATATAAGAGGAATAATTAAATATGCATCGCATATATTACATTTAAAGGAAGACGATTATTTTTTTGGAACAGTTCAAGAATATAAAGGTACAAAACTGTTTGAAAATTTTTTATTGGATTAGGAAAATAAGTGATTTTAATTAAGAGCAGATGGAAATAACATCTGCTTTTTTTGCGTGTAAATATACATAGATATGGGTAAAATTAACGCAAATAGATACTTTTTATTCATGGAAATTAAAATAGTGTTTTCGCAGGTAGTACCCAAATTAATAATGAATTCTTTTATACATGGGTTTAAAAATAAAACTAAAGGAAGTATAATAATAACAGTATTTAAAGATATAGATTTTGAATATGATGGAGTAATAATTCAAAATGATTTACTTAATCATAAATAACACTTAAATTTTGGAGGATTGTTATGGTATTAAAAGATTTGCGCAAGCAGATGTTTAATTATTTTCTTATATTAGGTATAGTAATTACTTTGATTTTTAGTATGATAGCCTATACTTATATAAAGGGGCATATAATAACTAATGCGGAACATGAGTTAAAATTATATGCAAGTTTGGCAAGCCAAATTATAGAACAGAAAAATGAAGTGTTGTTTACCTATCTAGAGGGTGTAGAATCTTGTTTAATGGATAACTATTTGGAAGATGATATTGAACCAGTCATGAGCTACTTAAAAAACATATCAGAGTCAAATAAACATTTTAGAATGATAGGTATAGCAGATGATAAAGGGAATCTTTATTATCCAAGTATAAATGAAGATAAATATATAGTGTTAAATATTAGTGAGAGAGATTACTATAAACAAGCTATGAAAGGCAAAAGAAGTATTATGAGTCCCTCAAAAACGATAAATCCAGAGCTTAGAGAAGAAATTATAGTAGCATACTCACTGCCAATATATAAAGATGAAAAGGTTAAAGGAGTACTTGTAGCTATTGCAAATAGCAATTTTTTATATAATCAAATAAAGGATATAAAATTTGGAGAAAGTGGATATTCGTATATGATAGATTCTTTAGGGCAAACTATTGCGCATCCAGATACGCTTTATATTAACCCTGAATTTAATGTTTTAAGAGAAGGTGAGAATAATGAAAAATACTATTCGATTTCACAACATATACTTGAAGCTATGAAATATGATAGTGGGGTGGGAAAGTATAACTTTGATAAAAAAGAGGTCTACTCTGGATATTCTAAAGTAAAGGGGACAAATTGGATTGTATTTATAATTGCTTTTAAATATGAAGTTTTAAAACTACTTTATCCGCTTGTAATAGGGATTGTTATTTTAAATATAGCTATAATTTTTAGTGGGATATTTATATACAGAAAAATAAGAACAGAGATATTAAAAAAAGACAAAGAACTTAAATTACAGCGAGACTCGCTTGAATATGAAGCTGCTTATGATGAGCTTACTAAAGTTTATAATAGACGATATGGACTTATCATATTAAATGATAGACTTAAATTAGCCAAACGTATGAAGGACGACTTTACAATAGCTTATATTGATATAGATAATTTAAAGATAACAAATGATAAGATTGGTCATGTTGAAGGCGATAGGTTTATAAAAACCATATCAGACGTATTTGTAGAAAACTTAAGGAAGTCAGATTTTATAGCAAGATTAGGTGGGGATGAATTTCTAGTGGGATTCTATAACTGCGATCTTCAAAATGCTGAAAAAATTCTTAAAAAGGTTGGAACTGATTTAGAAACAAAATTTTTTGAGTCTGGATTTGAGTTTCCGCTAGTGTTTAGTTATGGATTAGTGACTTATGATGAAACAATACATGCAAACTTAGAGGAACTTATAAAGGATGCAGATCAAAAAATGTATGTTCAAAAGAAATCAAAAAAATAAGGGAGAAATCCCTTATTTTATTTCTATTTGTAAACTATCTGATTTTTGTTCTAATTTAGGAAGTGAAATTTTTAGAATTCCATCTTCAAGCTTAGCTTCTATATTTTGAACATCTACATCTCTAAGATAAACGTTACGTTGCATAGAGGTTGTACGTCTTTCTTTATGAATATAGTTTTCTTTTTCATCATTTATTTCTTCATTTTTATTAATACTTATAATTAAATAGCTATCTTGATAATCTAATTTAATTTCTTCTCTAGAGATTCCTGGAAGTTCAGCTTCTATAAGATAAAAACTACCCTTATCTTTAACGTCCATTTTAAATCTAGAATTAATCTCAAACCTGCTACTTAACGGATTATCGTTAAAAAAATCATCTAACATATTGTAGAAGTCGAAAAAATCTCTGTCATGTCTTTTTGATACCTGATTACGTCCAAGTGGTGTTAATCCAAACATAAAGATTCCTCCTTTTTATCAAACGATATTATGAAATTATTTTGATTAGCAGTCTCTTTGTTAGAGTGCTAATTTCTAATTATAATTTATATTATTTTTTAAAATTTGTCAATATACTTATAGACAAATTCTATTATTTATTATATAATAAATCTCAATATTTCGTATAACCCCATTAATAAGGTATGGGGGTTTCTACCAAGTACCAAAAACACTTGATTACGAAGAAATTACATTTATGTATTTTCTTCGTAATCAAGTGTTTTTTTTAATTTTTAGGAGGATATAATGAATTTAATGCCAAAAATAGAGCTACATTGCCATTTAGACGGAAGCATGAGAAAAGAGACTGTACTTGAATTTATAGAAAAAGAAGGTTTAGGTACTGATTTATACAATGTAGATAATATAGAAGATGCACTTATAGCCCCAGTAGACTGTGACTCACTCGTAACTTATCTAAAAACGTTTAAATTGCCTTTACAGGTATTGCAAACTTATGATAATTTGGAAAGAACAGCATTTGAAATAATGGAGGATGCAGCTTTAGAGAATGTAAAGTATATTGAAATTAGATTTGCACCTCAGCTTCACAGAGAAAAAGGAATGTCATATGAAGAGATAATTTCAAGTGTTTCAGATGGGATAAAAAGAGCTGAAGCAAGGTATCAAATAAAAGGAAACATAATTCTTTCATATTTAAGGCATGAGTCTGAAGATGAGTTTTTTGAGGTTATAGAAGCCGGAAGACAATATCTAGGCGATAAAGTCGTAGCGGTAGATCTTTGTGGAGCTGAGGATAAGGATTTTTGTAAGAACTTTAAAGAAGCTGTAAAATATGCAAAGCTTATAGGGTATAAAGTCACTATTCATGCAGGAGAAACGGGAATAGTAGAAAACATTATAGAAGCTGTTGATATGCTTAATGCAGATAGAATTGGACATGGAATAGCGATGTTTAATGATAGCCTTGTACTTGAAATGGTTAAGTCTAAGAATATTTTCATTGAATGTTGTCCAAATAGTAATGTTCAAACAAAGGCAGTAAAAGATATCAAATCTCATCCTGTAGATTTTTATTTGAACAATGGAATTAAGATAAGTTTAAATACCGATAATCGAACGGTTTCTAATACAAATATGACAAATGAATTTTATACGGTAGCCAATAATTTTGATTGGAATAAATCAAATTTTTGGAAAGTATATGAGTATAGTATAGAGGCATCTTTTGCAGATGCTGATATAAAAAAATGGCTTATTGGATTTAAAGATGATATAATAAAAAATGGAATTTAATTTTTTATTATGGAGAAATTTATGTTTAATTTGTTTTGGGAACCATTTAATACAGGAGAGGTCTTTATTCCATTTAATATGCAACATTTAATTGCGTTAGGAATTATAGGGATTATGATATTTACCTGTTTTAAATTTGAAAAAATTTATAAAAAATATGATAGAAGAATTAGCAGAATTCTTTCAATTTTAATGTTTTTACAACAACTCTTGTTATATATATGGTATATAAATAGTGGAAGTTTTTCTGCAAAAGAGTCATTACCGCTATATACATGTAGAATTGCTATAATAATAAGTATTTTTATGTTACTCAAACCTAGACAGTGGATGGTGGATATAGTGTATTTTTGGGGATTTGTAGGGTCATTTGTGGCACTTCTTTCTCCAGATACTTCTACTTTTACATTTCCGCATTTTATGTTTTTACAGTACTTTATAGGGCATGGGTTACTTATTTTTACTAGTATATATATGATAGTAATAAAAAAATATAATATTACAGTAAAGTCATTTATTAGAGCGTTAAAAGTTACACTTATGTATGTTATATGTATAATTCCTATAAATTATATAACTGGAGGAAATTATGCATATTTAAGTGGAAAACCTAAAGCTGCAACTATTTTAGACATTCTTCCACCATATCCATATTACATACCGATAATACTACTTTTTATGGCAACATCTTTTTTTATTGCGTTACTACCATTTATTTTGAAAGAATTTTACTTCCTTAAAAAAGATATTTTGATAAAAAAAGAGTATAGTTAATGTGGATTTATGGTATAATTATAATATATAAGATTTTAATTTGTTAAATTCTGGAGGTGAGTTTATGGATATAGCAGCAATGTCAATTGGACTAAGTCAAGCTAAAGTAGCTCAGCAGGTTAATCTTTCAGTAATGAAGATGGCTATGAATTCTGAAGAAAATAAGATGGTTGAAATGGTTGAAATGATAGATTCTGCAAATAGTGCAAAACCTGTAAACCCAGATTTAGGAAGACTTTTAGATGTAAGAGCATAGCTAATTATTTAAACATTCCTTAAAAAACTTGAAAATTTAGAAATTTTATACTATAATAGAGGACAATATAGATTTAGGAGGGTGATAACTGTTAAATTGATAAATTGTCCATTTGGTATTAGATTTTTGAAGGTATTTTAAGTCAGGAGGAAGGTTTATGAAACAGGAAGCATTACTTGGAGTTAGTACATCGAATAGAAATTGGTATAACAATGTAAAGAGTAATAATGCAACAACGGTAAATTATTTCACAAATGGCTGGGAACCGAAGCAACTTAATCAAGGCGGAAAGCTGCATATAGGAGAGAAAAAGAAGGTATATGCAACTGGAGAATATGTAGAAACTATAAAAGACACTGTTGAAAATATTTTTAAAAGTGATAAATTGAGTTGGGAGTCTAAAGGGCTGTCTTCATCAGATGATACAGAAAAAGATTTTCTAAAGTTATTGAGCAGTATTACAGGTCAGCATTTAAGTTTGAATTCCAAAATCACTTGTATAGTGATAGACAATGTAAATTATCATAATAGTGCAGTAACATCTCAAAAAACTTTTAGTCAAGGTATTGTTTATTTAGATTAAAAATAGATATAAATTATATAGAATTCTTTTCAGAAATGAAAGGAATTCTTTTTTTTTACCTTAAAATAGTTTTATATTAGCTTTTAGGGTATAAGGATAAGAGAATGTTTTTAAAAGGAGGAGAGTTTATGAACATAGGACTTATAGGGCTAGGGAAGATGGGGTATCCATTAGCATTAAATTTTATAGATAATAATATTGATATACATGTCTATAGTAGTAATCAAGAGAAAATAAATCAATTAGCAAACTTTGGAGTAAGTGGATTTTCAAATATAAAGGAGTTTATTGAAAATATAGAGCATCCAAAGGTTATTTGGCTTATGATTCCTTCTGGGCAACCAGTAGATGATATGATAAATAGAATAAAAATAAACTTAAAAAAGGGAGATATTATAATTGATGGAGGTAATTCCAACTATAAAGATAGTATAAGAAGATATACTCTTCTAAAAGAAGACGGTATCGAATTTTTGGATGTAGGAACAAGTGGAGGGATTGAAGGTGCAAGAAATGGAGCTTGTTTGATGATTGGAGGGGATCGGGAAACTTATGCTAAACTAGAAGAAGTATTTAAACGTATTAGTGGTGGAAGTGGATATGGACTGGTAGGTTCAGCTGGGGCAGGTCATTATGTTAAAATGATACACAATGCCATAGAGTATGGGATGATGCAAGCTATAGGTGAAGGGTTTCAAATGCTTTATCAAAGTAATTATAAAATTAGCTTAGAGAAGGTTTCAAATATTTGGAGTAAAGGCTCTATTATATCAGGTCTTTTAATTGATAAAACATCTGATGCACTTTCAAAGGATGAAGAATTATCAAATGTAGAAGGAGTTGTAAATTTTTCTGGAGAAGCTGATTGGGCGTTGGATGAAGCTTTAAGTTTAAAAGTTTCTGTTCCAGTAATAGCAGCAGCACTTTTTGCGAGATATAAATCTAAGGACGATACTTTATATTCAGAAAAATTACTTTCTGCGATGAGGAATGAATTTGGAGGACATAGTATTGTATACAAAAAATAAAG
>JBOFWC010000304.1:0-2141 GCA_051653405.1 Proteocatella sp. | reverse complement strand
TTATATAAACTTTGTCATTATACATGGATATCCCCTTTTATTCTAGACATTAATATCATAAAAGTGTTTTTGGGAAATTTTTTCTAAAGATATATTTTTTAAAACTGATTTAATTTTAACAGATGCATCCCCCTCACCATAAATTGATTTTACATTTTCAATTTCTTTTTGATAGTTTTCCGATAATACTGTTTTAATTGCTTTTTTTATTTCATCTGCACTCGTCCCACAATCGATAATTGAAGACGCTTTTAGTCTTCCATTCTGTCGTTCACCAATATTTATTGTAGCTTTTTTCATAACAGGAGCCTCTATTATTCCACTTGAAGAATTTCCAATAACGGCGGTACAATATCGCATTGCACTCAAATATCGTTTTTGTCCAAGAGAGGTACAGGAAAAAACTCTTTCAGGGTATTTCCCCCTATATTCATTTATTAAATCAATAATAACTCTTCCATTAGTATCTGCATTCGGTTTTGTTATTAATAGTTTATACTCTGCATATTCATCCAGTGCTTGAAATAACTGTTCCACATTTTCTTTTGATTGCATATATTTTTTAGTTAACGGATGATATGTTACTAAAAAAAACTTCTCGCCTAATGAAAAACCTATATTCTTTTCTAGCTCTTCCAATGTGAAAAGTTTAATTTTTAAAATATTATCAATACCTGGAGCCCCAAAATTAAAAACATTTTCTGGGCATTCACCCATTTGCATAACCCGATTTCGATAAACCGCTGTAGCCACAAAATGAATATTAGCCATTTTAGTAATCGCATGTCTAATAGAATCATCTATCGCTCCTTCGGTCAACTCTCCTCCATGTATATGCGCAACAGGAATATTGGCAACTAATGCAGCTTGAACAGCAGCTAATATTTCATATCTATCACCCAATACGACTATAATATCTGGCCTTAATCTATTTAATGTATCTGCAAACCCAATCAATCCCAAACCAATCGATTTTGTAATTCCTACTGGAGTATCACTAGATAATAACATTTCTACTTTTTCGTCAATAGTAAAGCCATCTTTTTCTATCAATTTATAGGTAAGTCCAAATTCTGGCGACAAATGCATACCAGTTACTATAAGCTGTAGTTGAATATCTACATCTGACACCAATTCTTTGATTAACCAATATAACAAACCATACTCAGCACGGCTGCCTGTTATTAAACAAATTTTTCGTTTTTTCATTTACAAGATTCCTCGTTAGCTTTAAAATTCTCATCAACAGCTAATAAAAATATTCTTTTATTCCTTAATCATGTCTATAAATCATTAATTTGAATTCCTATATTCCCATAATCTTATATACAAAAAAAATTTTTCAATAGTTTTAATCCTATGTCTCCACTTTTTTCCGGATGAAACTGACATCCAAATGCATTTTTGTAACGCACAATTGCGGGTATATTGCATCCATCATAGTCCGTAACCGCATAACAAAAGGCCCTATCTTTAACTATTCCCCTATATGAATGAACAAAATAAAAACTAGATTCATCCGGTATATTTTTTAATAAAGGATCATTTTCTAACCCCGGATCACGGCGGATCGTATTCCATCCAACATAAGGGACTTTGTGAATTTCACCGCTCGTCCCTAATAACGGAATTCGATCCACTTTCCCTTTTATAATTCCCAGGCCTTCTGTAAATCCATTTTCCTCACTACTTTCAAACATCATCTGCATACCTAAACAAATACCTAAAAACGGTATATTATTTTCAATAATTTCTTTTATTACTACGATCGCATTGGCTTTATCAAGAGCTTCCATTGCTTTGGGGAACGCTCCAACTCCTGGCAAAATTACATGTGTTGCCTTCCTTATAATCTCTCTATCATTAGTTATGGTAGGCATCATTCCCAATTTTTCACAGGCTCTACTTACACTTAATATGTTCCCCATACCGTAGTCAACAATAACCACTTTTTTCATTTTTAAATCCTTCTTGTTTTTATACTATTTTCTTCCGCATAACCTTTTACAGCTTTAACATTCATTTTGTCATAATGTAAAACATATCCCATCGCAACAGCGTCAGCCCGCCCATATTTAACTACATTAACAAAATCTTCCCCTGATCCCATTCCTCCATTTGCTATAACAGGAATCGGTACT
>JBOFWC010000303.1:0-5170 GCA_051653405.1 Proteocatella sp. | reverse complement strand
TTTTATATTACAACAGCATAACAATCGATCCCAAATAACAGGCAGATTTTGATGCTGCACAAAAAAACATCAAAGATGTTGATGCTGAAATAAAAATCCTTGCTGCCGCTAAAAAAGAGCATGAATATCCAATGGAAGCTTTTGCTCAGATTATGAAAGACCGTCCAGACAATTGTGGATTTAGTTCGGTTAGTATCGGATCGAATGGGAATTCTGTGCAAAATGCGAATGATAAATGGGTGCATTTAAACGTGGTATCAACTGATCCGCTTGTTTTGCAAAATTTTGCATCAACACTTTCAGAAGATGACATGTTTACCCATGTTGCACTTAATAAAATGGATACAGATGCGTCTGGATTTAAAATGGCGGATCTTACCCTTGGAAAGGGGAAAGTGCAGTGAATCGATTAAAAAAGTTTATGCAACATTTCCCAGGGTTCTGGCGTGAAAAAGATATGTTACTTTATATTGTTGGGCTAGTGGCTGGGATTTTCCTTGTCTTTTTTGTGAGTAGCAACTTGATATTATCTTATCAAACGGCAATGGAGACAGAAAATCAAATTTCCTCTATGCACTCTTTTCTAAAAGAGTGGACAGAAAAAACAACCGTTTTAAATAATGCGGAATATCGGCCGGTCCAAGCCTCACAGGTAGATAGCGTACAAACAAACCTCTTACTGGCTCTACAGGCAAACCAATTAGAATTAGTTGGGTTTAAGGCAGTGCCGTCTCCTAAAAAAGATGATGATTATCATGCTTTTGAAATGGAATTTACTGGACCTTATGAAGTTACTATTCATTTTTTGGAAAATTTTCATGCGAAAGATGCCTTGATTAGTATTCATTACTTAAAAATGGAACCGAATAAAGGGAAAATAAAGACCACGATTCAGTATCGGGTATATATCAAATAAGGAGGCGCCTACAATGACAATTGACCTTAAGGGGAATAAAAAAGCAAAAGTTATATTTAGAGTTGTGGGAATACTCCTTTCCGTGGGGCTTTTCTCATATGTATATATCAATTTTATTGATGTTTCGGTTCCGACCGTTGACCAACCTCAAAAGCAAACCCAGCAAGTAGCTGATAAAACCAAAAAACCAGACATAAAGCCTGTTGAAAATCAAGCAACAGCACAAGTTGTTGCTATGGGGAATAACGGACGAATTTCGCAAAATCCATTTGTTGAGATTTCTGAAATTAGATCTGGAAAACCCGCTGCGGCAATGGGGGCAGTTCCAAATAATCTTCCGGCTGGAAATGATGGTTTGCCACAAATTCCGACAAACTATCCTCGACCAACGGTAGGTGCAATCCCGTTGCCGGCAATTCCTGGTATGTCGGCTCCACCATTGCCGGCAGCAGCTCCACAACAGCAAGCGGCGAATGCGCCTGCTGGGATAAAAGGTGTATTCACAGGAACCAATGGAAATAGTATGGCCATTATGAACGATGGCCAAATTGTAAGCACAGGAGACACATATCAAGACGGCAGAATAGCCTATATTGGTGGAGATGGAATTCAATTTGATGACGGTCATACCATTGCATATAAATAAAGGAGTTGTTTTCTTTGAAAAAAGCATTAAAAAGAAAAATTTGTTTAAGCCTTCTTAGCTTCAGCATAATTAATGGGGCAATGGCATTGCCTCAAAATGTTTATGCAGCTGAACATACGAAAATTGCGGCCGCTACTAGCACAAAAACGAGTGCTGTAGGTGGGCAGGAGGATCCTAATTCGTTTACCCAAAGAATCCAACGAATTCTTGATGAATATCATGGAAAAACGGGAAATACCTTAGATCCTGTTACGGATTCAACAAGTGCATCTAATTCCATGGTAAAAACGATTACCTCACCAGTGGTTGATGCTCCAGCTCCTGTTACCCAGCAAGCTCCTGTACCGCCTGTGAGGCCCCCACGGCAGACTTTAGAGTATTCCAATACAGATTTAGCCACATATAATTTTGACTGGCAGGGAACGCCAATTGCACAGACCTTATATGCTGTTGCTAAAATCGCAGATAAAGGTGTTGTGGTAAATGGACAATTGCAGGGTCAGGTATATACCTCCTTGCGTAATGTAAGCTGTACGCAGGCACTTGATTATTTAAGCCGGGCTTTTAATTTTAACTGGATGATTGATACAGAAAGCAATGCGATTGTTATCAGTCCGGCCGACATCATGAAGCAATCCAGAATTTTTAATATCATGTATGCTGATAAAAATAAGGTGAAGGAAGAGCTAAAAGCTCTGGGAATTGATGAGAAAAACATCTATGCCAACATGGAAAGCGGCACAATATCGGTAACAGGAACTCCGTATCAATTAGAAGAATCCGCAAAGCGAATTTCAAGCATTGATAAACCTGTCAGCCAGTGCTTGCTCGTGGCACAGCTGATTGAAATCAATCATGGGAACAATGTTAACTTAGGAATGCAGTATTCTTTGCCAACGTATTCTCATACAGGAACGGATGATTCTACTTCAAGAAATTTGCCGGGGAATATCTGGGAAAAAATGACTTTTTCGGCATCGGCATCGGCAAGCCGGGAACTTTCAAAGGGTAAAGTTATTGCAAGGCCAATGGTAATGATGCTCAATGGACAAGAAGGCTCCGTTAATTTCGGTGATAAAGTGCCTATTTTATCAACTACATCAACAACTGCTTCAACACAGGTTACGGTTACTTATCAGGATGTAGGGACTACGCTGAAAGTTACGCCGGTTATTAATTCAGAAACCAGTGAGATATCTATGAATATTGATGCTGAAATATCCAATATCGCGAAATGGGTAACAAGTGGGCAAACAACAGCTCCACAGATTGCTTCTCGGCACGCAACAACATCGGCACATTTACACTCTGGGCAGTCCTTTGTGATAGGCGGGTTGATGAGCGTTAATGAACTGGATAATTTATCTGGGATTCCAGGCCTTATGGATTTGCCGATTCTCGGTAAGATGTTCAGCTATCATAGCACATCAAAAACATATGCCGAAGTATATATCATGATCACGCCGTATATTGTGACGGATGATATTAATCCCAAAGAACTTTTAAGAAAAGTTGGTGAATAAACATCATGGATACAACCGAAGATTATTATTTATCTCGCATTCGTGAGCAAGGTTTGGTTTTTGATCGTGATTTATGTGAGATGAAGCTGCCAGAGAATATTATAAATGTTGTTGCAGCAGAAATTGCAGGGAAATATCATATTATTCCTGTTTGTTTTGATCGTGATAAATTAGTTCTAGTTACGGATGCCGAACAGACGATTATGAATATGGGGCAACTTCGGGAAACGCTTCGTATGCCGGTCAAGGTGCTTGTAGGTTCGGAGGAAAACATAAAGATGGCCTTGTCGCAATATTATAAAATACAAGGTTATCATCAGAGCAAAGACATCGATCGAAAGGATATAATCACTGAGGATGGTCCGTTAAAACGAAGAATCAGGGAATTGATTCAAAATGCTGCACGTGATCGGGCGTCTGACGTACATCTCTTACCCTTTTCGGGGGGGATATATGTGCAATTTCGAATTGATGGACATTTAGTAGATGTTACAAATGAATATGAGTTTAAAGCCGCAGAAGCTCTTAATGTTGTCAATATAATTAAAGGCTTTGATACCTCAAACTCGGCGGATCCTGGACGAATGTATTTACCGGATTCAGGATCATGGTTGATAACGCATGGTGAGATTCCCATCTTTATTCGAATGGCAACTTTCCCTGTTGGTAATACGGAAGGTTGGCAAAAAGTTAACCTTCGACTATTACCACAAAATCATAAAATTGTGCGATTGGATGAAATAGGTTATCCAAAAGCCGATTTAAAAGAAATTAGAAAGGGGCTATATAAATTTGCTACAGGCCTATTTTTAAATTCAGGACCAACCGGCAGTGGGAAAACTACCAGCTTGTATGCGCAAATGTATGATGTTTTGGATTTGGCTGGTGAACCTTTAAATATTATTACCATTGACGATCCAATTGAAATTCGTGAAGAAAAATTTTCTCAGGTGCAAGTACGACATACGGAAGACACTGCCTTGGGATTGTCTCCAAAGAAAATTTTGAAAGTGGGCCTTCGTTCAGATCCAGACATGTTTTTATACAATGAAATCAGAGATGGTGGGGATGCTTTTGTTGCTATTGAGGCAAGCACAACCGGCCATCGTGTCTTTTCTACCGTACATGCTTCAAATTGTATAAAAACAATTACCCGTTTAATGGATTTGGATGTTTCGAAAACATCGTTATTGTCTGAACTACGAATGATTATATCGCAACGACTCATTGGGATTCTTTGCCCTTATTGTTCGAAACCGCATACACTTAGCGAAATAGAAAAATCGATTTTGACAGACACGGAAATAGAACGATTATCTGCAGCTAAATTAAAAGAACGTGGGGAGGGCTGCCCTGAGTGCAGGCATGGTTTTGAAGGGCGAATTGCTGTTGATGAATATGTTATATTCGACAATGAATTAAGGGATGCTTTACTAAATCAAAGCAGTTTCAAACAAGTTGAAAACATATTAAAAAAACGTGATTTTAAATCAATGTGGGAAAAAGGTGTTGATATGGTTGCAAGTGGCCGAGTTGATTTTAAGGAAATTGTTCGTGTCATAGGGAAGGAGGAGTAAAATGCTTTTCGAGAGTAAGCCGGATATAAAAGATTTAAACGATTTTTTTAAGGATATACATCGGTATGGTGCAGCTAATATATCTGTTACAGAGAGTGTGCCAATATTTAGAGACTCAGTTGATAAACCAATTCTGAAAAAAATCATGGAAAATCTTACTCGGGATTTAGAAAATGGAGTGGCCTTTCCAACAGCATTGAGTAAACATCCCAGCTTTTTTCCATCGTTTGTTGTTGAAATGTTGAAAATGGGCTTATCGACAGGGCAGACTACAGCCCTTTTAAATGAAATTGTAGTTGATTTGGAGCAGAAGATTGACATAAAAAGAGAAATTAACCCTACTCTTTGGACAACAAAAATCTTCATCCTTTTACTTTTAGGGCTGCTGGCTATAGCAATATTTTTTGTAATTCCGATGTTAGGCGATTTGTTGGCAGATACACATGCTGAAATGCCTCTTATTACAAAAATGGTTGTTGGGTTTTGTGGGATAATGCAGTCCTTTTGG
>JBOFWC010000302.1:0-11497 GCA_051653405.1 Proteocatella sp. | reverse complement strand
CAGAGCTATAAATTTATTCTATATTAATGATTCCTATTGAAAATACTAAAAATTTACTGAATTTTGAATTAATTTTGCGAATATTTATTTTTTGGCACGATTAATGCATTATTATTCTATAGAACATACATATTTTAATAAAGGAGGAAATAATATGGAAGCTTCATACGGTATTCTTTGTCTGCTACCGCCAATAGTCGCTATTTCGCTTTGTTTTATAACTAAGCAAGTTCTTATCTCTCTTTTTGCAGGATTATTCACAGGTGCTCTTATAATTTCTGGCTGGAATCCAATTGGTGGAGTTACATACTCTCTGAATATAATTGTAGAGAATATGACTGACCCTTCAAATGCAATGTTATTATTATTTACTATGTTTATGGGAGTTGGAATATCTTTTATTTGGAGACTTGGCGGAAGTTTTGCGCTCGCAGAAGCCGCTAAAAAACGCTTTAAAAAACGCCGCTCTGTATGTCTTGCTACCTGGGGTCTTGGAATGGCCACTTCTATAAATGACTGCCTTGTAGCTGCTGTTGACGGAAATGTTTTTAGGGATATATGCAAAGAATACAAAATATCTTCTGAAAAATTCTCCTATGTCCTTGATTCCACTGCAGCTCCTGCTGCCGCTATATTTATATCTGACTGGATAGCTTATCAAATCGGAATGATTGGTCAGGGACTTGAAGTCGCTGGAATAGATACTATCCAACCTGTTGCGGCTTATATAAAAAGTATTCCTTTTAATATGTACTCCATTCTTACACTGCTATTTGTAGGCTTTTTGATGTATACTGGAAAAGATTATGGACCTATGCTTAAGGCGGAAAGTCGCTGCATGACTACTGGGGAGTTCACGAGAAAAGGTGCTAATCCTATGTTAAACGTAAGTTCTGAGCTTGGTGAACCTAAAAAAACAAAACCTATGATTAAATCATTCGTGCTTCCAATTGCACTTTCGCTTATAACTATACTTATTGGAATATATTGGACTGGAAGAGAAGCAGCTCCACAAGGCATAATGGCAATACTTGAAACCTGTGATGCAAGAGCAGCGCTTTTATGGGGATCTTTTGTAATGGCACTTACAGGCGTAGTTATAGCTATTTCAAGTAAAATCATGACCTTTGATGAAACTATGGCCTGTATCGTAGATGGTTTTAAACTTATGGTGCTTACTGGTGCAATCCTTATAATGGCATGGTCTCTAGGAGCTATAACTAAACAGCTTGGACTTGCTGCATATGTAATACATCTTATTGGAGATAATGTTCCATTTGGACTTCTTCCTCCACTTGTGCTTTTACTTTCAATTGGAGTTGCATTTGCAACAGGTACCTCTTGGGGAACTATGGCTATAATGACCCCACTTGCAATCCCTCTAGCCTATTCTTTAACTGGAGATGTAAATGTAGCTATCGGAATGTCTGGAGCTGTACTTTCAGGTGCTATATTTGGGGATCATTCGTCACCGGTATCCGATACTACAGTAATGGCTTCAATCTTTTCCGGTGCAGACCATATCGACCACGTTCAAACTCAGCTTCCATATGCTTCTACCGTCGGTGGAGTTATCTTGGTTCTTTATACTATATATGGATTCACAAAAGTATCTCCATTTATACTATTAGCTATAGGTATTGTTTTACTTTTAATCCTTCAAAATGTACTTCATAAGTATTATGTTAAAAAATATAATATTGATGAAGATTATGCTCACTCAATGATAAAAGATGTAATCTAATAAATGAAACAGCAGTTTTTTGTATTGATATGTAGCTTCAAATACAAAAACTGCTGTTTTTTATATGGCTTATTATTCAGAAATAGCATTCTTTATTTTTATATCGCTTTATATACCGCATATTCGTTATATCCCGTTACCACGTTCATATATCCTTTAAGAGTTTGAAGCATTTCTTCATCCTGCAAATCTATTATAAATGGGTTTCCCCTAAGTTCTTCTAACTTTGTCTTTGTAGCTGCAACTATTATGTCTTTTCTAGTTATGTGTCTTAGCACCTCACTGCTTAGCTGCTGATTTCCTCGTCCTAATATTATGCCCTGACCTCCTATTGGCGTAAGCACAAGTTTTATATTTAAGCTTTTAAATTTTTCAATTAACCTCAGTATATCTCTTTCCGCCATATCCTTCCCTACTAGCTTCTTGTTTAAAACTGCATCAAAGCCTATAAGAGTTCCCTCTATATTTAGAGTCTTCATTATATAACTAGTAGTTGACCCTGGCCCTATTATATAAAGCACCTCTGCTTCCATATTATCCACTATGTCCCACGCTATAGACTGCTGGCTTGCACTATCTGAGGATAGGCTTCTTGATTTTTTCCCTTGAAGAAGCTTGGTGTCATATGGTACCTCTAAATATCCATAGAGTTTTGAAGACACTATTTCCTCCCGATATAGCTCCTCATCTATATCCATTACCTCTGCACTTTGAAGTCCTCTGAGCTCTCCTTTTATATATCTACTCAGCAAAATCCCAGCTTCTCTAGGTCTTTTTGCAAAGACTGCCGAATGAATTTTAACGCCTGCAGGTATTCCTATCACAGGTTTATTAGCATCTGTAGCATCAAGGATATCTCTTGCCGTGCCATCGCCTCCCGCAAATACTATTAAGTCCACGTTACTAAAGATTTTACAAAGTGCCTTGGTATCTTCTGCACTATCGCTGCGCTTGATTTCTAATATGTGAGGCATAAGGCCCATATCTAAGAGTATATCCTCTCCAAGATTCCCAGGCCCAGTATATATTTCAAATTTATCCTTTAGCTCGACTAATTCTTTGATAGCATTTTTAGCCTTAAGCTGGGCTTCTGGCACAGCTCCTTTTTTAAGCGCCTCTTCTACTAAAAAATCGGTTCCTTTAAGCCCTACTCTTCCACCCATTCCTGCTATGGGATTTACTAAAAACCCTATTTTTTTCATAACATCATCACCTCCAAACGCTAAAGCTTTCCAATGATAAAATGAGCGACATAAATGTCGCCCAAATTAATCTTTCTTTTACTTATACTTATATTTTACTCTTATTTTACTTATATTTTCTGTTGTACATTCTCCAAGTAACTGCCCACTTTTGAGGATCATCCATTCCGGATTCATCTACTTTGTGAGATACACTTCTATGAGGTGCATTTTCAAATATTTCGGGATTTTCATAAGCTTCATTTATCACATGCTTTAGGATAGCTATATATTCATCTAAGTCTGATTTTGAAGGAGTTTCTGTCGGTTCAAGCGTTATTGGCTCTGGAATATAGTAAGGGTGATGACTTGTCCAGTAATGAGTTCCAAAATCCATCATTCGTCGCTGTACATCTCCAGTCCCAATCCCTGTATCATTAAACATTTTCTCAAGCGTATATCTAACCTGCTCTACCCTCTGTCTTCCTTTGATGTATGGCGCATCTACACAGTCTACTTCCATTAATTTCTTAAACATATAGTTATTGTTTAATACAGCTACCTTCGCAACCTCATAAAGGCCTTCTGAGCCTAGGCTTCGTATCCATGAATAGGCTTTAAGCACTACTTGTGCTACCCCACTGAAACTTCTTATCTTTCCTATGGAATTTTCAAGTTCATAATCTAGATAGTAAGCTTCTCCATCAAAATCTACAAGCGGAACTGGAAGAAATGATTCTAATTCTTTGGTAACCCCCATAGCTCCACAAGCTGGTCCCCCGCATCCATGAGGCGTAGAAAATGTCTTGTGAAGATTGAAGAAACACATATCAAATCCGGCTTCCTTAGCGCGTGTAACTCCCAAAAGTCCATTTGCATTTGCCTGATCGTAACAGCAAAGACCTCCATGTTGATGCACAAGCTTTGTAAACTCAAGAATATGTTTATTGTAAACTCCCGTATCTTCTGGGTTCGCTATAAAAAAGGCTGCAGTTTTATCTGATACCGCTTCTTTAAACGCTTCAAAATCTGGATATCCATGTTCATCTGGGAATATATATTTTACTTTGTAGCCTGCAACCACTGGTGCTGCTGCATCAGATGGGTGAGAATATATTGTAGTTATGATTTCATCTTTTTGGGTATTTCCCTGTTTTTCATGATAAGCTCTTACAAGGGCCGACATCGCATATATCGCCTGACTTCCTCCAGATGGCTGGAATGTAAATCTGTCCATCCCAGATATCGCTTGAAGCGATTTATCCATCTTGTACATAACTTCCAGTATCCCCTGAGTTGTAGACGGATCTTGAAGAGGATGAAGCTCTGTAATTTTAGGACTTCTCGCTATTAACTCATTTATCTTTGGACTGTATTTAACCGTACAAGTTCCCTGGCCTATTTCAAGATTCACATCTGCCCCCAGAGTCTCTTGGGATAGTCTCGTATAATGTCTAAGTACTCTGTTTTGGGAAATCTCAGGAAGCTCAAGTATACTTTTTCTTTTCATACTATCTGGAATTGCTGAAAAACCATCGCCCACTTGAGCAGTTATTTCCTGTTCTGCACTTGGTACTACAATTCCTCTTTCTCCTGGAGTGCTAAGTTCAAATATTATAGGCTCATCCCATTTAGCCTGATGAAAATCTCTAACCACTTTGCTTCTATCTATCTTTTTCATTTTAGCACTCCCCCTCTACGATTTCTTTTAGTGAATTTACAAGGTAATCTATGTCTTCCTTGGTATGAATTTCAGTTATGCAGTAGAGTGCACTTTGACCCATATGTTCAAACTCTTCAGAAAGGTCCTTACCTCCAAATATATTTTTAGATAGTAAAATCTTATTTATCTCCGCTACAGTTTTTCCTGTCTTATTAAAATCTACTACAAACTCTTTAAATGAAAAACTGTCAATTCCAAGCTCTACATTTTTAAGTTTAGCTATTTGCTGCTTAGCATAGAGATTTTTCTGTATTATATTTTGTCCAACCTCCTGCATTCCCTTTGGTCCCATAGTCGCTAGATATACCCCTGCAGTTATTCCCCAAAGTGCTGCCTGTGTCCCTACATATTCCTTCCCTTTTTCTCTATGATGCCCAAAAGAAGTTCTATCATATGCTACATCCCCAAAACCGTATTCACCTTCTTTTATAGTAGGTGCTATTCCAAATAGTCTTGAAGGGTATTCCATTACATAACGCTCCTCATCTAGCGTTGCCATGAAACCACCGTGCCCTCCCCCATAGTTCATATGAATTCCAAGAGGCTGAAGATCTCCACATATTATATTTGCGCCATACGCTCTTGGCGATTCAAGTACTCCAAGAGAGATTGGGTCTACCCCTACCACAAGTTCAGCTCCACTTGCTTTAGCTAGATTTGATATTTCACCACCCTGAGTCTCTACAAAACCTAGATATGATGGATTTTCAAAGTAAATTGCCGCTGTATTTTCTGAAATCTTTTTCTTTAAATCTTCAAGATCCATAAGCCCAGTCTTATGAGAATACTCAAGTTTTATTATATTTAAATCAGCGCGACAATAATTAGTTATTGCACTTAGTCTTTCCTGAGAAACCGTACCTGCTATAAGCACATCTTTTCGTCCAGTCATTCTGCCTGCCATTCTTATAGATGTTGATGCTGCCTGTGTCCAGTCCATAGTTGGTACATTTACAACTTCCATGTCTACAAGCTCTGCAATCATGCTCTGATATTCAAAAAGCGTTTGAAATCTTCCAAAGTCATTGTATGGTTCTCCCCCATATGCAGTTAAAAATTCGCCTCTGCTGTTTATCTCATCACAGATTGCTGGTACATAATGAGGCCAACACCCTGCGCCTAAAAAACATAGATTTTCAGTGCAATCTTCATTCTTTTTGAGTATGGACATCATATGGCGCTTTAGTTCATACTCTGATGGAATAGCCTTTTCTAAGTCCATTGGTTTATTTAGTTTTATTTCTTCAGGTACATCCTCATGAAGCTCTTCAAGTGAATTTAATCCTAAGTAATTAAGCATCTCCTGTTGAATCTTTGGATCTGAATTTGGTATATATGGGTGATTCTTAAATCCTCTCATAGTCTTAATCCTCCTTAAAAATATTAAGCAATTCCTCCACCGTCTACCACAAGTGCTGACCCTGTAACCCAGCTCGAAAGGTCACTTGCAAGGAAAAGTACTGCATTTGCAATATCTTCTGGCATTCCAATTCTTGAAAGCGGTCTTCCTTTTCCACAATCATCAAGATATTCTTTCTGAGAAACCTCATCTTTTACAATCCCCGTCTGAACGCCTTCATCCCTAAGCATTGCTGTATCAGTATCCCCTGGGTTGACACTATTTACTCTTATATTTTTAGACCCATGATCTATTGCCATCGCTCTTGTCACATTGACAATACCACCCTTTACTGCACAATATGCTGCGGCCATATCGCCACCTTTTATTCCCCAGCCAGAACCTGTGTTTATTATACTTCCTCCACCAACTTCTTCCATTACGGGAATTGTATGTTTAGAGAATAAAAATAATCCTTTTAAGCCTACATCCAGTACAAAATCCCATTCTTTTTCAGAAAGATCAACCATAGTTTTTCGTACTGTAACCCCTGCATTATTAAAAAGAATATCTACTCTTCCAAATTTTTGTTTGACTGCTTCTACTGTAGCTTTCACCTGCGCTTCATCTCTTACATCACATTTGAAAAATGCTGCGTTTCTGCCTTCGCTTCTAATTTCCTCCGCCTGCTTTTCTGCGTCATCACTTACATCCACCATAGCTACTGCTGCTCCATAAGCCGAAAGGAGCTGCGCTGTGCCAAGTCCTATTCCTGAACCTGCGCCTGTTATTATTGCCACTTTACCAGTTAAGTCTAATAGATCTTTTTTGTACAACATTTTAATTTCCTCCTGTATGTATTTTATTTAATATTTTTATTTAACTCTTTACCTTGCTATATTGTATTGCACAAACTGTGCCAAGTTTAGAGCCCTCTATATTATTACCCAATTAAATATCCTAAACCCTATTGTAAACCAAGGTTTTTTTAATATCTAAAATTTTGCTTAAATGATAATTATCCTAGAAATAACTCCTTTTCCAAATTTACTTGTCATTTTAATTGTCAAATCTCATAGTCAATGTCAAATTTTATGTCAAACCACTATTGTGACTTGTCAATTATGTCAATTTGATATATAATGACGGCAGAATAATCTGAAAACTCAAAAGAGGGATTGCATGTACAATTTAACTGATGTCTATTCATCTATACAGCGTGTGATTACGGGAGTAGCTGATTCTTTAAAAGTTGAAGTTGCCGTATTTGACAATGATGCCAACATTTTCTGCTGCACGCCTACATACCTAAAACGAAAAGGTCGCTCCGTACATGCTCCATCCATAAATGAAGTCTTGAGCTATGGGAGTGTCCTTGTAAATAAGCCTGGAGAAATGGCTTCTTGTATAGGCTGCCGTTTCAAAGACAACTGTCCCTCCACTATTGAAATATTAAGCTGTATAAAGGCCGATGGCATGGTAATGGGCGTTATTGCCATAACTTCCTTTACAAAAGAAGGCCATCAGCGAATTTCTTCAACCCCTGAAATATACCAAAATGTAATAACCGAACTATCAAGTCTTTTAGGTGAAATTATTGTAAATCACACCGGAGACTCGATATCTTCCAATACAGAATATTTAGTTCATGGAATTTTTAGCGTTTCTCGAAGTTCTCTTCTGCTTACAGATTCCAATGGAATAATAACTCACTGCAATTCAATTGCCGTAAAAAATCTTAGTTCCTGCAATCTAATGACCTCTTCCCTATGGCACATACTTCCTGAGAATATAGTAAAACGCATCTTAGCTGGAGAAGAATTTTTTGAAAACGAAATTACAATGAAAAATTATTGTGCTCGCCTCACTACTAAAAATATAGTAAAAAACGAGGCAGTGTCTGCTATAGTCCTTAGACTCTCTAATGAAATCTTCTTGGATGAAACCGACAATACCTACCTTAAGCGAATAGTAGGTGACAGTGAAGAAACTCAAAAAGTTCACTCGCTAATAACCAAACTCGCTGACAGCCCTACGCCTGTACTTATAACCGGAGAAACTGGCACAGGAAAAGAACTTGTCGCTAAAGCTATTCATGAACGCAGCCATAGAAAAAAATACCCTTTTGTCGCTATAAACTGCTCTAGCATTCCTGAAAACTTATTTGAAAGTGAACTCTTTGGATATGAGGAAGGTTCCTTCACGGGTGCTAAAAAGGGGGGCAAAATCGGAAAAATAGAAATGGCTCAGGGCGGAACGCTTTTTCTTGATGAGCTTGGCGAAATGCCGCTTTGTGCACAGCCTAAACTCCTTAGAGTACTTCAAGAATATGAGCTTGAAAGAGTGGGCTCAACCGAGAAAATATCACTTAACATAAGAGTTATAGCTGCCACAAATAAAAATCTTTTAGAAATGATGAAAACCGGAAAATTTAGAGAAGATTTGTACTACAGAATAAGCGCTATAAATATAGAGCTTCCTCCACTTCGAAAACGAACCTCTGATATTATTCCAATTGCAGAAAATTATCTTCAAAGGCTAAAACAAAAACTTGATACTCCTATAGAAAATTTTTCTGTTCCTGTAAAAAATTTTTTTGAAGCTTACTCCTGGCCAGGAAATATTAGAGAGCTCCAAAATGTTATAGAATATGCTGCCAATCTATCTGAAAATTCTCTTATGACGCTAAAGGATCTCCCTTCAAAACTTCACTACGAAAGTATAAAGATCCAAGATACTCAATCTCCAAGCAGGGAAGATGTTGAAAGACAAAATATATTAGACCTTCTTGATAAATATGGCTACTCCTTAGAGGGTAAAAATAAAATTTCTCAATCACTTGGTATAAGCCTTAGAACCCTTTATCGAAAAATGGAAAAGCTTGGAATATAAAAAATTGGAATATAAAAAATCTGTGTGTTTTAGAATTAAATTCTATTACACACAGATTTTTTGTGGATATATTTAGTTTTATTATATAAGTTTTTATTGATTTATCAACATTTATAAATAAGTTATGCACATTTGTGGATAACTTATCCCCAAACAAGTACCGATATTTATTACATTTTCCACCTGTAATTAAAGGCAGTATCTTCTAGAAAAATTGAATATTTTTAATACACCACATCTTTTAAAATCCCTGTCATATGAGCTATAAACACTCCATAATTAGTAACTGGAGTATCATGCTTCTTGCAGCTTTCTATCCTTGAAAGTACATGCTGTCTATTGAGCATGCAACCTCCACAGTGAATCACCAAATCATAGGGATCCATGTCCTTTGGCACATCCTGCCCACTTTTCCAAGTAAGCCTTATATTTTCTCCAAAACGCTTTTTGAGCATATTTGGAATCTTAATCCTTCCAATATCTCCATCTAGAGGATTGTGCGTACAAGCTTCCAAAATAAGCACATGGCTTTCTTCTGAAAGCGAATCTATAGCTGAAGCCCCACTTACAAAAGTATCTATATCGCCCTTATACCTTGCCATCAGCACTGAAAATGATGTCAGTCTAGACTCTTTAGGACATAGCTTCTTAACCTCAGAAAACACCTGCGAATCCGTTATTATAAGCTGAGGTGGCGCTTTGAAAAGTTCCAAAGTCTGCTTAAGCTTATCTGTTGTTATAACCGTTACAAGGGCCTTATTATCTAACAGATCTCTTATTGTCTGCACTTGTGGAAGTATAAGCCTTCCCTTAGGTGCCTGAATATCCTGAGGTGCTACCAAAAGCACATGATCCCCTTCTTTAATAAGATGACTTGTTATGGATTCAAGTTCAAAATCTTTAGGCGCAAGTAGTGTAAGGCGTTTTTTTAGATTGTCTATATTGTGTCCTGATTTAGCACTTACTTCTATAGTTGGAAGTTCTAGTAGGGATACAGGGAATTTACGGCTTAAAATTTCGCCCTCCCCTTCTAATAAATCCATCTTATTTATTACCAAGAGTACAGGAATTTTCTTTTCCTCAAGCTTATCAAGCCATTTAAGTTCTTCCTCGTATTCGCCCTGTACTGCCGAAATTACAAGCACCGCCATATCGGTCTTATTAAGCACGATTTCAGTCTTTTCAACCCTCATCTTCCCTAAGCTGCCCTCATCATCAAATCCTGCAGTATCAATAAGCACACATGGGCCTATTGGATTTAGTTCAATAGGTCTATACACGGGGTCTGTCGTCGTACCTGCCACATCACTTACAAGTGCCGTCTCTTGATTTGAAATCGCATTTATAAGGGAGGATTTTCCACTATTTCGCCTTCCAAATATAGCAATATGAAGTCTTGTCGCATTTGGAGCATTCGTTAGTTCATTTACTGCCATGATTTATTTCCTTCCTTGCTAAGTTATAATTCCTTTAAATTATACTCTAAAATCTCGCTGACCTTCTTTTATAAGTTTAAGCCACTCTTTAGTTTTTTGTTTCATCATTTCATTTGGAATTTTGTCCGCCTGTTCATTAATAACAGCTTCTCCTACCGCTTTAGTTTCTGCAGATGCATAATCTGAAAGATATTCCTGAAGCGTCATAAGTGCATTAGGCTGACAGACATTTCCTATTTGTCCAGACTTTGCAAGTGCCATAAATCTATCTCCAGTTCTGCCCTCTCTGTAACATGCGGTGCAAAAACTTGGTATATATCCATTTTTGGCAAGGTCTAGAGTAATCTCATCAAGCGATCTATGATCTTCTACATCAAACTGAGATGTATTTTGCTTCTCTGTCTTAGCCATCTCATCGTATCCCCCAACGCCTGTACATGAACCTCCACTAAGCTGTGATACTCCAAGTTTTAAAAGCTCTGCTCTATTTTCCATAGTTTCTCTTGTAGATATTATAATGCCTGTATATGGAACCGCCAGTCTAAATATAGCTACCAGCGTATTAAATTTCTCATCTGTAATTCCTCTGTACTCTGAAAGCTCCACATCACTCGCCGCTCTTATTCTAGGAAAACTCATTGTGTGAGGCCCTACTCCAAAAGTATCCTCAAGATGTTTTACATGAAGCATCATTCCTACGCAGTCATATATATAATCCTCATGAAGTCCCAAAAGCACTCCGATTCCAACATCATCTATGCCCGCTTCCATCGCTCTATCCATCGCCTCTGTGTGATATGCATAATTGTGCTTAGGACCTTTAGGATGCATATCTTCGTAAGTAGCTTTGTTATAAGTTTCTTGGAATAATATATAAGTTCCAATTCCCGCATCCTTAAGCTTCTTGTAGTCTTCAACAGAAGTTGCGGCTATATTTACATTAACTCTTCTTATCGCTCCATTTTTATGTTTTATTGAATATATTGTTTTTATGCTCTCTAATAAGTATTCAAGAGGGTTATTTTGAGCATCCTCTCCAAGTTCAAGCGCTAAACGCTTATGGCCCATATCTTGAAGTGCAATTACCTCTCTTGTAATTTCTTCTTGAGTAAGCTTTTTTCGTTTCATATTACAGTTAGAATAGTGATAGCCACAGTATTTACATTCATTTACACAGTAGTT
>JBOFWC010000301.1:0-1803 GCA_051653405.1 Proteocatella sp. | reverse complement strand
TTATCTTGGAAGATGGACTTACTGTTGGCGGGAAACCATTAAAAGATATTTTAGAAGCAGTGGGACATAAAAGAGCCTATGATTTTATGTATAATTTAACAAAAGAAAAAACTATATTGGAAGAGCATATAAAGCAGCTGCATAAATTGTTTTATCAAGGAATCGATGAAATAAATGCGGGTGTATATAGAAAACAACGTGTATTTATCAGCGGATCGGAATATAATGTTGCTCCTTACGATCAAATCGATATGCTTATGTCGGCGATGATCGAGAAATTCAATAAAGTAAGAGCATCAGAGCATCCGGTTGTTTTTGCAGCCAAACTGCATCAAGAATTTGTTTATATTCATCCTTTTGTTGATGGAAATGGCAGAGTGGCAAGACTTTTATTGAACTTGGCCCTTTTGCAGGATGGATATCCGATTGTAGTTATTCCGCCAATTTGCCGTAGCGAATATATTGCGGCATTGGAAAAAGGGCATGAAAACGAGACTGTATTTATACAGTTTATTATGGAACGGGTAGTAGAGGCACAGCGGGATTATATTCGATTAATTGGATGAAATTCTTGATGTTTATTTGCTTGAAGAAGCTATGATGCTATGGAGAAAAGGCTATTGTCACCAAACTGATTATTTGATGATAATGGCTTTTTTAGAATTATTATATGAAAGTATAGCTTAAGAAATTATGCGTAAATATAAAGCAAGCTGTTCTTCGACATAATTTGCAATCATTTTTACCATAGGAAAATGATCAGCATTGTTATAATATTCTTCGAATCCGCCATAGTATTTGCGGCGGTCAGCGAATTTTACATTGATTGGCGGATACCCATTTTGCATCAGCATGAAATTTAAAATCAAGCGGCCGGTACGACCATTGCCGTCAATAAATGGATGGATGCCTTCAACCTTTAAATGAAATAAAGCAGCAGCTTCTATAGGATGAAGCTGTTCTTTTTTTAACTCCTGTAGGAGTTGTTCCATTTGGATTGGTACAAGATATGGCTGCGGTGGCTCATGCGATGCTCCAATAATGCGTACCGGAATTTGGCGATATAGGCCTCGGTATTCAGGGTGATCCATAAGAACAAGTGTGTTTATATTCTTTATTACGAATTCGGATAATTCTACTTTTTCGCTGACGATGCGTTGCACATATTTAAAAGCATTTTTGTGGCCGACAACCTCCAAGTGATCCGTTAGCGATTTTGTATCGATGGTGATACCCTCCAATACCATTGCTGTTTCCTGTAAGGTTAAAGTATTTCCTTTGATGGCATTGGAATCATAAGTAAATTCGATCGTAAATTTTTCATGTAATCGTTTTAATTCTCCCTGTGTCAGCGGGCGCCGCTGATCAAGTGTATCTTTGAGTTCATCAATTTTTGCGAAGATTGGTTGGTAGTGTGGCGAAATAGTTTTGTTTTTCGTATAGCGCTTATCCACTGGTTTAATCGTATTTTCAGGAATTAAGTAAGATCTGCCTTTTTGTATAACACCATCGATAATTCCTTGCTGGCAAAGTAGGCGGACGTGCCGGTCTGATATGCCCCATTGTTCCGAAATTTCTTTCACTGTTTTATATTCCAAGAGAGAACCATCCTTAGTTTCTGGTATAGTTTGTCTATAGTATATCACATATCGGAATAATGGTTGGTGGATTGTCAACAGTAAATCAGACAACTTTTTTAAGGGCTTGATTGCGAAATTGAACTGGGGTTAAGTACCCTAGCGTTCCGTGAATCCGATGATTATTAAACCAATTGACATAATCGTATAATTCCAACTCTAGATG
>JBOFWC010000300.1:0-6191 GCA_051653405.1 Proteocatella sp. | reverse complement strand
CTACAATTTCAATTGTCCTAGCACTCTATTCTTTCCATTGTATACTTATAATATTTATCCTTTATCTCTTTTAATCCACGCTTCCTTATAAGTACCTTGTCATTAGTAACTGTCTCAAACTCTGTATCGACACAGTTTACATAGTCCATATTTATTATATAGCTCTGATGACATCTCAAAAATCTTCTATTGTTTAGCCTATGTTCTATATTACAAAGCTTATCATAAATCTTTATATTTTCGCCGTTCTTCTTGTGAATTATAACCGCAGTATTTTTACTTTCAATATATACAATATCTGAATAATTTACATTTATTATTTTACCTCTTAGTGTCACTGTGAGGCACTTTCTCGACTCATTTGTCTCGTTTAAATATTTATCCATCAAAAATACTACCTTGGATTGTTCGACAGGCTTTAAAAGATAACTATATGCAAAAACATCGTAGCTCTCAAGTGCAAATTCCCTTGAGGTACTCATAAATATTATTTTTACATCATTTGAATACTTTCTTATCGCCTTAGCAATATCTATCCCATTATCATCTTTTATAAATATATCCAAGAATATTAAATCATACTGCATATATTCATCCATATAATCTGCTACCAGTTTTGAGCCTTTATCAAATTCAAAAATTTGATAATTATATGGGTTTTCCTTAAAATAAGTTTCAATATGCCTTATTATCCTATCCCTGTCAACTTCCATATCATCACAAACTGCAATTTTTACCATATATAGTTCCCCTATTTAATTTTCTATAATTGTATTATTAGTCCATTTCCCTGAAACATAATAAAAAATACATAAAATTAATGCACCAATACTTGCAAGCGGTGCTGCAAAACCTATTCCTGAAAGTCCATATCCCATATACATTCCTAATATATACGCAAATGGAACTCTAAGAAGTAACGATGAAATAACTCCATTTATAGATGAAAACATCGAATGTCCCGCTCCTGTTATAAGTCCATTCATACAAAATATAAATGGTACTATAATATAGTCAAGCGAAAGCGTTCTCAAGTACTCAACCCCGGCAGCTATCATTTGCGGATTATTATCAAATACCGCTATTATCTGTACTGGATAAAGCTGAGTAAGGGCAAATATAGGGACTGTTATAGCTGAGGCTAGTAGTATTCCCACATACATCGTATGTTTCGCTCTTTCAATTTTGCCTGCTCCCATGTTTTGAGCTACCATCGCTGATACGGAAGAACCCACTGCTATTGCTGGAAGTATTGCAAATGAATTATATTTTGAAATTACTCCAAGCGCTGCTGAAGCATTTACTCCAAAACTATTTACAAGTCCTGTCATAACTAAAAATGATATATTTACTGCTACGTTTTGAATTGATGTTGGAATTCCAACTTGCATAAGCATAATAAATTTATCTTTATAAAATTTAAATGACTTTAACTTAAAGTCGAACATAAAATCTGTATTTTGAAGATACCTTATACATAGTATCATACTTGAGGCCTGAGATATTATTGTAGCAAACGCTGCTCCTTTGGCCCCCATTTTTAAATACCCAACAAATGCAATGTCTAAAACTATATTTATGGCGCATGCTATAATTACAAAATAAAGTGGACGCTTGCTATCACCCAGTCCCCTCATTACCGCACTAAGCGCATTGTATCCAAAAATAAATATCGTACCTGAAACGGTTATCCTCAAATACTCCTTAGCTTGAGAATATGCCTCTGCTGGAGTTTTTATCATCTTTAATATTGGATCTGTAAGTAAAATCATAGATATGGTTATTATTATAGCCGCTACAAAAAGAGCTACCATCATCGTGCTTATCGATTCTAATACAGATTTCCTATCTCGTGCTCCCATAAACTGACCAATTACAACAGTTCCCCCAACACTTAGGCCTATAACTATATTCGTTATTAAAAACGTTACCTGCCCCCCAATATTTACGGCCGATATTCCTATTGGGCCTCCAAATTTTCCTACAATAAACATGTCTGCTATATTATAAAAAGACTGTACTATATTTGATATCATAAAAGGAAGCGCAAAAAACCATAACTGTTTTATTACACTACCACGGGTTAAATCTTTTTCTATTTTGCTCATAAGCCCTCCTAAAATATACATCCACTCAATTATATCATAATTGTTGTACTTTTTTACAAAATTTGTCCAACTAAAATTATTTTTGTTTATTTTTTAGCAAATAAACGCCTTAAATGATTGAATTTTGTACAAAAATATGAAATAATATATAGTATTGAGATTAAGAATTACTAAAAAATTCATAGAGAAAAGTAGGGGATTAAAATCAATAGAAAAAGCTTGCGTATTAATAAAATAATCGATATTTTAAAAACTAAAAAGGGCGCTAGTGTAAAAGAATTATCTTCAATGTTAAATGTTTCTGAGATGACTATTAGAAGGGATTTAGCTGTACTAAATGAACACAAACTTGTTCATAATGTATGCGGTGCAGCCATGTACAATTCTCAAGATGAATTTGATTTATATGACTACAATAATCAAGAAATCTTGAATAAACCAGAAAAAATAAGGATAGGTGAAGCAGCGGCTAAGCTTGTTCATAATGGAGACATAATAATAATCGATAATGGTACAACCACTGCGATGATGGCAAACTTCATACCTAATGATATAAAAATAACAGCATTGTTCTATAATATTAATGTAATGTTAAAATTAAAAGATAAACCTAATGTTGATATGATATTTTCAGGGGGTTACTTTCGTTCAAATTCTCAGATGTTTGTAAGCGAAGAAGGCGTGGCTCTAATAAAAAAAACGAGGGGCACAAAGGTATTTGTTTCCGCAGCAGGCGTACATAAAAACTTAGGCATAACCTGTATAAATGGCTATGAACTAGCTACTAAACATGCTATAATGGAATCCTGTCTTCAGAAAATACTACTTGCCGATTCTTCAAAATTTGATAAAATTCAATCTGTATATTTTGCAGATTTAAAGGATTTTGACACCATAATAACCGATAAACATTTATCATTAGATTGGCAGGAACATATAATCTCCCTTGGCATAGAGCTTATATGTGTTTAATCTGAAGTAAGTTTTAAAAAAGTGTTTTAAAGAAAGAAAGGAAATAACTATGAATAAACGTGTGATGCTTATTGTTTTGGACAGCGTAGGTATAGGTGAACTTCCAGATGCTCAAGCTTATGGTGATGTAGGAAGCAACACGCTTCGTGCTAATTACAAAACAGGAAAACTTAATGTTCCAAACTTAGAAAAACTTGGACTTTTCAATATCGAAGGTATTGACTACGCTCCAAGTGCAAAAAATCCTTCTGCTTCATTTGCAAGAATGGCAGAAGCTTCAAAAGGAAAGGATACTACAATTGGTCACTGGGAAATATCAGGCCTTGTAAGCAAAAATCCACTTCCAACTTATCCAAATGGATTTCCAAAGGAGCTTTTAGACAGCTTCAGTGAAAAAACTGGAAGAAAAGTTCTATGCAACCTTCCATACTCTGGTACAAAAGTACTTGAGGACTACGGTGATCAGCATATGGCAACTGGAGACCTTATTGTCTATACTTCAGCTGACAGTGTGTTCCAAATCGCAGCTCATGAAGAAATCGTACCTCTAGAAGAGCTTTATAACTACTGCAAAATAGCAAGAGAGCTTCTTGTTGGCGAACATGCACTTGGAAGAGTTATTGCAAGACCTTTTGTAGGAAATTCTTCTCAAGGCTTCACTAGAACTTCTAATAGAAAAGATTTTTCTTTAGAGCCTCAGGGAAAAACAATTTGTGATATAATCCTAGAAAAGAATATTCCTACTGTAGGTGTAGGTAAAATATATGATATATTTGCTGGAAAAGGTATTGAAAAAAGCATTAAGTCTAAGAGCAATTTTGACGGCATGCAAAAAACTATAGACATGGTTAAAGAAGGTCAGGATGGATTTATATTTGTAAATCTAGTTGACTTTGATATGAAATTTGGTCATAGAAACGATGTCGAAGGTTATGCAGCTGCCCTTAACGAATTTGATGCTCAGCTTGGAGAACTTATGTCTCTTCTAAAAGAAGATGATATAGTTATAATAACTGCTGATCATGGATGTGACCCTACAACTGAGGGTTCTGACCACTCAAGAGAATATGTTCCTATGCTAATCTTCGGAGAAAATATAAAATCTGGAGTAGATTTAGGTACAAGAGCTTCTTTTAGTGATATCGCAGCTACGCTTGCTGATATATTTAAAGTAGAAAACCCAGCATTTGGAGAAAGCTTCTTCTCAAGCGTTTCAAAATAATAAAATAAAAGAATTATCAGAGCCTCTAAGGAAAACTGATAATTCTTTTTTAAATTTATTTTAATTTTATCTCTATTGTTTTATATAGCTATTTCCTACTAAAATATCTTTTATTACCTCTGTTGGAATTTCAAATTCAACAATTCCCATAGCTCCCGGTGCTACCTCATATTTATCAAATGAAATCACAAGCTTGCCTTTTGAATTGATGTAAAACTGCTGATCTTTAGTTATTTTTTCAAAACCATCTGTCATTCCATCAACGCCTTTTATCCAATACATTTGATTCTCATCTTTTTCCATCTGCGACTTCATCTGAGCAAGTATATTTTCACTTATAACATCTATATATGACTCATCTTTGAAAAGACTTGGAAGCGTAATTACAATCTGATTTTTCTTGTCTATCGTGTCATAATGCATTGTCGTAGATGAAGAACCTACTGTATTTACAACCCATCTTGCAATCGAAAGTATATCTTCGTTGTCAGTTTTAACTTCATACCCTGAATCTACTCCAAGATGTCCGCCTTCTCCAATCTTTTCCATTTCTGCCACATCTTTTTCAAATTCTGCAAACAGTTTTTTATTTTCCTCTAAATACTTGCTGTTAAGCGATTTTTGAAGCGCTTCATTTTCTAATCCTTCTATTATAGGTGTCTCCATATTTGCATTATATGTCTCTTTATCATATTTAAACTGATTAAAGTTAATTACTCTTACTATACTTCCAAGTACTGGTACTTGCATCATTGAATCTGCAAAGCTTGGGCTCAAGTTAACTCCTCCAGTAAAAACTACTGCTGCAGCTGCAACTCCTGCAATTGCTATCTTAGCTGTTTTTTTCATCTTATTCTCCTCTGTCTTTCTTTTAGTGTTTCTAGATTTAAGCCTTCCTTTTGAGCTTGTTTTAATAGCATTTCTAACTACTGATTCAAGTTCATCAGGAATTTGTATATCATTATATTCTGATTTCATAGCTTCTAATATCTCATAATCTATATCAACATATTCATCTCCCATAGGAGGTCTCACATCGTTTATTATTTTATCTTTCATGACTTCTCCTTTGCTCTAAGTTAATATTACCTGAAGTTTCTTAAGCGCCCTATATAGTGTACTCTTTACGGTACTAATGTTCTGCTCTGTTATCTCAGATACTTCTTTTAGCTCCATATCTTCAAAGTAACGAAGGGTTATAATCTCTCTCTCCCTGTCAGAAAGTTTTTCAAGGGCTTCATGTACCTCTTCGCTTAACTCATCTACGCTCTTTGTTTCTTCATAGGGATTGTGCTTTTCGAGTTCCTCGCTCAATCGCTGATCCTCCATCGCAACCACCTTACTTCCCTTCTTCAGATAATCCTTTGCGGTGTTGATGATAACTCTGTAAAACCATGTTTCTATATAGCTATCATCAAGTTCTCCCTTATAACTTAAAGCCTTATATATGCTGTCTTGAATTATATCAAGTGCATCTTCCTTGTTTCTAACATAACTATATGCTAGCCTATAGTGTTTTTCTCTACTATTTAGAATATATTCTTCTAACTTTTCCTTTGTATATACGTTCATGTACTTTCCTGCCTTTTTATTAAACTAGGATCCTCTTTACTGCCTTTCACTTATTAGACGCTTTATACCCTAAAAAAGTTTCATTTTATAAAAAATTTTTATAAAAATATTATATTTAAAAAACTTATGCAAAAAAATAAGACTAAATTTAGTCTCATCTTTATATATTATCACTTACTTCCTTTTAACATCAAATAATCCATATATGTATCCCTTACTAGACTGTATTGCTTCTTTGAAATAGGAACTACTTTCCCTCCTTTAAGCGTAAAACTATCCTTTGAAAAACTTTCCACAAATCTCATATTTATAACAAA
>JBOFWC010000299.1:0-1059 GCA_051653405.1 Proteocatella sp. | reverse complement strand
TACCTGAACCTATAGCTATTCCTATGTCTGCTTGGGCAAGTGCTGGGGCATCGTTTATTCCATCCCCTACCATCGCCACAAGTTTGCCCTGACTTTGAAGTTTTTTGACTTCGTTTGATTTGTCTTGAGGAAGTACTTCTGAAAGTACTACATCAATTCCTGCCTGCTGCGCTATAGCGTTTGCGGTATATTTGTTGTCTCCTGTTATCATGATAACTTCAAGACCCATTTCTTTTAGCTTCTTAACTGCCGTTATGCTTCCTACTTTTATTACATCGGCTACAGCTATTATTCCACAAAGCCTTCCATCTATTGCTACATACATTGGAGTTTTTCCAGTGTTTGCAAGTGCATCAGCGCTTTTTCTAGCTTCTTCTGATATACTGATACCTTCCATGAGCTTGCTGTTTCCGATTTCTATTTTTTCACCTTTTATTTTAACTATTATTCCTTTTCCTGTTATAGATTCAAACTCATCTATTTCAAGCAATTCAATAGCTTCTTTTTCAGCGGCTCTTACTATTGCTTCTCCAAGAGGATGCTCACTTCCTTTTTCGGCTGACGCTACAAGCTGAAGAATACGGTTCTTATCGTTGCCGTTAAATGAAATTAGATCGGTTACTTCTGGTTTTCCTTCTGTTATGGTCCCAGTTTTATCAAAGATTATGCTTTTTATTTTGTGAGTAGTCTCTAAAGCATCCCCACCTTTTATAAGGATTCCTTTTTCAGCGCCCTTACCGGTTCCAACCATTATGGCGGTAGGAGTTGCAAGACCTAATGCACACGGACACGCTATTACAAGTACGGATATGAATATTGTGAGTGAGAAGTAAAGGCCCTCTCCTCTAATCATCCAGAATCCAAATGCTAGCATCGCTATTACAAATACCGTTGGTACGAAATACCCTGATACAATGTCTGCCATTTGTGCTATAGGTGCCTTTGAATTTTGAGCTTCTTCAATCAATTTTATAATCTGAGCTAAAGCTGTATTTTCACCAACTTTGGTAGCCTTAAATTTTATAAGTCCATTTTTATTTATTGTGGCTGCAAATACTT
>JBOFWC010000298.1:0-2265 GCA_051653405.1 Proteocatella sp. | reverse complement strand
GGATTTGGTTCGTCATGAAGAAGTCTATACAAAGGGTTTGACCCCGCTTTTTCTTTGCCTGAATCCGTATGCCTATACATATGAAGTGGCAAGCTAGCAAGTGTTTCTGAAAGAATTCTTACACAAGCATATACCGCAGTTGTTTGCAAAGCAGTTCTTTCGTTAACAGTTTTTCCGCTGGTGGTTGATCCAAAGAAAAAACTATAGGTTGAACTGAAAAAACTATTTTTAGGGTCTGCTCTTGAATTAAATAACTTTGATAAAAATGGTATCTTCAAATTTTATCACCTCCTGAAAATGGACATGAAAAAAGCACCCTTGTTCCAGGTGCTTATGTAATATTATAATTTCCACTCATACTTTTCTAAATCATGATTAACCGCCCAAACTTGTGCATGCCAAGGATATTTCCGGTTTTTAGTACATTTTTTTTTTCTAACTGCGTATACTTTTCTATTTATACGTTTGATTTCTCCTATAACTGAAGATATCGCCTTATGGTATTCATATTTATTTTTTATACTATTCCCGCCCCAAGCAACAATAATATCATCAACATTCCCCAATAGCGAACTTAAGACACTAATGTTTTGCTCCATAATTTCACTAAAATTATCCGAGCTTATAAATTTCTTTATTTCTTCAGGGTTAGTTGCATAATACGGAAACAAATTCATAATGTGCACTGTGTTATATGAATTATTGCAAAATTTGATAACATTATTAATTGTATGATCTGAAATTTTGTTATCTGCTTTACTTGGATTTTTCATTATAACCAGTACGCTTCTATCGTGTGAATTCCTTAAAGGTACACTTAGAGAATATCTAAAGTCACAATCTCTATTGATAGAAATATTTTGTTTAACAACGTAATCTCGGTATTCATGTACTGCCTCTTTACTCATTTTCCACCTCTATATGTTCTACTGGATCATAGAAATACGCAGCTTTCTTTACACTTTTTGTATTAATTGGAACATTATCTTTTTGCTGTGTATATCCAAAAACAAACTTAAATACAAAACCCCAAAAGGCTCCTATTGCTTTCTTTTCTTCATTAGACAACAACGAAACAATTGCATTATTAGACATTAGGAATGTTTTCACCGGTGGTATTTTCATTACATCGTTACAGAAAATAATGTGATTCATTAATTTAGTATCGTTAATAGTATTTATACATTCATTCCATAATGCTCCTGACCCTGGGAAATTTGATTGCGGCCTATATACACTTGTAAAATCAGAATTAATTTTTGATATTATTGATGATGATGAAATTTTCATTTTATTCCCTCCTAATGACTTTGATTAAAACCATTTATTTTGTATGCTTCTAATTAAAGAATACAAAATAAATGGATTCATGTCAATAGTTTTTTACAAAATCAAAATTCCTCTATCATCATACACACTACCACTGCTTCCTTCATTTCTAATTGCTCTATCAAGTGCCATTATCATTGCCACAGCACCGTCAATTTTCTCGGTGCTTTTTTCTTTGTCTGGCTTTATATTCCCAGCAGGGTCTGTTCTTACATGAATATTATCCATCATCCAAGCTAGAACTGGGTTCCCTCCATGAGCTATTTTCTTCTCAAGAGTAAGTTCCATCAGCCTTTTGGTCGGTGGTGCCATAAATTTAAACCCTTGACCAAATGGTACTACTGTAAATCCTAAATACTCTAGGTTCTGAGCCATCTGTGTAGCGTTCCACCTGTCAAATGCGATTTCTTTAATGTTGTACTTATCACCAAGGTCTTCTATAAATTTTTCAATGAATCCGTAGTGAATGACATTACCTTCAGTAGTTTTAATAAATCCTTGTTTCTCCCAAACATCGTAAGGCACATGGTCCCTTCTCACTCTTAAATGCATATTCTCTTCGGGTATCCAAAAGTATGGTAGCACAATGTATTTTTCTTCCTCATTTCTAGGTGGAAAAACAAGGACAAAAGCTGTGATATCAATACTGCTTGAAAGGTCAAGTCCTGCATAGCATTCTCTGCCGATAAGACTCTCTGCATCTACTGCAAAATCACACTTATTCCACGTATCCATTGACATCCAACGTATGGATTGTTTTACCCATTGGTTCAGTCTTAGCTGCCTAAATAGATTTTCTTCCGCTGGATTCTCTTTTGCACTTATGAAAGATGCCCTAACTTTGTTTACCTCAATAGTATGACCAAGGGACGGATTGGCTTTATACCAGTTATTTTCATCGGACCAATCATCTCCTTCGTCTATTCCATAGATTAC
>JBOFWC010000297.1:0-1543 GCA_051653405.1 Proteocatella sp. | reverse complement strand
GGAGGGATACTTCACAGTGGCCTATATCTTCAAGACAAACAGCATTTGTAAAAAATAATATTGGTAAACAGGCAGATCCTCTTGAAAAAGAAGGTGTAGTAGGAGTATTTTGCAGAGTGTATACCATTCAAGCAGCTATTGAAGCTTTCTTAAGTGATATTTATAGGCCATCTTTAATGCCTGGAAGATATGATTATATACCAGCTGATAGTACCGCAGGAGTACTCGTTTATGATGATAAGTTTGCTTATTCTCATCATGCAACAGATCCAGCTGTAGGGAAACTTTGCAATGCTTTTGATATTGTTAGGATTCATAAATTTCATGAGCTTGACTACAATATAAACTCAGATGAAGATGGAACAAATCTACCATCATTTAAAGCTATGCAGGAGTTTTGTACTAAGAATGAGAAAATCAAATTACAGCTAGCAAAAGAAAGAGAAGCCAAAGCTATAGACGATTTTGAACCTGATGATGAGAACTGGCAGGCAGGCCTTGAACTTAATAAAAACGGTGATATAAAAGATACCCTTTCAAATATTGTTTTGATACTAAAATATGATAAAAGGCTTGAAGGCATTGCATATAATCAGCACCGAGACGGTATTGATGTTAAAAAAGAACTGCCTTGGAAACAAGTAAAGCCTGGGTGGAATGATTCTGATCTTGCAGGTGCCAAAGTGTATTTTGATAAGCATTATAAAATTTGGTCACCGGGTAAATTTAAGGATGCACTGCTTGCAGTAGCAGCAGAGAGAATATTTCATCCGATAAAAGATTATTTTGATTCACTTGATCCTTGGGATGAAGTAGAGCGTATAGATAGACTTTTAATTGATTATCTTGGAGCAGAAGATATTTCCTATTCAAAGGCGATTATAAGAAAGACATTGTGTGCAGCAGTAGCAAGAATATATGAACCAGGAATTAAGTTTGACCACATTTTAGTTCTTAATGGACCACAGGGGATTGGAAAAAGCACCTTCTTTTCTAAGCTTGGAATGAAGTGGTTTTCAGATAGCTTGACAATATCAGATATGAGGGACAAAGCGGCTGCTGAAAAACTTCAAGGATACTGGATTTTAGAACTAGGAGAGCTTGCTGGTATAAAAAAAGTAGATGTTGAAACGGTAAAATCCTTTATTTCTAGAAGTGATGATAAATATAGAGCAAGCTACGGATTTAACGTAGAAAGTCATCCAAGGCAGTGCATCATTGTAGGAAGTACTAACTGCGAAAGTGGTTTTTTAAGAGATATTACAGGCAATAGAAGATTTTGGCCTGTTAGGGTTGGTGGCGATAGCGTGAAAAAGCCTTGGCAGCTTGAAAACATTGAGCAAATTTGGGCGGAGGCTATTTCAAAATATAAAGCTGGTGAAGTTTTGTACCTTACAGGAAAAGATGCAGAAATGGCTTTTAAAGAGCAATCGGATGCGATGGAGTCTGATGAAAGAGAGGGACTTGTTAGGCAGTATCTAGAAAAACTACTACCAGATAACTGGAAAGACATGGACCTTTTTGAAAGACGAAATTTCTTAAC
>JBOFWC010000296.1:0-4799 GCA_051653405.1 Proteocatella sp. | reverse complement strand
TAAAACGCTCTGGCATATTTTCTTCATCATAAACCAAACAATATATCGGGGCTTCTGGAAACATTTCATGAAATATCTCCGTCACTCGCTCCGAACCTCCATATACACTTAGCCATTCATGTACTATTGCAACTTTCATAAACAGTTTCTCCTAATCTATATTAAGCTTTCATAAATTTCAAAAGTTTCTTTAGCTGTTTTTTCCCAATTAAAAGTTTTTGCTCTTTCCAATCCTTTTTTAGCAAGTTTGCATCTAATTTCCTCGTTTTCTAGCATCCATCTTATCTTACAAGCTATATCCTCAATTTGTATTGGATTACAGTAAATAGCATTGTCTTCACACGTTTCTCTAAATATATCTATATCTGATACTAATACAGGTATTTCTCTTATCATTGCTTCAAGAGGCGGAAAACCAAATCCTTCATAAACTGATGTTGAAACAAAAAGGGCTGTATTTTTATATAATACTTCCAATGTGTAGTCATCTACAAAATCAGTAAAGACAACTCTATCTTCTAACTTTAATTTCTCAACTTCCAAAAATATTTCCTTATACATCCATCCTTTTTTACCTGCAATAACCAGCTTGTATTCATTAAATTCATCATTTATTCTTCCAAATGCTCTTATTAAATTTAAAATATTTTTGTGTGGTGCAATGGTTCCTACATACAGAAAGTATTTTTGACTATCTATTTTAAATTTTTCCAAAATATTTTTTTCAAGTTCACAATCCACTTTTATCTTCGGCTCTTCAATTCCAATCCATATAACTTTAGATTTTTTTTCAACTTCTGGATAATATTTTAAAAGTTCTTTTTGAGAAAAATAAGAGTCACATATCAAATAATCTGCTTTTTTTATAGTATTTTTCAAAAGCGTATTTTTAGTGATATTTTGCATAAATGTATATTTATCTCTCATAGTATGCATCGCCATATCATGTATGGTAGCCACCTTTGCTCCATTATAAAAACATGGGGTAGCATAGTCTGGAAAATGAATCAAATCATATTCTTTATATAATTTATTTGCATTTATTTGTTCATATATTATTCTATCTTTGCTTCCATGTATATCATTTTTTGCACAAATTAATCTTTCCGATTCAAACTGTTTTAATAAATCTTTTCTTAATAGGATATCTACTTCATAATTCCCAGCTATAAAATATTTTATAAGCATTTGTGTATATTTTGATATACCCGCTCCATTTTTTTCATAATGAAGTCCATTCAAAAGAATTTTTTTCAAAATTATAATCCCCTTCTTAGATTTTATGTAATATTATTATATCAAAAAATGACCTTTAAAAGGTCATTTTCAAATAAATTATCCATTATACATTTCATTATAATACTTTACATAATCACCATTAATAATATTATTTAACCATGTTTCGTTTTGTAGATACCAATCTATAGTTTCTTTTATTCCATTTTCAAAAGTATATGATGGTTCCCATCCCAGTTCGGTTGTTATTTTAGTGTTATCAATTGCATATCTTCTATCATGCCCTGGTCTATCTTGAACATACTTTATTAAACTTTCATTTTTTCCTAATGCATTTATAATAAGTTTTACTATTTCTATATTTGCTTTTTCATTATTTCCACCAATATTATAAACTTCACCGACAATTCCTTTGTGTAATACAGTATCTATAGCACTACAGTGATCTTTTACATGCAACCAATCCCTTATTTGCATTCCATCGCCATAGACTGGTAAATTTTTGTTATTTTTACAATTATTTATCATCAATGGAATTAACTTCTCTGGAAACTGATATGGTCCATAGTTGTTAGAACATCTCGTTATATTGATAGGCATTCCAAAAGTTTCATAATATGACCTTACTATAAGATCCGATCCCGCTTTTGAAGCTGAATATGGACTGTTTGGAGCAAGTGGTGTAGTTTCAGTAAACATTCCTGTAGTTCCTAATGCTCCATAAACTTCGTCTGTCGAAACATGGACAAATTTAACTCCAGTTTTAAACGCTCTAAAATATTTATCATTAGGATTTATTTTCCAATGTTTTTTAGCAACATTAAGTAAATTTTGAGTTCCTAAAACATTAGTAGTCACAAACATTTCTGGTTCTTCTATACTTCTATCTACATGAGATTCTGCTGCAAAATGAATTACTGTATCTATATTATACTCTGTAAAGATATTATCTACAGCTTTAGCATCCCTTATATCGCCTTTTACAAATTTATATCTATCATTACTCTCTACTTCAGATAAGTTTTCTAAATTACCTGCATATGTAAGTAAATCTAAATTTACAAGATTATACTCATGCTTATTTAACATATATTTTATAAAATTAGAGCCAATAAATCCTGCTCCTCCAGTAACTAAAATATTTTTCATTCTAGTCCTCCTCTGAAATGTGAATCAAATACTTTCCATAATCGGTCTTTATCATAGGCTCTGCAAGCTTTATCAACTGAGATTTATCAATAAATCCTTTTCTATATGCTATCTCCTCTATACAAGCTACATAAAGCCCTTGCCTTTTTTGAACTATGGAAACAAACTCAGAAGCTTCTAAAAGTGATTCATGTGTTCCTGTATCAAGCCATGCCATCCCTCGACCAAAAAGTTCTACTTTTAGATTACCTCTTTTAAGGTATTCGTTGTTTACAGCCGTAATTTCAAGTTCTCCTCTAGCTGATGGTTTAATATTTTTTGCAATTTCAACTACATCATTATCATAGAAGTATAAGCCTGGTACTGCATAATTAGACTTTGGAACTTTTGGTTTTTCTTCTATAGAAAGTACATTTCCGTCTTTATCAAATTCTACAACTCCAAAATCGCTAGGATTTTTTACACTGTAGCCGAATACAACTGCTCCATTTTTCATTTCTGAGGCATTTTTTAGTACATCAGAAAATCCTCTTCCATAAAAAATATTATCCCCTAAAACTAGTGCTACTTTGTCATTTTCTATAAACTCTTCACCTATTATGAATGCCTCTGCAAGTCCATTTGGTGCTTTTTGTACTGCATATGATAGTTCTAATCCATAATCAGATCCATCTCCTAGTAATTCTTGAAAAAAAGGAAGATCTCTTTCAGTTGAAATAATAAGTATTTCTCTTATACCCGAAAGCATAAGTGATGATAATGGATAATATATCATAGGCTTATCATATATAGGTAAAATCTGTTTTGAAACAGATTTTGTTATAGGGTATAGTCTTGTTCCCGAACCCCCTGCTAAAATTATTCCTTTCATAATTCCTCCTAGATTATTTAAATGTCCAATATTTATTAAGAATGAAATTGACTGGAATCGTAATACATAGGCTTATAATTGGTGCTATATATGAACTTATTCCAATAAAATTAACCATACTATACAACAAAACCGTTGATATTGCGAATGTAATTCCATAACTCACATAAGTTTTTAATAAAGAATTAATACCTTTTGACCCAGTTTTGAACACAAATTTTTTATTAAAATAATAAGCATTAAGTATGCTTATTATATAAGCCAGTGTATTTGATATTATATAGTGAATTTTAAAGTTTAGAAATACATAATAAAATAATATAAATACCCCATTGTTTAATACGCCTACAATTCCAAACTTTATAAATTGATTTGCTAACTCTTTAAAAGAAAATTTTTTCATATTTTCTAACATTTATTATCTTCCTTTATTTCATCAATAATATATGGTGGCCTATTTCTCGATGCATCTAAAATCCTCCATATATACTCCCCTAGTATTCCAAGGGTAAGCATTATTATTCCAAATGATAAAAGCAGTAATACTACTATTGTAGTCCAACCATTTACTGGACTGCCATTAAATATCTTATTTAAAACTAATAAACTTCCCCATAGTGCTGATATTATAAAAGATGTTGCTCCAAAGCCAGATATAAATCTCACCGGAAAATACGAAAAACTCATCATACTATCAATAACTAATTTTATTTTTTTAGAAAGAGTCCATCTAGATTTTCCTATTTCTCTCTTTCTTCTTACATAATATACTATATCTGTTTTAAATCCAGCCCATAATACCTGTAATGTAATTGCTGAATTTTTTTCATCTAATAATTTTAAAACTTCTATAACATTTCTATCAATAAGAAAACAGTCAAACCCACCCTTAGGCATACTTTTCATAACAAATTTTCGCATTAATGCATAATAAGTGTTTGCAAATAATTTTTGAAAAAATCCTTCTTCACGATCTTCTCTAGCCGCCAATACTACCTTATTTCCTTTTTGCCATGACTCATACATACTTAAAATAAGTTCACTGTCTTCTTGTAAATCAGCTGCTTTAATAACTCCACAATTTCCTGTACAATTTGTATATCCTGCTAACATCGCTGCATGAGATCCAAAATTTCTAGATAACTTTATAGGCATTACCTTATTATCTAATTTAGAAATATCTTTAATAATTTTCCACGAATTGTCTCCTGATCCATCATCTACTATGACTATTTCATAGTCTTCTAATTTACACAATACCTTTTCTTTTAAATCTTGATATAACATCATAAGTGTATCTTCATTAAAATAAACTGGTATTATAATTGATAATTTAGGCACCCTATCCCCTCACTTCTTCTAGAAAATCATCATATTCTCTTATATATTCACTATCATCATATGGTTCACTTGCTAAAACAAGTAGTACTGAGTCTTTTGAAAAATCATACATATCCTTCCATACCATATTAGGTATGTAAACTCCTATGTGTGGCTCATCTAAATCAAATGTTATTTTTTCATAACCATCATCTGTAGTAAC
>JBOFWC010000295.1:0-1891 GCA_051653405.1 Proteocatella sp. | reverse complement strand
TAAGCGCAAAAAAACATATAATCATAATTCGGCTATACTTTTTCACTAAATGTTTCCACTGATTGAATTTTGCCGTCATTTGTATTTGTGCTGGAAGGATATTCGCTGATGAAATGTGTAAAAATGCAGGTAAATCATCGAGCTCCTTATCCGTACTTTGCAAAAGTGTTCCTACCGGAATTAACCAATCTTGCTGATATTCTAATGGAATATCAATATCAACATTTTCAGGCATTCTTTCAGGGTCAGCTAAACGGTTTTTAAAAACATCCAAGGATAAAATATCTTTTTTCTCTGTCAATACTTTAAAAGGGACATCTACATTCATCGATGAAAAGACTTTTTCAGCCGCAAAATCATATAAGGAAATTGTACTTTCTATCTCCTGATTTGCCAGCTTTAAATCAACCATAAGCTGCTCGCTTGCCAGTGAAGGAGTTGAAAAACTAAAAATACCGCTGACTGGTGAATAGGAAACCATTATTGCTTGTTTTTCAAAAATCTCAATCAGAAAATGTTCTTCTTTCCAGCGATTGCAACACCTTATAAAGGAATAGCTTGCTGGCTCAATAGAGGTTAGAGAGATGTTTTCTTTTTGTGCTGCAGCAATCAAACGATTGACAATTGTCCGGTCGATTGCATAAAAAGTTTTTTTACTTTCTCCCCCTGGAGCAGTTGTTACCGGAAATGAATAATAGACATTCTCATCGGGTTTCCCTGTTGTTTTTCGTACAAACTCCATATACTCATCTTCCGTGAGACCCTCGCCACAGTTGATACTGCAAAACAAGGTATCTGGCAAAACCACATATACTTCTTCATATAGCGTAGGAAGAATTGTTTTTATTTCCTTAAAGAGATCCCCTAAGTCATTGGATTGGTCAAAAAAATCTTCTTCCGAAAAATTCTGAGCATCAGTAAGTGCTGCCCAATAAGACTGGATTTCCATTGCACATGAAACAGATAAAGTCTTATCTTTTTTTAACCTCCCCTTTACAATTTGCGTCTTATCAGGGCGCAAGTATAAACTAATCAATAGAATACGCCCCCTTTACTTTTTCAACCAAGAATCAAGTTTTGGAGCTTTTAATGCGGCTAAAACAATACCGGTAGCATTTGTTGCCGAAAAGTTTTCAGGGGTTACTTTTCTTCTGGTTTTTACCAAGTCACGTATTGCTGAAGAATCGATATAGGTTGTTTTCGAAAAATCAACACAGACCTTTGTGCATCCCTGCTGATAGGCTTGCGTAAGTTCTACTTGTACCTCTGCTGTTTTACACAAATCATACCGCCCCTCTACCGCTATAGTTGCTGTTGACCCGCTAATTAATACATATCTCATACAAAATTCTCCTTTGATCATGCCCATAATGGGCATACTTGTATTTTAAAAGTTATTACTTTTTAACCCCTGTTAAGACACCAGCTGAACACAGATGGCTGAAACATCATCATTTTTGGCTGCCGTGATTCCACTTTCTGGTTCTGTACTCTTTATCAAAAGCTCACTTAACCCATCAGATGAAAAAATCACCTTTTCAACACCATCTAATGAAATTTCGTGTTCTTCAAAGACACTGTCCGGTTCATAGCCAAGAAGATAGCCCTCCATCATGATTTCCTTTATCATTCCTTCATTTTTATAGCTAACATAAAAGCTAGGAATTCCCGCCGAGCAGTAATGCAACGTATTCTTTTTAAAGTCAAAAAAGAATACAATAGCCGCTGTAGAAATAGTGTCATCCTCATGTATGGATTGTCAACAGTAAATCAGACAACTTTTTTAAGGGCTTGATTGCGAAATTGAACTGGGGTTAAGTACCCTAGCGTTCCGTGAATCCGATGATTATTAAACCAATTGACATAATCGTATAATTCCAACTCTAGATGG
>JBOFWC010000294.1:0-1691 GCA_051653405.1 Proteocatella sp. | reverse complement strand
AATTTAGCGGAATATGAGTTTTATGTATGTATAGATATTTTTTCAGTGTATAGGAGCGTGCCCAGCAAAGCTGTAATTTGCTAACTGATGAGAGTTCAGTCAAAGTAGTCGCCAAGGAGCTTTGTAGCTATAAGACTATGTAAAATAGAGATGTTTTGCATAAAGCGTCTCGAAAATGTGCCGAAGTGGTGCTAGCAAAAATACAGACCGTAACATAAAGTGAATCTTGCAGTACTGTTAGAAAACCAAGAAATTGGAGGAAAAGGGAAGACGAGTCACTTCCTATATGACGAAGTCCACGGAAGATGTGAAGAACTTGGAGTAACAACATCGAAGAATCCCTCGGTATATGGAGAGCGGTATGTATTGAAAGTAAATTACGGAACTGGGGAGACCCTAACCGATACTGAAAAGTAAAGAGGAAGCATATAAGTTAAATAGCGAAGTTGCGGACTATCGGAAGGGAGTCGGAGGGGAGCATATTATCAGTGATATATAGGACAACATAACCTATATTAGAGAAGGGTCCCTACTGTAATATCAAGTTATTCAGAGGAGGTAAGAGCGAGTGAATGTCCAAAAGACTAACAACGCAATAGATAAAGTTCAAGAACTTCAAAGAAAACTATATCTATCAGCCAAGGAAAGTAAAAGCAGAAGATTTCATGCAATATACGATAAAATTTATAGAGATGATGTACTTTTGAAAGCCTGGAAACGAGTAAAATCAAATGGCGGAAGTGCAGGAATTGATAATAAAACAATAAAGTATATAGAAGAAAGTGGTCTTGAAGAATTTCTAAATGAGATTAAAACAGAATTAAAAGATGGAAAATATGTTCCTAAGCCTGTTAAAAGAGTTGAGATATTAAAGGATAATGGAAAGATTAGACCATTAGGAATACCAATAGTTAAAGACAGAATTATACAAGCTGCTACTAAAATAATGATAGAGCCGATTTTTGAAGCAGATTTCTACGACGAATCCTATGGATTCAGACCGAAGAGAAATCAGCATCAAGCATTGGAATCTATTAAGAAGGCTTGCAATAATAAAGGGAACTGGGTACTAGATGCAGATATTGAAGGATATTTTGATAATATCAATCACGAAAAGCTAATGAAATTGGTAGAACTAAGAATTAATGATAGAAGAATACTTAGCCTTATAAGAAAATGGCTAAAAGCTGGAGTCATGAAGGATGGTATTCTTCATGATAGTGAGATAGGAAGTCCACAAGGCGGAGTTATATCACCATTATTAGCAAATATATATCTAAATTATTTGGATTATATTTGAAATTTAAATTTCAAGAAGTTTGGTAAACTTATAAGATTTGCAGATGACTTTGTAATTATAAGCAAAAGTTTTGAAGATATTAAAATGGCGAAGAAAGCTATTTTATACATAATGAATAAGCTAGAATTAAATTTAAGTAAAAGCAAAACAAAAATAATTTCATTATGGCAAGGAAAACAAAGTTTTGACTTTCTTGGATATACAAACAGAAAAACAAAGGCTAAAACCATTAAGGGACGGGTATATTATCCATTTACACAATACATTAGTGATAAATCAAGACGTAAAATAAAAGATAAAGTTAAAACTACACTAGCTAGAAATACTTTATATGAAGATTTAGAAGACAAGATAGATGAATTGAATCTAAAGGTAGTTGGATGGAAAAATT
>JBOFWC010000293.1:0-2128 GCA_051653405.1 Proteocatella sp. | reverse complement strand
ACTTTTCTCTCCTAATGAAGTAAATGAAAACATTATAGAAAATATAGAAATTATTAATGATACGTAAATATTCAGTGAATCATTCATTGAATATGAATATAAAAGAGAATATACTTTAATAAAAATCAAATCTAAATTTAGCTTAACATTTCTATAAAAAAGTTATATACTAAATTCTATGAGTAACAGCATATCAAAAGATAATAAAAATAAAGAACAAGTAAATCGAAATATATGTATATACCCAAACTGCTTTATGGTAAGGGTATTGAAAGCTAATAATGAACAATTGTTAAGTACAATCGAAGAGATGCAAGATGAGATAATTGCTAAAGATGCAATAATTGAAGAATTAAAGCAACTTCTAGCAAATAGAAATAGTACAATCTTTGGATCTTCTTCTGAAAAGTCACAATACCGTTTTAAGGAAGGAGGGAAAGAAGAAGCTTTAGATAGTGAAAACGGAGATGATTGTAGTAAACAAGAAACTACGAAGCGGAAGCGTGGAGCTTTACCAGGACATAAAGGACATGGACGAGTTATACCTGAAAATTTACCTAGTGTTAATATAATTCATGAACTTTCAAATGAAGAAGGTTCTTGTCCTAAATGCGGTAAGACATATAGAAAAACCACATTAAACGAAGTTTCAACAGAAATAGATATTAAAATAAAAATAGTAAAAAATGTTCATCATAGAGTAACTTATGCTAAACAATGTGATTGTGAGGAATGTGCAGAACTAATAGTAGCACCTAAAACAGCACAAATTATTGCCAAAAGTATTTTTAGTAATAACTCTTGGATATATTTTTTAGTAATGAAATATTTATTTCAAATACCAATTAATCGCCAACTTGAGTATTTAAGTATGAGTGGCTATGCGCCTATATCTGGAACTATTATAGGCGGTTTCAAAAAACTTAATATATACTTAGAAGCTTTATATCTAAGACTTGTTGAGATTAGCCGTACAGAGAGTCATTGGCATGCAGATGAAACAAGATGGCTAGTATTTGAAGATAAACCTGGTAAAGAAAGTCATCGTTGGTGGCTATGGACATTTGTTTCTGACAAAGTAGTAGCTTTTGTACTTGATCCATCACGTTCTAGTAAAGTTCCAGACAAATACTTTGGTTCTGAAGCTGAAGGAATAGTAAATGTAGATAGGTATGCTGCCTATAACATTTTAAAAGATCGCATGAAAAAAGCATTATGTTGGTATCACTTGAGAAGAGACTTTATAAAGGCCATGGAGGCCACGAAGGCTCTAACCGCTTGGGCCGAAAAGTGGACAAATCTAATAACTGCAGTTGAAGAAGCTAATAATAAACGTATTGAATGCAGGTTTGAAGAAGAAAAATACATAGATGCTCAAAAAAAGTTAGAAACCAAACTACAGGAAGTACTTGAAAAATGCGATATTGAGCTTGAAGATCAAAACTTAAAAAAGCGACAATCCACAATCCTTAATAGTTTAAAGCGTAACTGGGATAGTTATATTCTATTTGCTACGAATCCAGATATACCTATGCATAATAATGTTGCAGAAAATGCATTAAGAGATGGAGCTTTAGGTAGAAAAAACTATTATGGAAGCCAAACACAATGGAGTGGTGAGTTAGCTACTTACTGTATGTCTATTTTTCAGACAGCAGATAAACATAAGTTAAATGTATTTTCATATATGGAATATTATTTTGATAACTGTGCAAAGAAAGGTGGTATCCCTGAAAACTTAGATGAATTTCTTCCATGGAATATTTCAGCGGAAATCATTGAAGAATATGATATGAGACAAAAAAGTCGATATCTAAAACCACCAAGCCTAAATAAATAAAAGTGCATCTAAATATTTATTTAGGCTTGCTTTAATAAATTATAATCCAGATGGCTATTTTAAAAAAAATTGCAAATCTGGTGATTTTGTTGTGCCTAAAAATAATAATCCCTTTTTTATCATTATTGAGGGGTTCACTGAATATTTACAATTTTTCCATCCAACTACCTTTAGATTCAATTCATCTATCTTGTCTTCTAAATCTTCATATAAAGTATTTCTAGCTAGTGTAGTTTTAACTTTATCTTTTATTTTACGTCTTGATTTATCACTAATGTATTGTGTAAA
>JBOFWC010000292.1:0-4329 GCA_051653405.1 Proteocatella sp. | reverse complement strand
GCTGTAGTTGTACATATAAAAAGTGTATCTACTATTATTTCAAAGATTCCCCAAAATGCTTGTCTTACTGGATGGTCTGTAACTGCTGCACAGTGTGCCATAGGCGCAGTTCCCATACCTGCTTCATTTGAATAAGTTCCCCTTGCAGAACCCCATCTAAGTGCTCCTGCAATTGTTGACCCTGCAAATCCGCCGGCTGCTGAAAGTGGTGTAAATGCTGATTTAAATATTAATGCTATAACCCCTGGAAGCGCTGTTATATTTACCGCAATTATTACAAATGATCCAAGTAGATAGAATATTGCCATAAACGGTACCATTTTTTCAGCAACCATACTTATTCTCTTAATTCCACCATAAACTACTACGAGTACTATTAATGTCACAGCTGCCGCTGCTACCATTTTAGGAATTCCTATAGTTCCTGCTGTCTGTATAAGTGATACTGACTGAGTAGCTATAGATGGTACAATTTCAATCATTAAGAAGAATGCAAAGAACATTCCTAAGAATTTACTCTTAAGTCCCTTACTAAGGTAGTACATAGGTCCGCCTACAAACTCACCATCTTCATTTTTTTCTCTGTATTTTATACCAAGTAATATTTCTGAGAATTTTGAAGCTGAACCAAGAAGTGCGAATACCCACATCCAAAAAATTGCTCCTGGTCCCCCAAATGCGATTGCTACTGGAACTCCAACTATATTAGATGCTCCAACTGTAGATGCAAGTGCAGTTGTTGCTGCTTGGAATGGTGATACAGTTCCTTCCCCCTCTGGTTTTGCAAATATTTTTCCAAAAGTTTGACCCATTATAAATGGGAAATATCTGAATTGGAAAAATCCTAGATATACAGTTAAAAGTAATCCCCCTCCACCAAGTAGTACTAGCAGTGGAATACCCCATAACCAGTTTGATATGGCTGAAACTAAGCCTAAAAATGCCTCCATAAATAATTCCTCCTAAAATATGTATTTTTATTTCTCTTATCATACTACAGAAAACGTTATTCCTGCGTTTTATAAAATGTAAAATCTGAAAATTTCTACTTTTTAATATTAACTTTTTAAAATCAAGTCATACATTTAGATATTTTTTTAACAAATGATTCAAAATCCCTCTTAACAGCATTCTTCAGAATTTATTTTTAAGTTAGCATAAATTAACCCATGTTTATTTTATATTGAAAAAACGGTTTATTTTAAATATATATTTTTAAAATTTTTAAAAACTATATAAAACCGGTTTTTTTTGACCGCTTTGATATATGCAAAACAATTTTTTAAATTTACTATTGACAAACTAAAATTTTATCCATATAATCTATTAAAAGATTCGCAATAATTATGCAAATATAAATTTTTGAAGGAGGAATAGTCAATGAGGTACTTCATAAGGACAAGGAACAACTCAAAAAACTTAATAAAAAAAGTCTATGAAGCAGATAGTAACCTTATTGATTAATTCAGCGAGCTGACGTTGGTGGAAGGTCAGTATTATTGAAATTAGGTGAAGAGGGCTGCCAAGATTATTTGGACAACAGTTATTTTTTAGTAACCTAGTATCTTAATACGCCTGAAATGCGTTATTTTTCAAAAGTTGTGTTTGCAGCACTATAGAGTGGTATACGTATATTCATTTTTAAATAAAATTTGATGTCGTCTCATATAGAGGCGGCTTTTTTTTACCCCAAAATCAAAAAAGGAGAATATTTATGGTAATTACAGGTATGGAAAATTTTAAAGGCAAGGATTTTTTGACATTAAAGGATTTTTCTTTTGAGGAGATAAATTCACTTGTGGATTTAGGAATCCTTCTAAAAACTAAATCTAAAAATGGAGATGACACTCCGCTTCTAAAAGGCAAAACCCTTGGAATGATATTTCAAAAATCCTCTACTAGAACTAGAGTTTCATTTGAAGTCGGCATGGCGCAGCTTGGAGGACACGCTCTTTTCTTAAATGCTAATGATTTACAACTTGGCCGAGGCGAGTCAATTGAAGATACTGCAAGAGTCCTTGCTCGATATGTAGACGGCATCCTTATAAGAACTTTTGAACATAGTGATGCGACCACCCTTGCAGAGTATTCAAGTGTTCCCGTCATCAATGCCCTTACAGATGACTATCACCCTACACAAGTTCTTGCAGACTTAATCACGATAAAAGAACATAAGGGAAATTTTAAAAATCTTAAATTTGCCTATATTGGAGATGGTAACAATATGCTTAATTCACTTATGATTGGTTGCAGCAAAATGGGTATGGATATGAGCATCGCTACCCCTGAAGGCTTTGAACCTCCAAGTGAACTGTTTAATTTAGCTACTAAATTTGCAAAAGAAAGTGGCGGAAACATATCTCTGTTTACAAGTGCAAAAGATGCTGTGAAAGATGCAGATATAGTATATACCGACACTTGGACAAGTATGGGGCAGGAGGATGAAAAAGAAATTAGAAAATCTATCTTTAAAGATTATCAAATAAATAAAAGCCTTATGTCACTTGCCGATAAACGAGCTATCGTAATGCACTGTCTTCCTGCTTATCGTGATTTTGAAATAAGTTCCGAAGTGATAGAAAGTACTCAGTCTGTAGTATTTGATGAAGCTGAAAACCGTCTTCATGCTCATAAAGCTATCTTAGCGGCAATAATGTAATCGCTGTAAAAAATAGTATTTTACAGAAATTATCTGTATTTAAATAAAAATCTAACCTAAAAATTAAAAATGAAAAATGAAAAGGAGAAATTACTATGAAAAAAGTTGTATTAGCGTATTCTGGAGGACTTGACACTTCTATAATTATTCCATGGCTTAAAGAAAACTATGACTGCGAGGTAATCTGTGTATGTGCAGACCTTGGGCAGGGCGAAGAACTTGAACCGCTAAATGAAAAAGCTATAAAATCTGGAGCAAGTAAAATTTATATCGCTGATCTAAAAGAAGAATTTGTTAAAGACTATTTCTTCCCCGTACTTAAATCAGGATGTATCTATGAAGGTAAATATCTTCTTGGCACTTCATTTGCTCGACCTCTAATAAGTAAAAAACTTGTAGAGATTGCTGAAAAAGAAGGCGCTGACTATATAGCTCACGGTGCTACGGGTAAAGGAAATGACCAAGTACGTTTTGAACTTGGAATAAAAGCGCTAAATCCACATATTCAAATAATTGCCCCTTGGAGAATTTGGGATATAAAATCGCGTGAAGATGCGGTGGATTATGCCAACCAAAGAAATATTCCAGTTCCTGTAACTAAGTCACGTCCTTACAGTATGGACAGAAATTTATTCCACCTAAGTCACGAGGGCGCTGACCTTGAAAATCCTTGGAATGAACCATCTTCAGATTTACTTATGATATGTAATTCTCCTGAAAATGCCCCTGATAAAGCGGAGTATGTAGAGCTTGAATTCGTTAAAGGTATCCCTGTAAAGCTTAATGGAGAAGAACTTCCGCCTGTTGCCATGCTTGAAAAAGCTAATGAACTGGCCGCAAAACACGGTATCGGTATTCAAGATATGGTGGAAAACCGCCTTGTAGGTATGAAATCTCGTGGCGTATATGAAACTCCCGGTGGAACACTGCTTTATCTTGCACACAAAGAACTTGAAGCGCTTACGCTAGATAGAGCTACTACTGAGTATAAAAATATTATTGGCATTAAATACGCTCAGCTTGTATATGACGGCCTATGGTTTACCCCTCTTAAAGATGCGCTAGATTCATTTGTAGATTCTACTCAGCAAAATGTAACAGGAATAGTTAAGCTTAAATTATACAAAGGAAACTGCACTCCAGCAGGTACTAAATCGCCATATTCATTATACAGCGAAGAATTTGTTACCTTTGGCGAAGATGAAGTGTACAATCAGCACGATGCTGAAGGCTTTATAAATCTATTTGGCCTACCACTAAAAGTTAATGCCCTTATGAAGGAAAATGCGCTTTAAAATATAAATACTATTTTAAAATAACAACACTATATTACTGCATAAGTGATTTAAAGAAAGGATTATTATGAGTTCAAAATTATGGGGAGGCCGCTTTAATAAAAATACAGATTCGCTTGTGGAAGAATTTCATTCTTCCATAGGCTTTGACAAAAGACTTTACTACTTTGATATAAAAGGCAGTAAAGCTCATGCTAAAATGTTAGCTAAAATTGGGGTACTAACTACAGATGAAATGCTTCTTATAAATACTTCCCTTGATGAAATATTAAAGGAGATTGAAGACGGTAAGGTTGAATTTAATTCATATTTTGAAGATATTCATATGAATATAGAGCATCTTCTTACCAAAAAAATAGGTAATATTGGAAAAAA
>JBOFWC010000291.1:0-2885 GCA_051653405.1 Proteocatella sp. | reverse complement strand
TCCTGTTGATAAATCTTTTTAAAGATACACATAAATTTACGGATGTGCAAGTAAATCAGCCTTCATTAAACCCGAAAAAGCACAATCCCCCCAAATAATGTCTGAATCCATCAATGCCCGAACGAACCCTCCCTGTTTTTCTGTTAAAAAAGCCGACCAACCATCGATAACCATCGCTAATCGCCTCTGTTATTACCACCTCCCATACCTTTGTCAAGCAGATCGGTCAATCTGAAAGTGTCGAATAAAATGTAATTGTCGTATGTATCATCGTTTTTTTTAGGAGGGGGTTTTTATTTGCGTAATTGTTTGAATTTAAAATGGATGATAATTTATCTGAGATAATTTGTTATGGCTCAGATAGAATATATATATTTACATTTTAGGATATATTATTAATCTGTTGGTAGAGATAAAAATATTTCCTTTTATTAAGTGAAAAGAATAACAATATATGAATGAAAGACTAGCATTGAAAGAAATTGCAGATTGGCAATTAAAGCCAGAAATATCAGAAGTTAAACTTCCTTCTGTTCAACGAGGTTTTGTTTGGAAATCGCAACAGGTTGAGAATTTGTGGGATTCTATATTGAGGGGGTATCCAATAGGTTCATTTCTAATGCAACAAACGGGGGATACATTTTATTTGATGGATGGACAGCAAAGAGCCACGTCTATTTTTCTTGGATATTTCAATCCTTATACGAATACGAATGAAACAAAGGCATGGTCTATTAAAGGTGAACTACCCGTAGTATGGATTGATATTTACCCAAATGAAAAACCTGATTTAAGTAAGTATTCTATTAGGGTCACAACTCGCTCTCATCCTTGGGGATACAAGGCTAAAGCTAATTGGGAAAAGCTGAGTGTTGTTGATAGGAGAAATGCATTGAAGATTTTCAGGAAACATCCTGAAAATGAAAAGTGTGGTTATACTTCTTTTAGGAATACAACAGTCTTTCCATATGATTCCAGATTACCTTTGCCTCTTGTTTTTTTTTATTGATGCTCAAAATGTAGAGCAAGTTATTGAAAAAGCTGAAAGATATTTACCGGACTATTTTTGTACTAAATCTGGTGGCTTTTCTGATAAAAAGGAATTTTTGACAATTCTAAAAAGAGAGCGGCAGGACGATCTTAATAACTTATTGGTTGCGGTGAGAAAAATATCCTCGAAACAGATAAACTTTGACCTTGTGTCTAATGAAGTATTACAAGAAGAGGTAGATCAGGATAATCCTACTTTATTTGTTAGGATAAATTCTGAGGGAACACCATTAACAGGCGATGATTTAATATATTCAATTTACAAAGCAACGTTTGATGAATCGAAAGATTTAGTTGAAAATGCTGGTTTAGGATTTATTACACCAATACAAACTATTTCATTAGTCTCTCGTTTAGCTTGGTTTGAATTGAAAGAATATAGATATCCCCGAAAGATGAATGTTCGTGATTTTCAGAGAAATATCAAAGAAGAAGATTTTAGAAATAAATTAATTGAATTGATTGGTAAGGATGGTAACAATGTGATAGGTTCATTTTTCGGAAAAGCAATCGAAATATTAAGATGTGAAAATAAACAATTACTTAAAAGTGAAATTCCTCCTGTTTTGATTAAGCAGTTTGTAAAAAGTTATCCTGATCTTTTTTTATTCCTATTATGTTGGTTGAGAAAACACGGATATCCAGAAGATGAAAAGACACAGTTTCAAATAGTGTCAAAGCTTTTCTCTTTTGCATGGTTTTCATTCGGAAATATTCCGAAGCTGTGGGATGAAATTGATGAGAAAGACTTTTGGATAAAGCCAATAAATCAATATCTATGGTGGAACGGTACAGATGGGATTCATTTTTTGTTACCTCCGGATATACTAAGAAACTATTACAAACAAAGTATTGTTGAAAAATTATTTTTAGACCATAAATCTGAGGACCATCAGCATCGTTGGGGTCTGTGGCAAGACGGAGTCGGCTTAGAAATAAAAGAGTATTATGGGAAAATAAAATCACATTCAATTGATTGGGACAAGGCAAATGAATATTTCTGGAAGTTTATTGGCCAGCTCAAAATGAATAAATCACTTATTTTATTCGCACAAAGAGATTATATAAATTCTGAATTTGGGGATTATAATCAAATGGATAATCTTGAAGATACAAATACTCCTTGGGATTGGGACCATATTTATCCAAATAGCTGGGTATATAATATGAAGCAATGTGCTCCGATAATTCGAGATTGGGTTAATTCGAACGGAAACTTCAGGGCAATATCCTTAGAACAGAATCGAAGTGAAAGCAATACCCTTTCACCAAAACAAAGATTAGACGATGAATTCAATCGAAAGATTTCATTTGTAAATGATGAGGATTGGGAGTTTTGGCAAAAAATAGATGATAGGATTTGGGATGATAAAGCGGAGAATTATTTTAGAGCGGTTACGACACGAATGATAAATATTTATGAGGTATTTTGGAATGATTTTAAAATTAATGAATTTATGGATATTAAGTAGTTCGCAAAGATGTGCCGTTAGAACGGTTATCTATTTCCTCTTTTAGTTTGGTATTATAATGAAATCTAAAGAGTGTTCAGTTAATTGGTTTAAATTTAGCTGTTTATAGTATGTGGGTGAAATAGTTATTTATATTTGCAGAAACCTTAAATAATATCAATATGGCATCAAAGTTTCAGGAATCACAAAGGATCAGACAACGAGAACTTATTAAGAACTCAACCCTTTTTAAAGGAGTACAGGGTGGAGGGTATTTCAGAGGGATAAGAGAAGAAATACTTAAAGATTCAGGGGTGAATCTGTTTGATGAAATTCTGGATTCATCGATAAAATACATGCGTGATAATAAAATTGTATGGTGGG
>JBOFWC010000290.1:0-3165 GCA_051653405.1 Proteocatella sp. | reverse complement strand
TTTTTGCTAATATACCTTTATATTAAAACGGCGCCAGTTCAGCGCAGCGCCAAACGATTTATCCATATATGGGCACTTTAATTATAGAGACTTACTACATCTAGTGAGAAATTTCTTCGTATAAAATTCTGGATTCGCTCCATTTCCGGCTATAATTTTGGCGAAAATTTCAGCGCAGAAACTCACATTATCCATGATTTCATATAACCGATAATAAATGATCAGAATAATTTCATTTTACTATTGGCTTAATAAAAATAGCCTCTACTTGTAATTTCTCCTTTACAAGTAGAGGCCTTTTTCTGTATCTACTAATATAGCGGACTTCGTTAATTGGTTAATTTTTTTGCTTATTTTTCATTAACAGAAATAAATTTATCAATAATATCTTCAGCTAATCGTTTTGCAATACTAGCCTCCGCAACGAGCATCATAACCGTCAAAAAAGCTTCAGCTACATCCTGATTTTTTTCATTTGAAATATTTCCTGTTTCTTCTTTTATTATCGCAAACCTCTTTTGAAAATCACTAGCTTTTGAAGAATATTCCGCATCCTTTAATTTAAGAAAAATCTCATAAATATCTTCTAATGATATAATTCCATCATCAACTTCACTTTGGTCCATATTTTTTATGATCGGAGCAAACAATGTTTTTATATCTGTAATTGACAAAATACTTTTAAGGTGATGCATCAAAAACAATAAAATTATATGCTCTTTATTGTATTTTTTCTTATTAGGTGGATTTAATAAACCTGCTTTTGTATAGTTATTGACCATTGCCTTAGTAAACACGGGCGCCCCCTCTATTCGTTTACTATCTGACAATCGTTTATTAATAAAGTCTGTCATTTGTTCCATATAAAGTTCAATATCCGGTATCTCTGCCATTGGAACATCTGCTTTATCTAATTTTTCTACACTCTGTTGAAAAAACTCTTTGTTTATATCCATATTAATCCCTCCAAGGCAATTATATAGTATTCAAAATTATATTTCAATATATCAATAACCTTTATTTGCAATAAAAATAATCATAAATAGTAATATCAATCGAAATAAAGAGATATTGCTAGAATAGTACATATAATCTATGTATTCGTCAAACCATGTAGCAAAATCCACTTAATATCAATTTGTAATTTATATTATATTATTATATTATTACATTAACCTTAATACATAGTTTTAAAAACTACTTATTAAGATTTAAAACAAAGGGGATGTATATATGTTTAACAACACAAACAAAATTGAATCACCGAATTTAAGTACTTCAAGTAATCCTCCGTTTGACTTTAACCCCAATGATTTTTCTGATAACGATTTTAAAAGAATTTCTGATGAAACCTGTAAAAAGCTGGAGCAGAGCGTCCCTATTTCTCAAAAAATCAATCTCATCAATAATGAACTCAACAAAAAAGATTCCCCAAATGACCAATTACGCTCCTTGAATAATGCCGTACAAACTATCAATAACTATTTTGCTTCCACCTGTATTAAAAAAGATTGCCTGCAACGCGGAAACTGCGTGATATGCTATTCATTTATATCGGCCTATGGTCAATTTATAAATTTTATGGACGAAAACCCTTGGATTCCGTTAATAAATCCCACAATACCTGACAACAGTATATGTAATGCAATTTTATTGTCTGAAAAAAACGCACCAAAAATTCCATTCAATGTCTTCCCTAACCCTCTCAATTGTAATGTCAATAATTTCCCAACTGAAATAAAAATCGCCATCCTACACCTCTTAGTCACATTTCCAAAAAAAATGCATTCCATCGGGCATAAAATTATTTATGGAAAAATGCTTGATGTCGTCCACTTACAAATCTTTAAATCTATTACAAAGATCAATCCTGCTGCAACACATGCTCAAAACGGCTGCAACAGTGAGCAGACCCTAAAAACACTCAATAACGCATACTACAAAGAACTCGAACGTTTTTATTCAATGAACCAACAGGAATATGCTCAAGCCCTGCAATTAAACCGCAATCTTTTTTCGAGATATGAATCTACGATTTACAACAATCCATCTACGGCAAAGCTTTTCCATCGTTTAACAGCCGTCTTATTAAAAATAAGCCATACCGATCCTATAATCCTTGATAAATTAGCTATTCTATTCGCAAAAATTTTTATGGGGCGAAAATTATTAAATACCTTAAAAATAAAAAAACATGCCACCTTAATCATTTCCAATAACCCCTATTATATAAATAATTTTCTCTTTGATATTCTTACATTTCACGGTTATGATTCGCCCAGTTCCATGCCTTTTACCCAACCATATTATTTGAAACCAAATGAGAACTATCATCACATCACAAATTATTCAGCAAAACAACTATGTGATCCAACGATGAAAGAAACCCTTATTGAAGAAAAAATCATAGGAAATATTGTAAATATTGATAAGTCACAAGAAGTAGGCACTCCTGAGATTTTGAAAAAGCTAATCGATGGCACTCCTTTACCTCCCGAAAAAGACGCCATTGCTGGATCACTGATCTATCGCAGCAATGCACATTACATTTTTCTAAGAGATACTGCTAGTAAGAAGCTTGATAGCGATATTCTTAGCAGCAGCGATATATTAGATCTTTCCGCCGCCTCTTTAGACACCTTAATTTATGAACAACTATCTCCTTCTGAAATTCACTTTATGGTAACTGGATTTGTTGACTATGGAATAAATTGTCTTTTATCTGAAAAAGAACTTTCAGAAACCCCCAATTCAATCTTAGCTCCTGAAAATTTCATAAAAACTTATTGTACCTTTACAAATACGGAAAATGATTTTTCCCATATTGATATCCTTTATAACTATTTTGTAAAATTACAAAATACAAAAGGTCAAACTGCTTGTACAAAAAATGACCTTAGAGATTACATTAAAGAGGCTTTCCCTTTCGCAGCCTACGAGAAAAAGAAAACCCCACGCAAAGATGGCAAAGCATTCTTAGGATTAAAATTCAATGAGGAAAAATTATTGCAAGATATTGAATCTGCGCCCAAAGAAAAAGATACTTTCTCAAAAGAAGTTTTCCTAAAACATTTCAGCAATATCTGTCAAACCTATTCCCTTAAGGATTAACTCATTGCCAATAAAAGGACTGATTCAAATACCCGTTCTTTTATTGGCATATTT
>JBOFWC010000289.1:0-1406 GCA_051653405.1 Proteocatella sp. | reverse complement strand
ATGCCATGTAATCCTGCAATAGGAGGCACTGGAAAAAGCCAGCTAGTTAGAGAACTAGATGCCTTAGGCGGAGAAATGGGCAAGAATATAGACAAGACTTTTATACAGTCAAGAACATTAAACGCTTCAAAAGGGCCAGCGGTACAGTCAGTTAGAGCGCAGGCGGATAAAAATAACTATCATATAGAGATGAAAAAAGTTATGGAAAATACTGCAAATCTAGATATAGTTATGGATGAAGTAGTAGCGCTTATGCATGAAGAGGGCAGAGTAAAGGGCGTAAGAACCAAGCAGTTTTGTGAGTACAGTGCGGACGCAGTAGTTTTATGTACAGGAGTATTCTTAAACGGAAGAATATATATGGGAGAGGTTAATTTCCCATCAGGTCCTATAGGTCAGCCTAATGCACCATATTTAAGTGATAGTCTTTTGGAGCTTGGGCTGCCGCTTAGAAAGTTTAAGACGGGAACTCCAGCAAGAGTTCATGGTGATTCTATAGATTTTAGCAAAATGGAGATTCAGTATGGCGATGAAAACATAGTGCCATTTTCATTTATGACGGAGAAGGTAGAGCAGATGGAGCAGATTCCATGCTACCTAACAAGAACTACAACTAAGACTCATGAGATAATAAGAGAAAATCTGGATCGTTCTGCGGTGTATGGGGGCATGATAGAAAGCACAGGGCCTAGATACTGCCCATCTATAGAGGATAAGGTAGTAAGATTTTCAGATAAGCCAAGCCACCAGTTTTTTGTAGAACCAGAGGGGCTTAATACTAAGGAGTATTACATCCAAGGATTTTCAACCTCGCTTCCATATGAGATACAGCTTAAGATGTATCACAGCGTAATAGGGCTTGAAAATGCAAAACTTATGAGACCAGCATATGCGATTGAGTACGATTGTATAGACCCGCTTCACCTAAAGCCATCGCTAGAGGTAAAATCGGTGGAGAATTTATTTAGTGCAGGTCAGTTTAATGGAACGAGTGGATATGAAGAGGCTGCAGCTCAGGGGCTTATGGCAGGAATAAATGCGGTAAGAAAAATAGATAATAAGGAACCACTTATATTTGATAGAGCTACAGCTTATATAGGAGTGCTTATAGATGACCTTGTAACTAAGGGTACAAATGAGCCATATAGAATGATGACTTCAAGATCTGAGTACAGATTGCTTCTAAGACAGGATAATGCAGACCTTAGACTTACGGAAGTAGGAAGAGAGATAGGGCTTGTAGATGATGAACGTTATTCAAAATTCTTAGACAAGAAATTTGAAATAGAAAAAGAACTTCAAAGACTTAATGAAGAGAAAATAAGACCACAGGAAGCAACAGAGGTTTTAGCAGAAATTGGTGCAACTCCGCTTAACAAAACTATAACTTTGGCTGAATTTTTAAG
>JBOFWC010000288.1:0-15709 GCA_051653405.1 Proteocatella sp. | reverse complement strand
CATTTTCTCTTGCCATAAAAAAGAAGTCTAACGCTCCTTTTTCAAGTTTTAAGTTTTCGCCCTTGTTTACTCTATGGGCATTTATTATTATATTACTCTCTTTTTCCTGTCTGAAAATCTCATCTAATACTACCGTTTTTACAAGTTTGCATTCTATAAGATCCCAAAGCACTCTTCCTGCCCCTACTGATGGTAGCTGATCCTTGTCGCCTACCATAACTATAGAAGTTGTACTCTTTAGAGCGTTTAAAAGCGCCTTCATCAAAAATATATCTACCATGGACATCTCATCTACAATAAGTACATCGGTGTCTAATGGATTGCTTTCATCTCTGTTATAATAGCTTTCCTCTGAATTTTCATCTGTATAGCCTACTTCAAGCAGTCTATGAATTGTACTCGCCTTTTTACCGCTAGCTTCAGAAAGTCTTTTAGCGGCACGCCCTGTGGGAGCACAAAGCGTAACTTTTTTACCTATATTTTCAAAACACTCTATAATAAAGCTTATTATCGTAGTTTTTCCAGTTCCCGGTCCTCCCGTAAGAATCATAGCCTTATTTCCAAGTGCACTTACTACAGCTTCTTTTTGTTTTTGTGCCAAGGTCTTTCCGATTCTATCTTCGGTTTCCTTAATCATTATTTCTGCTTTTTTACTTTCTAGCGTTATATCCTGTGACTCACAAACTAAATCTATTATCTTTTTAGAGACTTCATTTTCCGCCTTATAAAATGACTGTATATAGACTCTTCTTACATCATCTTTATTTTCAAGCACGGCTTGGTAGCTTATACAAAGCTCATATATTGCTTTTTCAAATAGGTCTTCACTGCATTCTAAAAGCTGAGCTGATCTATACTTTAGTTCATCAAAATACATAAACATATTGCCCTGATAGCAATATTCTTCTAATATAAATTTCACGCCCTGTATTATACGGCTTAGCGAATCTTTTGGGATTCCTATTTTTCTTGCAATTTCATCTGCTTTTACAAAACCTATTCCTTTTATTTTAGAACATATTTCATATGGATTATGCCTTATCACTTCTATAGTATCGTCTCCAAAGGCTTTGAATATCTTCATTGCAACCCCTGGGTTTATCCCATATGCGGATAATTGCATTACAATGCTTCTAAGTTTAATCTTTTCTCTATAACTTTCTATTATTTTGACATATTTTTTATTGCCTATTCCATCAACTTCTAGTAGACGAGTTGGATTATTGTCTAATATTTCGAGGGTATCTTCTCCGAACCTATCTATTATACGCTGGGCTATTTTAGGCCCTACTTCGTCAATTACGCCTGAAGCCAAAAAGTCATATATACTCCTCAGCGTATCTAACTGAGGGATTTCATAAGTTTTTACATCGAGCTGGTGTCCGTAAGTAGGATGAAGCTTTTGGAAACCACTGAGTCTAATATAGTCCATCTCATTTATATCTATAAAAGTTCCTACAAATGTAAGTACTTCTTGTTCTGAAGTTTCAAGTACTCCTACTGTATATCCATTTTCTTCATTTCTATATATGATTTCAACTACTTTTCCTTCAAAAATTTCCATTTCTACTCCTTGAATATAATTTACTTTTTACCATTCATATTGAATTTTCAAATTTATTGTGATAATATTTCTATTGTCGTAATAAATTTTTTAGACCTATTTTATTGGAGGTATTCAAATGAGAAAAAAACTCTCTCTTATTTTAGTAACAATGTTTATACTTACGTCTGCAGTTGGGTGTGCTGACAAAGATGCTCAAGCATCTGAAGCTCCAGCAGAGCAAACTCAAACAGAGCAAACTCAAAAAGAAGCTGCTCAAGATCAAACTACTAAAGCTGAAAATTTAAAGCTTAAGGATGGTACCTATCATGCTGAAGGCAGCGCTGATGAGAAGGGCTGGACTCCTACCGCTGATGTAGTAATTGAAAATAATAAAATAACTGCAATTACGTTTGATGATGTTGATGCTTCTGGCATGTTTAAGTCCAAAGCGGTTGCTGACGGAAATTATGATATGACCGTAAATGGTGCTAAAGCATCTTGGACTGATGAAATCGCTCTATTTGCAGCTGCTATAGTAGATGGCTCTATAGATGTAAACAATGTAAATCTTGATACTGAAGGTAAAACTGATGCGGTATCAGGATGTACTATCTCCGTTTCTCCATATGTTGAACTTGTAAAAAGTGCGCTTGAACAAGCGAAAATCCAAAGCTGAGGATATTCCTCAGCTTTTTTTAAAATTGTGATATTCTATTTTGTATGCTCTCTTTGTAATTTATAACATGATGAACATAGTTTTCATCCATATATTTTGAAGTTATTATAAAATCTGCACTTGATCTATTGTGTGCTATTGGAATATCATAAAGCTGTGCAATTCTAAGAAGCGCCTTGACATCTGGATCATGTGGCTGTGCTGTTAGCGGGTCTGAGAAAAATATCATAAGATCTATTGTGCCATCAACTATTCTTGAACCTATCTGCTGATCTCCACCTAGTGGTCCACTGTTATAGCCTAATACGTAAAGTCCTGTTTCTCTACTTACAAGGCTTGCCGTTGTTCCGGTTCCACAAAGCTCATGACTTTTTAAAATCTCTTTATGTTCAATACACCATTCTATAAGTTCTTTCTTCTTATTATCATGTGCAATAAGTGCTATATTTTTTTTCTTAGAAATCGTAGTTTCTAAATACGAATATTTATCCATCTCTTCTCCTTTATAGTAATTTTATACTAGTTCAAATTTATATTTTTCGACTCCACTACTTGTCTTTATGCTCAAATCATCAAATACATATACGGCTTCTACGCCTTCAAGGCTTTCTATAAGCGCTAACCCTTTTTCATATCCAAGTACAAAACAGGTGGTGCTTAAAATGTCCCCCTCCATCGAATTATCTGATATTATTGTTACTGAGGCAATTCCATTGTTTGCTGGCATTCCATCAAATGGATTTAATAAATGATGGTATATCTTATCGCCCACCTTAAAATATCTCTCATATACGCCTGAGGTGACTATGGATTTGTCTTTAACTTTAACTGTCGCAAGTGACTCATTTCTCTCTTTATCGGGATGCTGAATGCCTACGGTCCAAAGCGTATCTTTATCTTTTTGCCCTAGCATCATAACATTTCCGCCAAGGTTTATTATCGCTTTTTCTACTCCATTTTGCTTAAAGTGTGCTTTTATCTTATCTGCAATGTAGCCTTTTGCTATACCGCCAAAATCTATCTGAGCTCCATTTTTAAGGGTGATTTTATTTCCATCAATAACTATATTATTGTAATCTACTTTAGATACGGCTTCATTTAAAGTTTTTTCATCTGGGACTTTTGGATTTTCTGACTTAAAATCCCAAAGTTCTTTTACTGGCATTATAGTTATATCAAAAGTGCCTTCTGACAATTTTGAATACTCTACCGCTTTTTCTATTACATACTTAGTCTCCGCATCAACCTCAACCGGTTTACCATTACTATGGTTTAATTTATAAACATCACTTTGCGCTACAGATTTACTAAAAAGCTTATCATATTTATAGCACATGCTTACGGCTTCATTAAGCACTTCTTCTTTAGTATCCCACACAGAAAAACTTACCACCGTATCTAGTGCAAAAGCTTCTGCATCTTTTCTATCTTCACTACTACTATCTGAGACTTTTGTACTACATCCTGAAAATAGCAATATAGTTGCCATTAACATACATATTAGTCTAAATTTTTTAATTCTATTTTTCATTAAAATCTCCTTGTTATATTTTGACAAGCTCAAGTGCCAGTTTTCTTGTAATAACTATATCTGTAGTTAATTTTGAACGAACAAGTCCAATTACAGTTTCTAATTTAGTATCCTCTCCAGTTATAGCTACTATACGCTTTGATTGCTTTAAAAATGATACTGGAATATGCATAGTGTTGTCATTTATATCTTCTATTATATTTCCGTCTACATCAAAATAATGATTTACCACTTCACCTACCGCATTACATTGGTTTAGTTTATCTCTAAACTTAGATATTGATGTAAAATCAGCTATCGATGGGTAATTTTCAACTCCTATAACCGCTATGTCTAAGCTATTCCATATTTTTGAAATTTTACTTAAATTACCTGTATTTTCGTATTCAAATTTTTCTTCCTTAGAACTGAAAAATGCAGGGGCATAAACATATTCCGGTTTAGTCTCTGTTTTTTCACTAAACATTCTTATTATTTCGTTTGAATGATAACTTACGTTTAATGAAGGAAAATTTCCAATAAGGGAGCATGTATTCCCTAGATATGAGTTCATCTCTGTTATCTCACTCAGAGAATAATATACCTTATCTCCCCACCCAAGACCCACATTAAATTTTTCCATATTGTTTCCAGCTTTTGTATTCTTTTGCTGCATAAGCTTATTTAGCATACTTGCGGCTTCATTGTATATCTTTATATTTGTAAGATTCTTATCTTCTACTGAATCTACTACCACTACATTCTTAAGTCCAAATTTATCTACTAGCTCAGATTCAAGTACATGTTTTTCATCTAGCGGTGACTTTATGTTTATTGTAACTATCCCAGAATTTTTAGCTTCTGCTAGTATTTTGCTTACAAGCGGCCTAGATATGTCTAGAGTTCTAGCAATATCTTCCTGCTTTATGTCTTCTTCGTAATACATTCTAGCAATCTCTACCATACGTCTTATCTTTTTATCATTTTTCATATATACATGTCTCTCCCGATTTTTTAAATTGACATATACTCCCTAAGTTCTTCTATTCTATCCATGGTAAGCTTATAGCCTTCATCGTAAAGTCTTCTAAGTTTTACAATATCTTTTTCAAGTCTTCCAATTCCTTCTGTATTAAGCGGTCTAATAACCTTAATTTTGCCTTCTTGTTCAAGCTTTTCAATTATGCTGAGCTTGCTATTATAAATTGCAGGTCTTTTTCTAAGTGTTTGACAAAAATCAGGATATTTCCTAAATTTATATTCAATTAGCTTTCCGCCTTTTTCTACGCTCTTTCTATATCCTTTTTCTCTGCTAAGCACTACTATTATTTTTTCACACCCATCATCTAGTGCTTTTTGAATTGGAATAGGATCTGCTACTCCACCATCTAAATAAAGATTGTCTTCTATATTTTTTGCGGGAAACATTCCTGGAAGAGAACAGCTTGCTATAATCTTGTCTGACATATTTTCATCTGATTGTACGTCTAGATATTCTGCTTTCCCTGTTTCTAAATTACTCACTACCGCTTTTACTTCTCCACAAAACTGACTGTATGCTTCATAATCAAAAGGATTATGTATCTCAGGAATTTCCTTAAATGCAAAATCTATTCCATAATAGCTTTTATTTTTAGGATCTAATAAATTTCCAAATCCCATATACCGTTTATCATTTGCATAGCCTATAATTATATCCTTTGCTCTTTCCTTCTGCTTTGAAATATAAGAAACTCCATTAGCAATTCCTGCTGATACTCCTATAAAATAATCTATTTCTATATTTCCTTCTAAAAGCGCATCCATAACTCCACAGTTAAAAACTGCTCTCATCGCTCCGCCTTCTACTACAAGTCCTCTTTTCATACTCTCCATCCTTAACCCGTTCTCTTTAAAATCTTATGATAAATATTATATCATATAAAAAATTTTATCACATCAATACTTTATTTTTTACATAAAAAAGTCTTAATAATCTAAGATGATTTTCTTAAATATCAAGACTTTTTTGTTGAGCTATTAAACTGTAATTTTTAAGAATGACTTTTTCTAAAAAACTTTTTTGCAAGAAATTCCATTTAAATCAAGGTTTAGTTTATAAACCTTCCAATTATTTTTTAGACTTAAAACTAACTTCTGATATTCTTCAAATTTATCTGCTTCGCTATCATCTATAGCCATTATAGTAGGCCCTGCTCCACTTAAAAATACAGCTTTTGCACCTGCTTGTGAGCATATATCCATTACCTTATCATATTCGTCGATAAGTGATGCTCTAAAGTCTTGATGAATCTTATCTGAAATTGCTGATTTTAATACCTTATAATCTTTGTTTGCAAAAGCGCCTATCATCAGTGATAAGTGACTTAAATTGTAAACTACATCTTTAAATTCTACAGACTTTGGAAGTACTGAACGCGAATATTCTGTTGATAATTTAAAATCAGGCACAAGAGCAAAAAACTGCATTTCCTTATCTATCTCAAGATTTACAGAATAAACTTTTTGTTCCTCCTGCATAGAGGCCCTAAACCCTCCCATTATGGCTGGTGCGACATTATCTGGATGCCCTTCTATCATATTACTTATTTTGAGTACATCTTCACTATTATGCTCTATTTTTGAAATTTCAAAGGCCGCTTTTACGCCTGCTGCTATACAGGCCGCACTGCTTCCAAGTCCCCTGCATACTGGTATATCGCTCTGTATTTTTAGCTTTAGCTTTTTGGGAAAACTTCCTGATATTAGCTCTGTTGCAGTTACGAATGATTTAAATACAAGATTGTCTCTATTGGCAAATTCTTTTTCCACATTTTCAAATAAAAGCTCTATATCTTTTGAATCATTTGCCTGTGCTAAGCCTTCTGCTTCAAAATACATCTCGCTATAAAGATTAAGCGCTATCCCAAGAGAGTCAAATCCTGGCCCTATATTTGCAGTAGTTGCAGGAACTCTTATTTTTAAATTAAGCTTTTCTTCTAAATTAAGGTTTCCTGCTAAAGCACTTCTTTCTTCTCCTAGTAAAAGTTCCTCTATTTTTTCTTTTATCTGAGTTTTTTCAATTACAGTGTTGTGAAGCACTTCCTTTTTATCGAGCCCTCTTAATGGTTTTGGAATTTCAAGGTTTGAATATGAGCTTAAAGCTTTAAGTGTCTCAAATTCATCTTCTGGAAAATCTATCTCTAGAGCCTCACATACGCTTGATGCAAATTTAAAAGGACTTGCAGTTGACAATATTACAACCTTGCTATCAAGTTGATACTGAGTAGCTACATCATAGGCTACTGCGGTATGAGTATCCATTAGGTAACCATATTTATCAAAAGTTTCTTTTATCGCTTTGTATGCACGAGCTTTATCTGCACTTTTAGCTAAGAATGTATTAAGTTCATTTTTAAATCTATCATTTTCTTTTCTGTCATCCGAAAATATACTGTATCTTCCCTCTTTCTCAAGAGAGTCCATCCAAATTTTTACCTTGGCTGTATCTTTAGATATATGATATAGCAGTCTTTCAAGATTGCTTGAAACTACAATATCCATAGATGGCGATTTTGTACACTTTAGATTTCTGTTTTTATCATAAATTCCGCTTTCGAAGAAATCCACAAGTACATCATTTTCATTTGATGCACATATTAATTTATCCACAGGAAGACCCATTTTTTGTGCATAATACCCTGCAAGTATATCGCCAAAATTTCCTGTTGGCACACAAAAACTTAGTTTATCCCCTAGTTTTATCTCATTATTTTTTAGAAGCTGTCTATATGCTTCAAAATAATATGCTATTTGAGGCACAAGTCTTCCTATATTTATAGAATTTGCTGATGAGAAGCTTATATTTTTCTCTTTTAAGTTTGAGGAAAGTGCCTTATCTGCAAACACTGCTTTTACACTGCTTTGAGCATCATCAAAATTCCCATGTATCCCTATTACTGTTACATTTGAACCCTCTTGCGTAATCATCTGTCTTTTTTGAACTGCGCTTACTCCATCTTGAGGATATATGACTACAATATCTATCCCCGTATCTCTGCTTAAACTCGCAAAGCCTTCAAGTGCTGCCTTTCCTGTATCTCCTGATGTTGCAGTAAGAATTACTGTATTCTCATTATTGTTCTCATATTTTTTTGCATGCTTTAAAAGCTGTGGCAATACTACAAGCGCAAAATCCTTGAATGCACTTGTAGGCCCATGAAATAGCTCCAATAAATACTTATCTCCTACTTTATTAACCTGTGCTGGAGGATTTTTATAAAATTTTTGATATGCTTTTTTTATGTCATCCTCTAAGTCAAGTTCTTCAAAAAATATCTTTAAAATATCTATACAAAGCTCATCATAGCATTTATCGCTGGTTAATACTTCAGATATATCTTTAAATTTAGACGGAACATATAACCCTCCATCACTCGCCATCCCTTTAATTATCGCCTTTGCTCCGCTCATTATTTCATTCTTATTTCTTGTGCTAAAAAACTCCATTTCTCGGCCTCCCTTTTGTTTGTCGTAGAAATACAACTGTTCGTTTTAATGTAACAATCATTTTAACACAATACTAATTTTTTTTCAACACCAAAAAAGCATCTCCTTATACTAAGTTTCTGCTACATAAATTCTATAACTTACTTAATACAAAGAAATGCTTAACTTTTTTATATTATATTATTTTATTTTTATATCATATTCTTTTATTTTATTATAAAGCTGACGACTTGAAATTTGAAGTATATTTGCAGCCTCATCCATATTTAGATCATTTTCCTTAAGTATTTTTGAAATATATTTCTTTTCTGCTGTGGCTCTAAATGCTTTTAAACTTCTATCTTCCGCTTCTTTATAGTCTTCTTTTTCTAATTTATTTGAAAATATATTGTATTTTTTAGCATCAGAAAGTTTTATTTCGCTTCCCTCTGCCATTACCATTAATCTTTCTATTATGTTTTTTAGTTCTCTTACATTTCCTGGATAATCATATTCCATAAGAAATTTCATTAATTCTTTATCTATACTTCTTATGTCTTTTTTTAGCTCTTCCTGACTTTTCTTTATAAAGAAGTCAATGAGCATAGGAAGATCTTCCTTTCGCTCTCTAAGTGGTGGGATATTTATAGTAACCGTACTTATTCTATAATATAAGTCTTCTCTAAACTGTTTTTCTAATATTTCCTTGTTCAAATCTTTGTTTGTGGCACATATGAGTCTAAAATCTACTTTTATAGGTAGATTGCTTCCAATACGTTCAATTTCTTTATTTTCTATACTTCTTAGTATTTTTACTTGAGATGATAATGGAATATCTCCTATTTCATCTAGAAATAAGGTTCCACCTTCAGCTGCTTCAAATCTTCCTTTTCTAGTATTTAAAGAACCTGTGAAGGAACCTTTTTCATATCCATAGAGTTCTGATTCAAGAAGGCTTTCTGGAAGGGCATGACAATTTACAGATACTAATATATTTTCAGCTCTCTCACTCTTTTGATGAATAAATCTCGTGATTATTTCCTTGCCAACGCCTGATTCTCCAAGTATCAATACATTCGCATCAGTCCTAGCTACCTTTTCTGCGAGTTCAAGAACATTTGCAAACTTTTCACTTTTAGTATTTAGCATAGCATCTAGATTCGATACCTGATTTTTCAGTATACTATTTTCAAAACTTAACTTATTTATCTTTGCTATTTTCTCAATTTCAAAAAGAAGTTCCTGCGGACTATTGCTTTTTATAAAATATGAAAATGCGCCTTCTTTTATCGCTTCCACTGCATTTTCTATGCTCCCATAGGCTGTTATTATTATAGCCTTTGTGTCAAGATTGTTGCGCTTTATATGTTTTATAAGCTCCATGCCATCCATGCCATCCATCATAAGGTCGGTTATTACTATATCGTAATAATCTGCATTCATCATTTTGACAGCTTCAAGTCCATTTTTAGCACATTGGGCTTCGTAACCCCTCTTTTTTAAGATTGCTTTTAAAAGCTCTCTGAAATTCTTTTCATCATCTACTATTAATATTTTGGGTTCATAACTCATATCTTCTCATCTCCAACGGTTAAACTATCTATAATTAACGGCAATTTAAGTGTAAATACTGTTCTCCCCATATTGCTTGCTGCGGTTATTTCTCCCCTAAGTTTTGATACTTCTGTGTATACTATATAAAGTCCCAGCCCTGTTCCTTTTCCTATCTCTTTAGTCGTATAGAATGGTTCAAATATTTTTGATATTTCAGTTTCACCTATTCCTGAACCATTATCTTCTACCTTTAAAATTATTTCGTCTTCCTTCACATCCGTAGATATAATAATTTGACCTTTTTCCTCTATTGCATCTATTGCATTTTGAATTAAATTCATTAAAATATGTCTTAATGAAGTCGAATTAGTATTTATATTTAGCTCTTTATCTACATTTATTATAATTTTTTTGGAATTCCCCACTGTATTAGATTTAAAAAATACACATACTTCACCTATAAGTTCTCTTAAATTTATCTTTTCATATGAATCTATATTTTTTCTAGAAAAATTTAGCAAATTATTTATTATTTTAGAGGATCTCTCTATAGAATTATCAATTGAATCTATTGCCATTGTCCTAAGGTCTTCATCATCCCACCCTTCGTGTAATAAAAATGTTGAATTTCTTATTATTCCAAGGGGATTCCTTAGTTCATGCGCTACCCCTGCGGCTAGCTGGCCTATGGCTGACATCTTGTTTTCTTGCGTCAGTTTTTCCTGATTCATCCTAATCGAAGTTATATCCTCAATCATTATAGCGATTCGTCCTATAGTGTAGGGCTTATGTTCTAAAGGATATATTTTTACACTATATATTCTTCCTGAAGATTTGAGTTCATATAAATTTTCAAATGTATCTTTTTCATTTAATATACTGCTATCTAAAAGTTTCTCTACAATACCATCATATTTTTTTTCAAAGTCGTTAATAATTTGAAGATCCTTATACGATTTACCTATTACTTCAGATAATTTCATTGAAATATTTTTCAAATAGGCTTTATTTAGGTTTTTTACTATACCTTCTCCATCAAGAATAACTATATATTCCTTTATTCCATTAAAAGTTATTTCGAGTTCTTTTTTTGTGCTTTCAAGTTCATTTGTCTTTATGTTTACAAGATTCTTGAGACTTCTATTCCACATATACACTGTATATGCCGATATAAATGCCAACAGAAGTCCTATGGATGTTATAAGCTTTAACTTTTCAGTATTCTTTTTTATATTTTCTTCTGGAAGCGACAGCCATTTGTTATTTATATTATTTATTGTTCCATTTTTTCTAAGCATAAAAATAGCTTTATTAAGCACTGGTACTAAATCTTTTTGAGACTTAGGAACTCCTATTACGCAATTGTCACTATACATATTTTTATCAATAACCTGATAAGAGCCTCTATATTTTATTTCCTTCATATAATATCTTATTACCGGACCATCGCCTACTACCGCATCTACTTTATCATTCTCTAATAGATTTATCGCCGCTCTCATGTCCTTTGCATAAAATATATTCTTAGAATCCACTTTATCTTTAATATGTTCTAGTGCATAATCTGATTTTTGTATACCTACTCTTACATTCTCCCATTTTTCTCCCTTAACTATGGCTTCATTTCCTTTTTTTACTACTACCGCACCTGAAAGATTATATATAGGATCTGTAAATTCATAATATTTACTTCTTTCTTCAGAAGGAATCATATCACACATATCAGTTTCACCTTTTTTTAAAGCTTCCATAGCCTCTTCCCACACCATGGGTTTAGCTATTATATCCTCTCCAAGCTGAATAGAAAGTGCACTTATATGATCTACTACAAGCCCTAAATACTGTCCATTTTCTTCATAATACATCCCAAGTGGAGGATCATTAATATTTCCTCCATATATAAGAGGTGAATATTTTTTTAAGGTGTTTAGCTCCTCTTCTGTAAAGCCTTTTGAATATGTAAAATATTCTGCAATATCTACATTGTAACTAAATATAAAAAACTGATTTAAAACTAAAACACTCACTAATATTAACATAAAAAAATATGTATACCAATTTTTCTTCATATAAGCTCCTACTAAAAAAAAATAAAGAGAGCATTCCGCTCTCTTTAATTATACCATTTTTGAAGTTTTTTTCAAATAGTTCCTATTTAAGGCTTATGCTAATGCTTCTTCAGCATCTTTTGCATCTCGCTCTTCTAACTCTTCCTTGCTCATCTTCGCTATCGTTATTCCTACAAAACTCAATGCAAATACTATTATAGGTGTTATATAGTTAAATACTGCCCAAGGTGCATATGTCAAAGTAGATACTCCAAGTACTCCTGTTAAAAATGCTCCACATGTATTCCATGGGATAAGTGCTGAAACTATTGTTCCTGAAGACTCAAGTGCATTAGAAAGCGTCTTTGGATGAAGTCCTCTATCTCTGTAAGCCTTTGCATACATTCTTCCTGGAAGTACTATCGCTATATATTGCTCTGGCATTGTAGCATTACTTCCAAAGCATGTTAATAATGTAAGCCCCACAAGTCCTTGATCTGATTTAACACGACTTATAAGCTTTTCTACTATTACTTCAAGCTGTCCTGTTCTTTCCATTATTCCACCAAACATCATTGCAAATATTGTAAGTGAAATTGAGAAAAACATTTTAGATAATCCTCCTGCTGAAAGCAGTGAATCTAAAGATTCTATTCCTGAAGTACTCGTATAACCGTTATATCCTACATCAAGTATATCTCCAAATGTAGCTCCTTGAAGCACCATACCAAGTATTGCTCCAACTATTATTCCTAAAAATATTCCTGGAATTGCAGGCATTTTTTTAGCTATAGACAGAATTACTATAACTGGAGGAAGCAATAATAATGGCGAAATTGTGAAACTGTCAGAAATACCGTTCTTTATTACTTCAATCGCTCCTAAATCTACATTTTCAGATCCAAATCTCATTCCTACTACTCCGAAAAACACTATTGTGATAGCATACGATATCAAAGTTGGTTTCATCATAAATTTAACATGTGTAAATACATCAGTTCCCGCCATTGCTGGTGCAAGGTTTGTTGTATCTGAAAGTGGCGACATCTTATCTCCAAAATAAGCTCCTGATATTATCGCTCCTGCTGCTATCGGCGCTGGAATTCCAAGTCCAGTTGCAACTCCCATAAGTGCAACCCCTATAGTTCCTGCTGTACCCCAAGATGTTCCAGTTGCTAAAGATGTTATAGAACATATTATAACGGCTGCCACTAAAAATATCTGTGGTGATAATACCTGTAACCCATAGTATATCATTGTTGGCACTACTCCTGCTTTAAGCCATACGCCTATAAGTACACCTATTATTGCAAGTATTATTATAGCTTGCATAGCTTGTAAAATTCCTTGAAACATACTATCTTCAATATCTTTCCACTTATATCCCATTCTCAGCGCCATCACTGCTGCAAATGCTGTACCTATAAGCATAGGTATATGTGGGTTTGCGCCATATACAGCAATACCTCCCGCCATACACACAATTAAAAATGAAAACGATAGTATCGCTTCATATAGATATGGTTTTCTTACTTCCATAATTCCTCCTAAATGTTATGTAACACAATATAATATTTCCACTCGTATATATAATATAGCAATTTTCATGCCATGTTTTTAGTTATTTTTTTAACACTAATTAAAAGTTAGCCTTTTCAACCCCTGAGACATAATCGTTAATTAAAAAACTAAATTTTTAGTATTTTTGAAATATACTAATTCTTTTCGAAATTAAACTTTTCGCTATTTTTTTGAAATTTTTTTCATCATTCTTTGAAATTTTTTTCATTAAAGTTTATTTTTTCACATTTGCAATCGATTTTTATGCATATTTATGTTATTTACAGTGTTATTTTTGTTATTTTTTTATCAAAAGTTGCAATTTATTTTAATATATACAAATTTGAAATTTTATATTATAATTTTCATATAGGTAAATATCAGAATAATCAGCGAAAGGAGCCTTTTAATATGATGCTATTTAACCAGCTAATTCGAGAGTTGCATAAATTTCCTACATCTAAATTAGAAATTGTGGTTTATTATGGTCTTGGAGATAGTGTAAAACTCAACAACATAAAGTTTATTGATGAATTTTTAAGAACGCATGATGTTGACCGTTTAAGAATACTTTGTAAATACAGCGGAAAATCTCATATAGTTTCTAAATTAACGTTTAAAGACTATAGACTTGGAATTGCATCTTTAGATATATTCCACAAAGACGGTTCTAGAATAAGAATGGAATTTTAATTAATCATATGAATTTATAATTAATAATTCAGAATTATAAATCTTCACCACTTGATATTATTTTATTAATATGCTAAGCTATTTTTAAACATACTATTAGGAGGCGACTTGTTATGTCAGCTGGTAAAAATTTAAAAATGCAGATTTTTAGCGCAATAATACTATCTATAGGTATAATTATCACCGCTTGGACTGCTATGAATTACAGTCAGCAGAATTATCTTCATCAAATAGATTTAAGTGCTGCTGCAACTGGCAAAGACTTTGAACCACAAACTTCTATTCAAATTACAATTTTTTATCTAGTGTGTGCAGTCTGGAGACTTTCTATGTTTTTCGCAGGCTATAGGTCTTTTAAGTCATTTCTATATGACTGGAAATTAGATTTTCCAGCAAAACTCACTTTATTATCCATAGGAATCGGCTTATTAGCATTTTCTGCTGGAATAAGATACTATAACTATGCATTCCTACTTTTAGCCTTAGTTCTTATTATGATATATTATTTATGTATAAGATTTTATAAAAAAAATTATGCTAAATAGCAGGGAATTTCAGAGAATATTAGAGAATATTTTTTTTGACAGTTAACTACAAAAAATTAAATCCTACATTATTATCTAACACTCATAAAAAAGTGTTTTGAAAAATAATTTAGGATTTTTTATAGTTAAAATATTTTTTCACATCATAAAAAAGCTAAAATTTATGAATAATAATCAAAAGTATAAATAAATGGCGGTGCATATATTTCCCTGAATGATTTCTGCAGCCTAGATAATTCCATAGAATAAGCAAAAAATTAGTTTACGAGATTCAGCGTAGCGATTTTCGAGGCAATTTTTTACGTTTCGTAAATGGAATATCTAGGCGAAGCCTTAATGAGGGGAAATATACACCAACATTTCAAATATAAATTTAGTTATAGATTTAGTTATAGATTTAGTTATAGATTTAGTTATGATTTAGTTATGATTTAAAATAATTTTTTATTCTAAATAACCTAATTTTTTTATCAGTTCTGCAGTAAGAAGTGCCCCACCTGCTGCGCCTCTTAATGTATTGTGTGATAGACATACAAATTTATAGTCGAATATAGAATCTTCTCTAAGTCTTCCTATAGTAACTGCCATCCCTTTTTCTAAATCACGGTCAAGTACCGGCTGTGGTCTATTTTCTTCTTCCATGTAGTTTAAAAACTTCTTAGGAGCTAAAGGAAGGTCTAGGTTTGCAATTTGACTCTTATAGTTATCCCATCTATCTAGAATCTGTTCCTTTGTCGGTTTTTTATTGAATTTTACGGCTACAGTTGCCATATGGCCATCTAATACCGATACTCTTATGCACTGCGCACTTATAACTGGTTTTTGAGCGTTTACGATTTCTCCGTCTTTTACCTGCGCCCATATTTTAAGTGGCTCTTTCTCGCTTTTTTCTTCTTCTCCACCGATATAAGGAATTACATTTCCTATCATCTCTGGCCACTGAGCAAAAGTTTTTCCGCTTCCTGAGATTGCTTGATATGTGCTTACAAAAACCTGCTCTGGCTCAAATTCTTTAAGGGCATCAAGGGCTGGTACATAGCTTTGAATTGAGCAGTTAGGTTTTGCTACTATAAAGCCTTTTTTAGTTCCCAGTCGCTGCTTTTGAAAATC
>JBOFWC010000287.1:0-8207 GCA_051653405.1 Proteocatella sp. | reverse complement strand
AAGTAGCCTAACGGCTGAATACGAACTATTTAAAAGTCAGGCCATTCAAAATTCGAATATTTTTTTGGCCTATTTGTAGTACCATAAAAACCATAAATGAATTTTCATCAAAAATCATTGACAATTACTAGCTGGTCTTAATATATCAATTAAACAATTCCCTATATCTATCCAACTGTTGGATATAACATATTTGGAAGCCACATAATTACATCAGGTATAAATATCATTATCAATACCAATATAATTACTGCAATATAAAATGGCATTGTTTCTTTAAAATATTCCTCTACTGGGCAATCTAATATATCACATACTGTGTACAATGCAGTTCCTACTGGTGGTGTCATACATCCCATAGTTACTATAGTCATCATACAAACCCCAAAATGTACTGGATCTACTCCCATTTTTTGTAATGCTGGCAAAAATATTGGTGTAAGAAGCATTATATTAACATTACTGTCTATAAACATTCCTGAGATAACAAGGAATAGTATTATTATTATCATAAGTATAGTTGGATTTGATGTTATCCCAAAAAGTAGATCTGCAAATAGTACTGGAGTTTGTTCAACAGTAAGTGCATAACTAAAAATTCCCGAAAGTGCTATTATTAAAATAATTCCACCAGTATCTATAAATGCATCTTTTAAAGAATTAATAAATTTTTTCAGAGTAAGTTCCTTGTAAACGAATATTCCAACAAAAACGGCATAAGCTACGGCAAACGAACCTGCTTCTGTAGGTGTAAAAATTCCAAATCGTATTCCAACTATAAGTATTATTGGAAATATAAGAGCCCATATAGCTTTTTTTAATTCAGTAATAATTTCTTTGAAAGATGCTGGTTTTATGTCACTAGCTGGTAAATCAAACCCTCTTTTTTTAGATGTATATGATACAGTTATCATAAGTATTGCCATCATCATAAATCCAGGGATAATTCCTGCTACAAATAATTTTCCTATTGATACATTTCCTATGAATCCATATAGTATAAGACCTAGTGACGGAGGAATCGTCGCTGTTATAAGCGATGTAAGACATATAACTCCGCCTGTATATCCTTTTGTATATCCTCTTTTTATCATTTCTGGTCCAAGTATTCTGGCTTCCATAGAAGCATCTGCTACTGCTGAACCCGATACCCCTCCCATCATTGTTGAAAGCACAACCGATACTTGAGCCATTCCTCCAACCATTCTTCTCGTTATAACTCTTGCAAAATTTATCAAGTTTTCAGTTATTCCGGTTCTATTCATTAGATTTCCTGCAAATATAAAAAACGGAACTGCAAGAAAAGTTATAGATTGAGTTTGAGAAACTACTCTTTGAACTGCAACTGATATTGGAATTGCATCATTTTGAACAAACCATGCTAGTCCAGAAAGACCTATAACAAATGCAATAGGTGTATTTATAAGCAATAATGCTACGAACGCTATAAGTAATAATGTCATTTTGTCCTCCTTTTTTTATTATTTAGATACAAATACTGCATCCAAACCAGTATTTTCTTCACCAATAAGTTCATCATTATCTTTTCTTACATTATAATTATCATCATTGAAATTAATCCCTATCTTTGAAATTTTAATTATAGATGTAAAAATCATCATACAGCAACTAATAGGAAGACTTATCGTAGCCCATCCATAAGATATTGGCAAAGCATTATAATTTCTTTTCCAGTTTCCTATTGCAAGTCCAAATCCTGTATTCGCAAATAAAATAAGCGCCGATATCATTATTATATATACTATTATTTGAAAAATCTTTTGAATTTTGGGTGAAAATTTTAAAACTAAAATATCCATTCCAACAAGACGAGAGTACCTTAATGCTACATCAGCCCCTAAAAAAGATGCCCAAGAAAATAAAAATAAACTTAAGTCATCTGCAACTGTAATTGGAGCATTAAAAAATTTTCTAAGTATAACATTTAAAAACGTAAGTACCACTATGGATAAAAATCCTATTGAAACAATTATTTCTTCTGTCTTGCAATATATTTTATATAATTTTTTAAACATAAGTTTGCCTTTCTAAATAAATTTTTTAATAATAGTGGCATATTAAAAGCCTTATATAGCTTCAATTATGCCACTTTTTAAACTACTTTATTCCCAATTCTTTATATAAATCTTCTCTTATAGCTTCATAATCCGCTCCACCAGTTGTTGCTGAATCAGAATATAAATGAGCTGTAGCTTTTTTAAACGCTTCTCTATCTGGAGTTGTAATTGTAACTCCATATTTTTCTTGCATTTCTTTTAGATATTTTTCTTCAAATTCAACTACTATAGCTTGATTGTCTTTATATGTTTCTACTGCTGTTTTAGAGAGTTCTGTTTGTTGTTTTTCGCTAAGATTATCATACCATCCTGCTCCACAAACAATCGAACCTGTAAGTAAGAAATGTTTTGATAAGCTTATATTGTTACAAACTTCATAGAACTTGGTAGAATATATTGTTGGAACTTGCCACTCTCCTCCGTCTATAACCCCTGTTGCAATAGCATTGTAAGCTTCATTTTGATTCATTGGTGTAGCTATAGCTCCCATTGCATTTACAGAATTTAACGCTATTGGACTTCCCATTGTTCTTATTTTTAATCCTTTCAAATCTTCTGGTTTTTCAATAGGTTTATTTGTAACCCAGTTTCTCCACCCTGTAAGGCAATTATTTGTAAGTAGCACAAGCCCATGCTCATCTTTAAGTTTTTTTGTCCAACCTTTATATAGCTCAGTATCCATCAACTTGTCTAATTGTGAATAATCTTCAAAAAGATACGGCATCATTAAAACTCCAATTTCAGGAACATAAGATGCTAATCTTGCTGGATCTGAAGCAATAGTAACTCCCACCCCTGCCATTGCCTGTTCAAGAACATCATCTGTACTTCCCATTTCAGAAGATACCATAGCTTTTGCATCCCATCCACCAAGTTCATTTAATCTTTTTGCAAACTCTTCATGAGCCATTGATTGAGTATCTCCTACTCCGTTTGTTCCACATATAGTAAGTGAGGTATTAGTTGTTGCAGCCGAATCCTCTGATTTAGATGCTTCACTTGCTCCACAAGCAACTAATGATATTGCCATACTAGATATTAAAATAATGCTTGCTATTTTTTTTGCACTTTGTCTAAATTTCATTTTAATCTCCTCCTATAAACTATGTATTATTTGTTTAAAAACATTTTCAAAAAACGTTTTTCTTTTTGTAATACTATACTACCATACCAGTATGGTATTGTCAATAAAAGTTGTTAATTCTTTATTAAAAAAATTATAAAAAATACCAAGAGCCTTTATAGCTCTTGATATTTTTTTAAAAATATTTTCATTTTAAAATAAACAACTCCGTTTCCTCAAGTTTTATTTAGAAATGTTTACCAAAAAAGTATATTAACTTAATCTACAAAATAATCTGGATAATTATCTTGCATTATTTCCAATTCCTTAAAGAGCTTTCTCAAATGAAGCGTTAATAATTTTTGTGATGATTCAATATCTTTTGCTTTTATATAATTATATAACTCTAAATGTTGATTTGTATTAAGTGTTGCAACCCCACCTCTCATTATCACTGATAGATATCTCATTCTATGATAATCTACAGTTTGGTCTGTAACTATTTTATTACATAAAAAATTATCTGTTTCTTCGTAAAAAACACTATGGAATAAATCATCATAATACATAAAATCATAATAGTCTTCACTTTCAAGTGCTTCTTTTTGTTTATCCAAAAGCTCTATTAAAATTTTCAAAGAATCTTCTGAATGTGATTCCATAAATATTTCCAGCACTGATTTTTCTAAAGATTCTCTGAGAAATCTCTCCTGTTTTGCTCTAGATATACTTATTTTTGACACATAAGTTCCTTTTTGCGGAAATATATTAACTAGTCCCTCTCTTGCTAGCCTAATAAAAGCTTCTCTTACTGGAGTTCTACTTACTGCTAATTTATCAGCAAGTTCTTTTTCACTCATAGCAGTCCCCGGAATAAGGCTAAGATTTATTATATTTTCTCTTATAGTATCATAAACTTGATTTGATACAGTCCTATTGTTTGCATACTCTACTTTAAATTTTTCCATGGATTTCTTGTCTTTAAAATCATTAATCATGTTATATATTCCCCTTATTGTTTGATTTTTAAATAAATTTCTGCTATTTCTTTATCTATAAGATATAGTGTTTTTTGACCTTCTGAGTATATATAATACTTTCCATCAATTGGATTAATATCCAGCAGTTTAAGTATATACTTGTTATCATTTGTAAATATTGTTATTTCAGCTTTCGGTGAACTATATCCATATTTATTAAGATCAACAGCATCATTTATTTTTATTTCAGAAGACATATGACAAGCTGCATATATAAGTGTTCTCATCTCGCCTATATTATATTTAAATTCATTCTCACTAATTACTTCTATTTTTTCACCATTTTGGATTATACCAAATGATATTTTATCATTTTTTATACTAAGTCCCTTAAAATCACCTACATTTATATCTGTAATCATATAACTTTGATTTAAAATCTTTTCTTGTTCTTTTTTCGGGCTATAATAATAAACTATTGCGTTCATTAATATAAGAACTATTGTTGTTACTGACATAATTCTTATCATTTTTATTTGCTTGATCATAAATTTTTCCTCTTCATAAATACAATAATCCCATAGACTAATATTAATCCAGGAATTAATATTGCAGTAATAGTAAATATTATAAAGCTTCTACCAGCTGTCACTGAAAGTTTTGGTGAAGTTATTGTTTTTCCAGGAATACTAAGGCTCACATTTTTATCACACATATAATTCACTACTTCAGATATAAATTTATTATTTGCATAAGTTTCTGTTTTAAGTATATCATCTGCATAAAAGTTCTTACTTCCAGATACAAATATTTTTCCTTCATTTTTTTCAGATATCGCTGCTAATACAAATTCCCCTTTTAAATCATTTTTATCTTGTACTAAAGATTTATCATTACTGCTTTTTGCATATGCATCTTTTGTAGATACTAATATAGGTGAAGAACTGACATTATCTTCAACTTTGATTAAGTTTAGAGCCCTCGAAGATGGTGTTACTAAATAGTAAGGATTTTTTGAAAAGTATTCATTAATTTTATGTCCTGCATACATAGGAACTATATTTATAGGATTATTTGAAATATATGCTTTTTTTTCAAAAACTATATTATCCAATACTTCTATATTATAAGTTTTTAAAAATTCTTCTAAATTAGTTAGTTTTTGAATTCCAGGTTCAATAAAAACAATTATATTACCCCCTAATTTAACATAATTTCTAAGCCTTATTATCTCATCATTCGTAAAATCTTTCATAGGGGATGCTATTACAAGAATATCTGTTTCTATATTTTTATTTGATGATAATGGAATCATTTCTAAATCAAATCCATTGTCGCTAAATATAGACTTTAAACTTTCTGTTATTTGTTCATTATGTCCTTTTGAAAAAGAAACACTATATTCATCATTTCTACAAATATTTAAAATTGCCGAAGATAGCTGTTGTTCTAATTTTATTCCAACTACTTCATCGCCAGAATATGTTAACATATCTCTATATAATATATGCTTTTTCTTAATATTACTTTCCACAATAATATCATTTTGTTCAAGCTTGTAACCTTCTTCAATATAAATATTTAATAATGCTGGATTTTCATAAGGGTCAATATAGTTTACATTAATATGACTTGATGCCTTTTGATAGTTATTTATAATCTCACTTAGCATAGATGGGTATTCTTCTTTTTTTGATATTACATTTATATTTATATTTTGATTTAAATTATTAACCAAATCAATAGTTTCTTTATCTAAGTTATAAATTTTATTTGCTGTCATATCAAATTTTAAATTAAACTTATTGTCAATTTGTAAAATAAGCATATTGAATAATATAAATACAGTAAATCCTAGTATTAAAATAATTGAGTATTTATTCTTCATTTTTTCCTCCTACTGTATTTGTTTTTTTTCCAAAAAACATATGCTTAAAAATATAAAAAATATGGTTACTCCAAGATAATATATTATATTTATTAAATTAAATACTCCATAAGTAAATATTTCATATCTCGAAGTTATTGCTAATGAAGATAGTATTAATTTTATTATAATGTTAGAAGTCACAGCTGAAACTGATTTTGCTATGAAGAATAACATTAACATGCAATAGGTTATAAAAGCTGATAAAATTTGATTTTCAAATATAACTGCTATAAATAATCCAATTGATATAAATGATGATGATAATAATATAAGACCTATATAATTCCCTAAAATTGCTAAAATTTCGGGCTTTGTAAAAAATGATAGTATTATAGGATACATAATAGTGCCTGTAAGAGGTATTAGAAATACTACAAATGTAGAAAAAAACTTACCTAATATTATTTCTTTTGTAGATATTGGAGATGTAAATAACAACTCATCTGTTTTCTGTTTTTTTTCTTCCGAAAAAAGCCTCATCGTTAGTATTGGAATTAGAAATAATATTATTGGAAATATTGAAGAAAATAAGTTTTTAATGTCTCCATTTTGTGCTGACAGATTTACCAAGTAAAAATATGTTCCTGTTATAAATAAAAACATAGATATAAATATATATCCCGTTGGAGTTTTAAAATATTGATTTAACTCTCTTTTATATATTGTATTCATATTTAATACTCCTTTGTAGTAGTGTTATTCATTATATCTATAAATATTTCTTCAAGTGATATATTTATAGATCTCATTGTTATTATAGATAACTCATCACTAAACTTAGACATACACTTGAATATATCTTCTCTCGCATCATATTTTTTATTAGATGTTACTATAAAATTAGTTTCACCATTTGAATTTTCTGATTTAAAAAACACTTTAATTTTATCTTCAAAATATTCTTTAAGTATATTTTCAATTCTTTTAAAATCGCCTTTTACAATCATCTCTATATTATTTTCGCTAGAGTAATTATTTTCTATTTCCATTTGAGTTCCATCAACAATTATAGTTCCATTCTTCACGATTATTATTCTGCTACATACCGATGTTATCTCAGATAGAATATGTGATGATATTATTATAGACATATTTTTTGATAATTCTTTTATCAAATTTCTAATATCAATAATTTGTTGTGGATCTAAACCTACAGTAGGTTCATCTAATATCAATATTTTAGGATTTCCTAAAATAGCTGCAGCAAAACCTATTCTTTGCTTATATCCTTTAGATAAATTTTTTATCAATCTATCTTTAACATCAAAAATATTGAGCATATTACAAACTCTAACTATCTCATTTTCTATATGCTTTTTATTTATTTTTTTCAAACTACAAATAAACTTTAGATGTTCTTCTACTGTCATATCCATATACAATGGCGGTGTTTCTGGAAGATATCCAATATATTTCTTTGCTTCTACTGGATTTTCAACCATATCTATTCCCATAACTTCAACTTTTCCAAAATCTTGAAATATGTAACCAGTTATCATTCTCATAGTAGTTGATTTTCCTGCTCCATTTGATCCAAGCAATCCAACTATTTCATTTTCACCTATTTTAAAACTCATATCTTTTACAGACTCTATATTTCCATATGATTTTCTAAGATTTTCTACTTTAATCATATAATTGCTCCTATGTTCAATATAAATAAAATTTCAAACTTAACCTTATTAGTATATTACCATACTACCATTAAGATTTTATCATGAAGTTAAGTATTATGTAAAGAAAATCAATAGATTTTTATCAAAAAAACACAAAATAACCTCCAGTAAAAGTATACTAGAGTAAAATCCACAGACTCAAGTTTTTCAGCAGAATAAAAAAACAAGCGTAACAGTTTAAAACCGCTACGCTACAAAGTCTAACTTTTTGATTCCACTACAAAAAAATATACTTTTCTAAAGCCAGGAATTTTATTATTCCCTCATATTTATTATAGAGCCTATTTTTATATCGCTTATTAATAGCGAAATATTAAAATACTTTTTTAAAATATATTTAAAATTCTGCTGCTCCTACGGTTCTTGGGAATGGTATTACGTCTCTTATGTTAGTCATTCCTGTAAGATACATTATAAGTCTTTCAAAACCTAGGCCATATCCAGCATGTTTTACTCCGCCGTATTTTCTAAGTTCTAAAT
>JBOFWC010000286.1:0-21576 GCA_051653405.1 Proteocatella sp. | reverse complement strand
TGATACACGCCAGTGGATTCCATGAAGGATGCCACCTTCATGTCATATTTTTCTTCCACTTTTTTTATTTCAGAAGCTAAATATTCAAATCCATCCAAAGTATGATTTATCCTGAATGATTTCCTGTATACCTCACCGTTAGGTGCCAAAATGGCAACCATTGAAAATTCTGCGGCAACGTCGATTCCTACAACTGGCCTATTAATATATTTGTTCATTGTGAGTATTTCCTTATTTAATATATTGAGATAGAATTAGAGATTCCACCTTCTATCAGCAACGCTACAACCTTGTTTGTGACACGGATAATTCCCTTCGGGAAATCCAACCAGCTAAACATAGAACTTTTACTGATGGAATGATACGCTACTTTGCGGGTATGGGATCCATTGATCCTCCCAGGAGGGATACATCTATCCTCTATTCAATAAAGATTATACTACATTTGGCAAAGTTGAATTTTTAAAAAGGAATAATTTTGATAATAAAAATTTATATGATATATTTAATAATCCGCCAGGATTTGAAATATATACAAAAAAATTAGTAGTTCGTAATGTTCGGGTTTTATTAGTTGAATTAAAACCATAACTTACTAACTACATTATACAAGGAGGATTATTTTGAAAAAGCGTAATAGTGCATTTTTTATAAAAATTGGAATCGTTTTATTTTTCGTATTATTATATTTTATTTCAGAGCCAATTCAAAGAAATTTGAAGCAAGCTATATTTATAATGAGCAATGTAGATGTTGAACTTGTAAAAGGCTATATACTTTCATTTGGGATACTTGCACCAATTGTATCATTTCTTTTAATGGTACTACAGTCTATAATGGCTCCGCTTCCAGCATTTATAATAACCTTTGCAAACGCAGGATTATTTGGATGGGTAAAGGGGGCGATGCTTTCGTGGTCAAGTGCTATGGCTGGAGCAGTAGTTTGTTTTTTTATTGCAAAATTCTATGGAAGAAATGCTGTGGAAAAGCTTACAAGTAAATTTGCACTTGAAAGTATAGATGATTTTTTTGAAAGATATGGTAAGTATGCAATACTCATTGCTAGACTCCTTCCGTTTATATCTTTTGATATAGTAAGTTATGCAGCAGGGCTTACTTCTATGAGTTTTTGGTCATTTTTTATAGCAACAGGAATAGGACAGCTTCCGGCGACAATAATATACTCATATATAGGAGGGATGCTTACGGGTGGAGTTAAGAAGTTTGTATTTGGTCTTCTTATACTGTTCTCCTTAAGTATACTTATATTTTTATTAAAGCAGGTATGGAATGATAAAAACATACAAAAAAAAGAAAAAGGAGAGAAGAATATTGTTTAAAAAGAAATTTACAGCACTTCTTGCAATACTTACAGCATTTATGCTTATGCTTAGTGGTTGCGGCGGAGCGACTCAAACAGAATCAGAGCCTCAAGAAGGTTCAGCTACAGAGTCTTCAGTTGTAGATCTTTCAGCTTATCCAAATGCGGATATTTTTATAACGCCGCAAGAATTGAAAGAAAAACTTGGAGATCAAAATGTAATAATATTTGATGGAAACAAAACAGATGCTTATGACAAAGGGCATATCCCAGGAGCTATAAGCGTAGGATTCCATTCGTTTTCAAATGTAGAAGGAAAACCGGGAGATCCACTATGGGGAACTACACTTGATAAAGAAACATTTACTGAAAAATTAAAGTCATTTGGAGTTACAAATGATAAATTAGTAGTATTTTATTCAAATGTGCTTCCAGGACCAGGGCCAGATGGAAGAAATGTTTGGCAGATGAGAATGGCAGGACTTGATAATGTAAAATTGCTTTATGGTGGACTTCCATACTGGAAGGAACTTGGATATGAAGTAAGCACGGAGCCAGCTGGTGAAGTCGTGCCTTCAGAGTCTCTTGAGCTTAAAGATTTTGATGAAAGCTATAGAGCGACAAAAGAATATGTAAAAGAAAATCTTGATAAAACTGTAATTATAGATGTTAGAACTGAAGAAGAGTTTAAAGGAAGTCAAAAGGCAGGAGAAGCAAGAGGAGGACATATTCAAGGTGCAAAACATCTTTTATGGTCATCAATACTTAATGAAAATTCAACTCCAAAATCTCCAGAAGAAATCACAAAAATTATGGCTGACATGGGCGTAACGCCTGAAGATGATTTCGTAGTTTACTGAACTATGGGTATAAGATCGGGATATTTTTCTTCGATCCTCAGAGCAGTTGGCTTTGAGAAAGTTAGAAACTACGAAGGTTCAATTTATGAATGGTCAGCAGACCCAGAAATGCCAATGGAAAAATAGTTAAATTTTTAAAAGTGGATGTCGGGAAATAGACGATAGGTTCTTAAAAAAAGAAGGATATACTCTTAATATTTAGTTAGGAGAATATCCTTCTTTTTTAACTGTCAAAAACATTATTAATAAAAATTTATAGTCTTCTAAAGCATTCTGCTTTTAAAAGTGCATCATCTTTTAATACTTCCTCAAGCTCAGCAAGCATTGATGGAACATCTTTGTTTAAATCTCCATATAATGAAAAATAATTAGAAGCGTGATTACTTCTAAACACAGAACCTTCGCTGTCTATGTTTTTCAAAAATAGAATCATTTCTTCGACTATTTCAATAGGTGTAAGAAGCTTAAAATTGCTATTTAAAACATCTTTATATAGCTCGGCTTCACGTTCTACCATAAGTGCTAAAAAACCTATAAAATCTGGTTTCATTGCACTAAGTGCTTTAGCGGTATCTATAGCATGTTCATCTTTTAATTCTTGGCTTCCAAGTCCAGAAATGGCAGTTACTGAAAGTAGGATTTCAGATTCTTTTACTTTTTTTCCAGCTTTTACTATATCTTCAGCAGTTTCACCTTTTTGAATTCTTCTTAAAATTTCTTCATTTCCAGATTCGAGTCCAAGATAGATTATTCCAAGTCCAAGTTTTTTTAATTCAACAAGCTCCTCCAAAGTTTTGATATTTATACTTTTAGAAGTGCCATATATACCAATTCGTTCACATTCTGGGAATAGTTCTTTTATACATAATAATATTCTACTTAGTTTTTCAAAACTCAAAATCAAAGCATCACCATCAGCAAGGAAAATTCTTCTGACGTGAGAATACATACTTCTTGCATAGCGTAAATCATTTTCTACATCTTCAAAAGCTCTTGCTCTAAAAGGTTTATCTTTATACATAGAGCAGAATGTACATTTATTGTGGGAACATCCAAGTGTAGCCTGGATTATTAGACTCCTAGCTTCACTTGGGGGTCTGTAAACCGCACCTTCATAACGCAGCATAAATACCTCCGTTTAAATAATATTTTTATATAAGTATGATATAATTATAATTCACAATTCAATTATAGTCAAAAGTATACAAAAATAAAAAAATTCTTGACACAGGAGAGCTATTCTGATAAAATCATTTGGTAAGCATTCCGCACGGAATAGGTATTAAATCCCTTTGGGTGCCTTTGACGGCGAGACTTAATTATGAGGAGGTGTAAAGATGTACGCAATAATCGAAACTGGTGGAAAACAGTACATGGCAAAAGTAGGAGATACTTTATTCGTAGAAAAACTAGCAGCAAACGAGGGTGAAAACGTTACTATAAAAGCAGTAGCAGTTTCAAAAGACGGAAGCCTAACAACAGGAGAAAACGCTGGAACAGTAACTGCAAAAGTTGTTTCTCATGGAAAAGCTAAGAAGATAATAGTTTTCAAATACAAGGCTAAAAAAGACTACAGAAGAAAACAAGGTCACAGACAGCCATACACAAAAATTACTGTTGAAGCAATAAACGCATAAGATATGATTAAGGTCAATATCTATAAAAACAATATGCAATGCATTGAAAAGGTTGTAGTATCAGGCCATGCCGAGTACGCAGCTCATGGAGAAGATATTGTATGTGCGGCAGTATCTGTTTTAGCACAGGCCATTTTAAATGGGCTTACAGATGTGCTTAAACAAGACGTTAAATATGAGATATCAGATGGATATCTTGAATTTAGCTTGGATAATAGAAATAATGATGTTTCAATAAATGCACTATTAGATACTTTTGAGCTTGGAATAGAGAATCTAGTTCAAGACTATGGAAGATATTTAAAATTGAAAAAAGAGGAGGTGCAGTAGGATGATAAGAATTAATCTTCAGCTTTTTGCTAGTAAAAAAGGAGTTGGATCTTCAAAGAACGGTCGTGACTCTGAGTCAAAAAGACTTGGTGTTAAGAAGTTTGACGGAGAAGTTGTAACAGCTGGCTCTATAATAATGAGACAAAGAGGAACTAAAATACATCCAGGAACTAACGTTGGTAGAGGTGGCGACGACACTCTATTTGCATTAGTGGACGGAGTAGTTAAGTTCGAAAGAAAAGATAAAAAACGTAAACAAGTAAGCGTGTATACAGCTTAATTATAAAAAAGAGAGTGCATATGCACTCTTTTTTTGTATTTTACAAAAATATTTTAAATGAATTAGAAAATATAAAACGGGTATAAAGAAAAGAGGAAAATATGGCAGTAAATATAGTGCTTGTGGAACCAGAAATTCCACAGAATACTGGAAATGTAATAAGAACATGTGCATGTACAAATGCAGTGCTTCATCTTGTAAAACCACTTGGATTTTCTATGGACGAAAAACATATGAAAAGAGCAGGGCTTGACTATATTGATTTAGTTAAAATAAATATTTATGAAAATTTTGCAGAGTTTGAAGAAAAAAATCCTAATGGAAAATATTTTTTATTCTCTACAAAATCTCAAAAAAATCATTTTGACGTATCTTATGAAGATAATTGTTATTTAATATTTGGAAAAGAGACAAAGGGATTATCAAAAAATATTTTAGAAAAGTATCCTGAAAATATGATAAGAATACCTATGGTTAACGAAGATCGCATAAGATCGCTTAATCTTTCTAACTCAGTAGCGATAGGGGTTTACGAAGCGTTGAGACAGCTTGGACCTTCTGGAATGAGATAATTCGGAATATATTTTATAAAGTAATTAAAAGATAAAAAAATAACAAGTTTTAAAAAAATATTCTAAAAAATTCAAAAAAAGTATTGATAAATTTTTATTTTTATATTATGATATCCATAGATAAGGTTAATAAAACTAATAAAACTTAATTATATATAGTTGGATGATGGTTTAGAGAGAGCGCTTTAGTAAAAGCCACCGAAGGGACAAGTTAAAGGATGCCATTCTTTAATGAAATTCTCAGGTAAAAGGATCTAAATTTGACGACACTCTGGTAGAACAGGGAATCTCGGCGAGATTCCCTTATTTTTTGCCTTAAACAGGAAAACGTTATTTACAAAAGGATTAGGTGATTTAATGAAATTAGTAATTACAAATAACATCAATGTTAGAGACTTCTTTGAACCTGTAGAAAAGTACACTGTAGATTTTGTGGATGGTGGATATGTCGATGTACTTTTGAAGGTAAGAGATTATGTACATAAAAATTATACCTTATTGACGCATCCTCTTTCGGGAAGTATAAAGCCAAATGAAACTCCATATAAATCTATAGCGATTGAAACGGGAGATTCTTTAGACATGTTTTCACTAGAGCTTATAGACAATGCTATATCGGTTTATGAAAGACTACAAAATGATTTAAAAACTCCACTTTGGAGAGAAAATATATTAGATGATTTTAGAGTAATTGATTTAGATCTAATAAAACATGCTTTGATTAAATAAAAAAATAGGAGGAAGTAAAAATGTCAAAAATTTATGATTTAGTAATAATAGGAGCAGGTCCAGCAGGCCTTGCAGCAGGGCTTTACGGAGCAAGAGCTAGACTTAGCACTTTAATAATCGAGAAAGACAAAACTGGTGGACAGATTGTAACGACTGATGAAGTTGCAAACTATCCAGGATCAATACCTGATGCAACTGGACCATCACTTATAGCTAGAATGGTTGAACAGTGTGAAGAGTTTGGAGCTGAGAGAATAAAAGATACAGTTGTAGATTTTGATTTTGAAAGCAAAGTTAAAACTATAAAATGTGAAAAAGAAGAATACAAAGCAAAATCAGTTATTATAGCTACTGGAGCTACTCCTAAAAAACTAGGATGTCCTGGAGAAAAGGAACTTACAGGAAAAGGTGTTTCATACTGCGCGACTTGCGATGGAGCATTCTTTGAAGACATGGATGTGTTTGTTGTAGGGGGCGGAGATTCAGCAGTAGAAGAAGCTATGTTCCTTACAAAATTTGCTTCAAAAGTAACTATAGTTCACAGAAGAGATGCTCTTAGAGCTGCAAAATCAATTCAGGAAAAAGCTTTTGCAAACCCTAAAATAGCCTTCAAATGGGATTCTGTAATTGAAGAAATAAAAGGTGATGGAATCGTTGAATCTGTAGTGTTTAAAAATGTTAAAACAGGAGAACTTGAGCAGTTTGATGCAGATGAAGAATTTGGAACTTTTGGAATCTTCGTATTCACAGGCTATGATCCACAGACAAAAGTATTTCAAGGTAAAGTTGCAACAAACGAGCAAGGTTATATAAAAGGCGATGAGCTTATGAGAACTAACTTTGAAGGCGTATTTGTAGCAGGAGACTGTAGAGAAAAACTTCTTAGACAGGTTGTTACAGCTACAGCTGATGGAGCTATTGCAGCAGTTATGGCAGAAAAATACGTAGAAGAAAATCAATTCTAATAGATTTTTTAAAAAAGGGGTATTTATTTAGTTATAAAAAATTTAACATACAAATTGATGAATTAATTATTTGAAAAACAGGAGGATATGAAAATGTTTGTATTTGACAAAGATAACTTTGAACAAGAGGTATTAAAAGCAGAGGGATATGTATTCGTAGATTTTTGGAGTGAGGGTTGTGAGCCTTGTAAAGCGCTTATGCCAGATGTAGAAAAGCTTTCAGAAACTTACGGAAATGCTATGAAATTTGGAAAATTAGATTCTACAAAAGCAAGAAGACTTGCTATAAAAGAAAAAGTATTAGGACTTCCAACTATGGCGGTATACAAAGATGGAGCAAAAATTGATGAACTTACAAAAGATGATGCTACAGTAGCAAACATCGAAGCAATGATCAAAAAATACGTATAATGGTATTTTTAGATATATAACTTGAAAATAATCTTGAGGAAAATTAGGAGGTGGCTATATGCGTTTAGAGGTAGGAAATATCTTCATAAAAGACATACAATTTGCCGATGCAACTAAGGTTGAAAATGGAGTGCTGTATGTTAACAAAGAAGAACTAGTAAACTTACTTTCAGAAGATGAGCATATTAAATCAATCGATTTAGAAATAGTTAAGCCGGGTGAAAGTGTAAGAATAACACCTGTAAAAGACGTAATCGAACCAAGAGTAAAAGTGGAAGGAAAAGGTGGAATATTCCCTGGATTCCTAAGCAAAGTTGATGTTGTAGGAGAAGGAAAAACTAATGTACTTAAAGGTGCAGCTGTAGTTACTACAGGAAAAATAGTTGGATTCCAAGAGGGAATAATAGACATGACTGGCCCTGGAGCAGAATATACTCCATTCTCAAAAACTTGTAACTTAGTAGTAATCGCAGAGCCTGCTGATGGACTTCTTCAACATGCACATGAAGAAGCTGTTAGAATAGTAGGATTCAAAGCTGCTAAATACTTGGGAGAAGCTGGAAGAACTGTCACTCCAGACGAAGTTAATGTTTATGAAACAAAACCACTATTTGAGCAAGCAGCAGAGTACCCAGAGCTTCCAAAGGTAGCTTATGTATACATGCTTCAAACTCAAGGACTTCTTCATGATACATATGTATATGGAGTAGATGCTAAGAAAATAGTGCCAACAATAATATACCCAACAGAAGTTATGGACGGGGCTATTGTTTCAGGAAATTGTGTTTCTGCGTGTGATAAAAACCCAACTTACGTACACATGAATAGCCCAATAATCCATGACCTATACAAACTTCATGGAAAAGAATACAATTTCATGGGAGTAATCATCACAAATGAAAACGTATACCTTGCAGACAAAGAGAGATCTTCAAACTGGTCAGCAAAACTAGCTGAATACATGGGACTTGATGCAGTAATAATTTCAGAGGAAGGTTTTGGAAATCCAGATACAGACCTTATGATGAACTGCAAAAAGATAACTGCAAAAGGAATAAAAACTGTAATAGTTACAGATGAATATGCAGGAAGAGACGGAGCTTCTCAATCACTTGCAGATTCAGATCCAGCAGGAGATGCTTGTATATCAAACGGAAATGCAAATATGATAATCAATCTTCCAAAATTAGACAAAATAATAGGTCATATAGAAGTAGTTGATTATATAGCTGGAGGATTTGCTGGTTCAACTAAAGAAGACGGATCATTAGAAGTAGAAATTCAAGCTATAACAGGAGCTACAAGTGAAGTTGGATTTGGATATTTAACAGCAAGAACATACTAATTATTAATAGAAAATAAGATAAGATATATATAGGAGGAATACAATGAGCTTTTTCGAAGGAAAAAAACTTATAATCATTGGCGACCGTGACGGAATACCAGGTCCTGCCATTGAAGAATGTGTAAAAGGAACAGGTGGGGAAGTAATATACTCATCTACAGAATGCTTTGTCTGAACTGCTGCTGGGGCTATGGACCTAGAAAACCAAAAACGTGTAAAAGATGCTGCTGATCAATACGGCGCAGAAAACGTTATGGTATTAATAGGTGCATCAGAAGCCGAAGCTGCTGGTTTAGCAGCTGAAACAGTAACAGCAGGAGATCCAACTTTCGCAGGACCTCTAGCAGGCGTAGAATTAGGCCTTGCAGTATACCATGTAGTAGAGCCAGAGTTCAAAGGTGCTGTTAATGCAGATGTATTTGAAGATCAAATAGGAATGATGGAAATGGTATTAAACGTTGATGAAATTATAGAAGAAATGAACAACATCAGAAGCGAATTCTGCAAATTCTAATCTAGGGTGTTATATAAACGAAGGAGGCTATAATATGGGAAAAGCGAGAGTAGTCCACTACATTAACCAGTTCTATGCTGGTATAGGTGGAGAGGAAAAAGCAGGAACAGAACCACATATATTTGAAGGAATGCCACCAATAAGCGAACAACTTCAAAAGAACTTAGGAGAAGAAGCTGAAATAGTTGCTACAGTAGTTTGTGGAGACTCATACTTCAACGAAAATCTTGAAACAGCTAAAGAACAAGTGTTAGAACTTATAAAATCAGCAAACCCAGATATGCTTATAGCAGGGCCAGCATTCAATGCAGGAAGATATGGAATGGCTTGTGGAACAGTATCTACAATGGTACAAGAAGAGCTAGGCATAAAAGTAGTTACTGCAATGTATGACGAAAACCCTGGAGTAGACGTATTTAGAAAAGAATTATATATAGTAAGAACTGCAGATTCAGCAGCAGGGATGAGAAAAGCTCTTCCAGCACTTGCTAAATTTGCTCTAAAAATCCTTCATGGTGAAGCTATAGGAACTCCTTCAGAAGAAGGATATATCGAAAGAGGAGTACGTGTTAACATGTTCTCTGAAAAAAGAGGAGCAACTAGAGCTGTAGAAATGCTTGTTGCAAAACTTAAGGGAGAAGAGTATACTACTGAGTATCCAATGCCTGCTTTTGATAGAGTAGCACCAAACCAACCAGTAGCTGATTTAACAAAAGCAAAAATTGCTATAGTTACATCAGGTGGTATAGTTCCAAAAGGAAACCCAGACAGAATAGAGTCTTCATCAGCTCAAAAATATGGAAAATATGACATATCAAAATTTGATGATCTTACAGCAGCAGACCATGAAACTGCTCACGGTGGATATGACCCAACTTATGCTAATACAGATGCAGATAGAGTAATACCTGTAGACGTATTAAGAGATCTTGAAAGAGAAGGCGTTATAGGAAAATTACATGATTATTTCTATACAACAGTTGGAAACGGAACAGCAGTTGCAAATGCTAAGAAGTTTGCAGCAGCAATTGCAGAAGACCTTCTTGCAGCAAAAGTGGATGCAGTTATACTTACATCTACGTGAGGTACTTGTACTCGTTGCGGAGCAACGATGGTAAAAGAAATAGAGAGAGCTGGAATACCAGTAGTACACATGTGTACAGTAGTTCCTATTTCATTAACAGTTGGAGCAAATAGAATAATACCAACAATAGCAATTCCTCACCCACTTGGAAACCCAGCACTTGATGCTAAAGAGGAAAAATCACTTAGAAGAAAATTAGTTATGAAAGCGCTTAAAGCATTACAAACAGAAGTACATGTTCAAACAGTGTTTGAAGACTAATATCAGATTAAATAAATTAGATGGGCAAAAGCCCATCTAATTTTTAATAATTAAAAACAATGGAGGATTAAAAGATGTCTAAAGCCGTACTTAAAAATGCAAGTTATATACTAGTACATACACCAGATATGATAGTAAATAACGGAACTACGTGTCAAGTGGAAATGAAAACAAATCCAGAATCAGAATTTCTAAAAGTGGTTAAAAATCATGTAAGAAGTTATGATGACGTAGTTTCATATCCGCCAAACCAGGCATATATCGGAAACATGAAGCCAGAAGACCTAGAAAACTACTCTCAGCCTTGGTTTAAACACAAGGTTGAAAATGCATCAAGATATGGTAAATACGGCGAAATACAGCCACAAGCAGAGTTTATAGCTATGCTTAAAATATCAGATGCTTTTGACTTAGTAAAGCTTTCAAAAGAATTTACTGAGATGGTAGTGGCTAAAATAAAAGAAGATCCAATATTCACAGAACAGGATTTAGCTTGCTTCAAAACAGGTGAAGAGCTTGAAGTAATAGAATCACTTGTAAATAATGAGCATTCAGAACCACTTGAGCATGAAGGAAAACTTATAGGATGTGTAAAAAGAGCACATGACGTAGATAACAACCTTACAGCACACGTAATGTTCGAAAACCTTGTAGTTAAAGCATCAGGAGTTTTAGCAGCAAGACATCTTACAAAAAATGCAGGAATAGCGCCATCTGAAATAGAATATGTTATAGAGTGTTCAGAAGAAGCTTGCGGAGATATGAACCAAAGAGGTGGCGGAAACTTTGCAAAAGCTATAGCTGAATGCTGTGGATTTACAAATGCTACAGGTTCAGATATGAGAGGTTTCTGTGCGGGACCTACTCATTCAGTTATTGCAGCAGCAGCACTTGTAAAAGCTGGAGTATATAAAAATGTAGTTGTAGTAGGTGGTGGAGCTACTGCTAAACTTGGAATGAATGCAAAAGACCATGTTAAGAAAGAAGCACCAGTACTTGAAGATGTACTTGGTGGATTTGCGATACTTGTATCAGAAGATGATGGCGTTTCTCCATACTTAAATACAGATTTAGTAGGAAGACATACTGTAGGAACTGGATCATCTCCACAGGCTGTAATAACTTCATTAATAACAATGCCATTAGATAAAGGAAATTTAAAAATAACAGACATAGACAAATATTCAGTTGAAATGCAAAACCCAGACATCACAAAACTTGCAGGCGCAGGAGATGTTCCAGAAGCTAACTACAAAATGATAGCAGCTCTTGGAGTAAAAAGAGGAGAACTTGAAAAAGCTCAACTTATGGAGTTTGGTAAAAAACATGGAATGCCTGGATTTGCACCGACACAGGGTCATATTCCATCAGGAGTACCTTATGTAGGTTTTGCAATAGACGAGATGAAAGCTGGCAACTTAGAAAAAGTAATGATAGTAGGAAAAGGTTCATTATTCTTAGGAAGAATGACAAATCTGTTTGATGGAGTTTCATTCGTTATGCAGAAAAATACTGGAGTAGAAGAAGAAGTAAAAGGAATAGACGAAGGAAAAATAAAACTTCTAATCGCAGATGCAATGAGAAAACTAGCTCAGAATCTAGCTGAATAGGAGGAGACAAAATGAATAATACAATAGCAAAAGTGTTTGAAGAAATAGCAAGCGCCATAGAAAGTGGTAGCTTTGCACCAGCTAAAAAAGTGGCACTTACAACACTTGGAAGCGAACATGGAGAGGAAACTCTTTTAGAAGGGGCAAAACTTGCAAAAAAACTATATCCAAATATGGAAATAGTTTTAATCGGGAAGAAAAATAACACGGGATTCCAGACGTACGAAACTGAGTGTCAGGATGAAATGTATAAAATAATGGAAGAAAAACTTGATTCAGGAGAAATTAGCGCATGTGTAACAATGCACTATAATTTCCCAATTGGAGTATCTACAGTAGGAAGAGTAATGACGCCTTCAAAGGGTAAGGAAATGATAATTGCAACTACTACAGGTACCGCATCTCCAAATAGAATTGAAGCTATGGTGAAAAATGCTATAGGCGGAATAATAGCAGCAAAATCAATTGGTATAGAAGATCCAAAAGTAGGAATTCTAAACCTTGATGGGGCAAGAACTGTAGAAAAAGTCCTAAAAGAAATCAAAGAAAAAGGATATAACATAAGCTTTACAGAGTCAAAAAGAAGTGATGGTGGAGTAGTTATGAGAGGAAATGACCTTCTTTTAGGAACTCCAGATGTAATGGTTACAGATTCACTTACTGGAAATGTGCTTATGAAAATGTTCTCTTCATTTATGAGTGGTGGAGAATATGAAGTAGCAGGGTATGGATATGGGCCTGGAATAGGTGAAGGATTTAATAGAAATATCCTTATAATATCAAGAGCATCAGGCGCACCTGTAATAGCAAATGCGCTTAAATATGCATTTGATATATCAAATGGAGATATAAATAAAATTGCAGAAAAAGAATATGCTAAGCTTAATAAAATAGGATGGGCTGATGTAATTGCAAAAAATACTGCAAAAAAAGAAACTAAGTCAGAAACTGAAGAAGTAGCTATGCCAGAAAAAGAAGTAGTTGTAGCTCAAATTTCAGGAGTAGATATAATGGAGCTTGAAGATGCAGTTCAAACGCTTTGGAAAAACAAAGTGTATGCAGAAAGCGGAATGGGCTGTACAGGACCAATAATTTTAGTAGCAGAAGATAAAATTGATAAGGCAAAAGAAATACTGAATTCTCAAGGTTTTGCAACTGCATAAATAATTTAATACAAAATAAATGTTGAGACAGCATCTCAGCATTTATTTTTGCCTAGATTTTCATTTAAAGACTTGTAATTAAACCTTAGCTATGATAAACTAGATAGGTAATTTTATAAGTTGTAGGAGGTGTGAAATGAGAACAGCATTATTAGTATTAGAAGTAATAGTTAGCTTAGTACTGATAGGAACAGTATTACTACAATCAGGAAATAGAGCAGGTTTGGGAGTGATTAGTGGTGGAGCAGAACAATTAACAGGGAATAAGGCTAGAGGTGCAGATGTTATATTTAGAAAAATAACAGCAGCTTCAGCTTGCATATTTATTATTTTAGCTGTTGTATTGGTAGCATTACAATAAGAAATAAAAAAATCAGGGAGGTTTTAATTTAAAATGAACAGTTTATTATGGCTAGCTCCTATATCAGGAGTATTAGCGCTTTTATTTGCGATGATGCTTACGGGCAAAATCAAAAAAGTTAGCGTTGGAAATGCAAGAATGGAAGAAATTTCATCTTACATTCATGAGGGTGCCATGGCATTCTTAACAAGAGAATACAAAGTACTTATATTCTTTGTTGTGGCATTATTTTTGATTTTAGGAATAGGTATTAATTGGTTAACTGCAGGTTGCTTTGTAGTTGGAGCTACATTCTCTACTTTAGCAGGATTCTTCGGAATGCAAGTAGCTACAAAAGCTAACGTAAGAACAGCTAATGCAGCAAAAGAAGGCGGAATGAATCAAGCACTTTCAGTAGCATTCTCTGGGGGAGCAGTAATGGGAATGTGTGTTGTTGGTCTAGGAATACTTGGAGTAGGAGTACTTTACATAGTACTTACATCAACTGGAATGGAATTAGCAAAAGCAGCTAACATACTTACAGGATTCGGACTTGGTGCTTCTTCTTTAGCCCTATTTGGTCGTGTTGGTGGTGGTATATACACTAAAGCAGCAGACGTTGGAGCTGACCTTGTTGGTAAGGTTGAAGCAGGAATACCAGAAGATGACCCAAGAAACCCAGCTGTTATAGCAGACAACGTTGGAGATAACGTTGGAGACGTTGCAGGTATGGGAGCTGACTTATTTGAATCATATGTTGGTTCTATAATATCAGCAATAACTCTTGGAATAATAGCTACAAATCCAGCAGGTGAAGCTTATGGAGTTGTAGGAGCAATTTTCCCTCTTGTAATATCAGGAGTAGGAATAATAGCATCTATAATAGGATCATTCTTCGTAAAGGGAGATGATAAAACAGATCCTCAAAAATCACTTAAAATGGGAACATATGTATCTGGAGCTATAACAATAATAGCATCTTTTGTACTTTCAAAAATGATGCTTGGAAATACAACTGGATTCTTTGCAATCCTTATAGGTCTTATAGTTGGAACACTTATAGGGCAAATCACAGAAGTTTATACATCAAGTGATTACAAACATGTTAAGAAAATTGCTGATCAGTCAGAAACTGGACCAGCAACTACAATCATATCAGGACTTGCAGTTGGTATGGGATCAACAGCAATTCCAGTACTATTAATTTCAGTAGGTATACTAGGAGCTTTCTGGGCAGCTGGACTTTACGGAATAGCACTTGCAGCAGTAGGAATGCTTGCTACAGCAGGTATGACAATCGCAGTAGATGCTTATGGTCCAATAGCTGATAACGCAGGTGGTATCGCAGAAATGTGTGAACTTCCTCCTTCAGTAAGAGAAATCACTGACAAGCTTGACTCAGTTGGTAACACTACAGCAGCAATAGGTAAAGGATTTGCAATAGGTTCAGCAGCACTTACAGCACTTGCACTATTTGCATCATATACAGCAGTAACAGGACTTACTTCAATATCTATAACAAAGCCAGACGTAATAGTTGGTATGCTTATAGGAGGAATGCTTCCATTCCTATTCTCTGCTATCACAATGGAAGCAGTTGGTAAAGCTGCATTTGAAATGATAGAAGAGGTTAGAAGACAGTTCAGAACAATTCCAGGAATCATGGAAGGAACAGCAAAACCAGATTATGCAAAATGTGTTGACATATCTACAGCAGCAGCACTAAGAGAAATGATAATACCAGGAATCCTTGCAGTACTATCACCAGTAGCTACAGGCCTTTTATTAGGAACAGAAGCTCTAGGTGGACTATTAGGAGGATCTCTAGTATCAGGAGTTCTTATGGCTATAATGATGTCAAATGCTGGTGGAGCATGGGATAACGCTAAGAAGTATATCGAGCAAGGGGCTCATGGTGGAAAAGGTTCAGAGCCACACAAAGCAGCAGTTGTTGGAGATACAGTAGGGGATCCATTCAAAGATACATCAGGACCATCAATCAATATCCTTATCAAACTTATGACAATAGTATCACTTGTATTTGCACCACTTTTCGTACAATACGGTGGAATACTACTTTCATTCATGGGAAAATAATAATTTAAAAATATATCTCTGCTTTCTTTAATGAGGGCAGAGATTTTTTTATTTTTACATAAACTCTGTAAATAAGCGCTTTAATCTGATATACTAATAATATGATTTTTTAAAAATGAACTGGAGAAAAGACATGAAAAATAGATTAATATTACTAGATGGAAATTCCCTTTTTAATAGAGCGTACTTTGCACTTCCACCGCTTATGAATAAAAATGGATTTTATACAAATGCAATATATGGCTTTGCAATGATGCTTAACAATATAATAGAAAACTATCAACCAACGCATATGGCGATTGCGTTTGACCTAAAAGCTCCAACTTTTAGACATAAATCATATGAAGAATACAAAGCCAATCGAAAAGGGATGGCGGATGAACTTAGAATGCAGGTAGAACCACTTAAGAAGATGGTAGATGCTTATGGAATAGAAAGAGTTGAGTTTGAAGGATATGAAGCGGATGATATAATTGGAACACTTTCAAAGCTTGCAGAGAAAGAAGAAGATTTTGAAATAATGATAGTTACTGGAGATAAAGATGCGCTTCAATTAGCATCGCAAAAAACTGCAGTATATATAACTAAAAAAGGAATAACTGAGCTTGAAAAATATACAGATCAAGAAGTAATAGAAAAATATGGCCTTACGCCAATTGAATTTATAGACCTAAAAGCACTTATGGGTGATAAATCAGATAATATAAAGGGCGTTGCAGGAATTGGGGAAAAGACAGGTATAAAGCTGCTTCAGGAGTACAAAACCATAGAGGGTATATATGAAAATATCGATGCGATAAAAGGAAGTACAAAAACTAAACTTGAGAATGACAGAGAATCTGCATTTTTGAGCAAAAAACTTGCCACTATAGTAAGAGATATGCCGCTTGATGCAGATATGGAAGAACTTCGCCTAAGAGGAATAAACTATCAGGAACTTTCTGATATGTTTAGAGAGTTTGAATTTACTATACTTTTAAATAAACTTCAGAAAGACTCTCCTGATAGAAACAGGGAAATTGTAGCTACAGAAATAGTAGAAAACTATGATTTAAACGAGCTTTCAAATTTATCAAATAAAGATATATTCATAAATGTTCAAGCTGAAAAACTAGAAGATAGCGGAGAATATGCAGTAGATAAAATATATCTAAAAATAGAAGATAAGATATATATATCGAATCAACTTTCGGATTTTAAACATCTACTTGAGAATTCAAGCAACAGAATAATTGGTCATGGACTTAAGAATATATATAAGGCGCTAAAAAAATGCGAAATAAAGCTTTCTAATATATATTTCGATATTGAGATTGCAGAATATCTTATAGACTCAAATAATACTAATTTTACGCTTGAACATATAAATAATAAATATGGCTTTGATAACTTTGAAAATCTTGAAGAGATATTGGGCAAAGGAAAAAAAGAAGTAAGGATGATATTTGCAGATCAAGATAGACTTAGAAGCTACTTCATAAACTCATTAAATTCAGTAGAATCATGTTACAAAGTAATAGCAGGAGAAATTGAAAAAGAAGATCTGAAATTTGTATTTGAAGAAATAGAAATGAAGCTTATAAGAGTGCTTGCAGAAATGGAAGAAGAGGGCTTTTTAGCGGATGTAAAGCTACTAAAGTCGCTTTCAAAGCAGTATGAAGCTGAAATTATTACTTTAGAGAATAGAATTTATGAACTTGCAGGAGAAATGTTTAATATAAATTCTCCAAAGCAGCTTGGAAATATTCTATTTGATAAACTATGTCTTCCTGTTATCAAAAAGACTAAGACTGGATATTCTACAAATATAGAAGTGCTTGAAGCCCTTCAAGGAAAGCATGAAATCATAGACCATATAATGCAGTATAGACAGATTACAAAGCTAAAATCTACTTACGTGGATGGACTTTTGAATATAATAAAGCCTGAGAGCGGAAGAATTCACACGACATTCAATCAGACGATAGCTTCAACGGGAAGACTTTCATCCTCAGAACCTAACCTTCAAAACATTCCAGTAAGAACAGAAAGAGGAAGAAAACTTAGAGAAGTATTTATTTCAAAACCAGGATATAAGCTTTTAGATGCCGATTACTCACAGATAGAGCTTAGAATTTTGGCTCATATAGCAGAGGATGAAATAATGCTTGAATCATTTAAGCAATATGAAGATATCCATACAAAGACGGCTTCTGAAGTATTTGGAACTCCGCTTGATCAAGTAACCTCAGAACAAAGAAGTGCAGCAAAGGCTGTAAACTTTGGAATCGTATACGGAATAAGTGATTTTGGACTTTCTAATAACCTTGGAATAACTAAGAAGGAAGCTAAGGAGTATATAGATAAATATCTTGAAAAATATGTTAACATAAAGCACTTTCTTGACGATGTAGTAAAGGAAGTAGAAGAAACTGGATATTCTAAGACTATATTTGGAAGAAAACGCTACATTCCTGAGATAAAAGCGAAAAATGCAATGATAAAAAGCTTCGGAAAAAGACAGGCTATGAATACCCCGATACAAGGTGCTGCAGCAGATATAATAAAACTTGCAATGATAAAGGTATTTGAGTATTTAGAAGAAAGTAAAGTAGATGCTAGACTTGTACTTCAGGTTCATGACGAACTTATAGTAGAAGCCTCAGAAGACATCGCAGAAGAGCTTAAACTCAAGATAAAAGATATTATGGAAAATGTTACAAAGCTTCTTGTAGAACTAAAAGTAGATATAAAAAGTGGAAATAACTGGTTGGAGACAAAATAAAATGAAAAAAATAGGCATAACAGGAAATATAGGAGGCGGGAAATCAGAGGTTACAAATTATCTAAAATCCAAGAACTATAAGGTGCTGGATGCAGATAAGCTTGTAGCTGAGATTTATTTTGACAAAGTTTTCATAGCAGATATGAAAATAGTATTTAAATCATATGATATATCAAATGAAAGCGGAGGCCTTGATAAGAAAAAAATCGCAGAACTTGTATTTAATAATTCTAAAAACCTTGATATGTTAAATCTAACTATATCTCCCTATATAAAACAGAAGATGGATTTAGAAATAGAATATTATCAGAAAACTGAAGATATACTATTTTTAGATATTCCTCTACTTTTTGAAAAAAATATGCAGGAGGGGTTAGATGGGGTAATTTTAGTATACTGTGATGATGATATAAGATACAAAAGAGCCTCGCTTCGAGATAATAAAACGGTGGAAGAAATAAAAAAAATAGATTCATTTCAGATGAGCCAGAAAGAAAAACTAGAGTATTCGGATTATATTTTAGACAATAGTAAAGATAGAGAATATCTTTATGCTCAAGTTGAAATGATTTTGAAAAAAATAAGTGATACAAAGGTAGACTAATGGAAGAGAAAAAAGTAGTAAAAAGAGCCAAAAAGGACATTACTGACACAAGAGAAAAGCAAAAGAAAATTTTCTTTGCGATTGGAATTGCATTATTTACAGTACTTTATGTTTTTTTGCTTACAATAGATACAGAAAATACTGAAAGAGGTACAAAAAATCAAACACAAGAAGCACAAGATATTCAGGAACCACAAGAAGATACTACAAAAAATCCTGAGTCAATGCAGGCTGAATATCAAAATACAAAACCAGTGGAAGGTGGAACTATAAAGCTTTCTGTGTCAAGATTTAATACAGTTAATCCTCTTAAGAATAAAGAGAAGTCATTAAATTCAGTATTAAGATTAGTATACGATCCTCTATTTGAATTTGATTCTAAATATAATCTTAAAAATGTTATAGCCCAAAGCTATAGTTTTAATGAGGATGCTTCGGAGCTTACAATAACCCTTGATTCAGGTGCAAAATGGCATAATGGAACAAAAGTTACAGCTGAAGATGCAGAATATACAATAAATGTGCTAAAGAAAACACCAGATAGCTCGTATGCAAGTTTAGTTTCAAATATAGAATCAGTTTCATCAAATGGAATGTATCTTACATTGAAGCTAAAAACTCCAAATGTATTTGAACCATATAACTTAATATTTCCTATAATAAGCCAAAACTCAGAAATAAATCCAAAGCAGATTTTGACAGATGATAAATTTGGAGTAATTGGAAATGGAATGTATAAGGTAGTCGAGTATAAAAAGAGCAAAAATTTTGTACTAAAGAAAAATGAAAACTATAATGGCAAAAAACCATATATAGAAAATATAGATGTAAGCATATTTGACAGTAAAGAAATAAGGCAAAATATGTTTATAGCATCAAATGTGGATATAATAGACAGTGACTATTACAATTTGAGCAAATATCAATATGATATATTTAGAGTTCAGCCATACGAGAGCCGCAAATTTGAACTTATAGCATTTAACTGCTCAAAACCACCTTTTGATCAAAAAACAAACAGGGTACAGCTAGCAGGAATACTTGATCTTAAGAAGATAGCAGAAGATGCGTATAGAGAGGCTTTGAACCTTAATATGATGCCGATTAACAGTAAGTCGGGATATAACTTTGTAAGTGAGAATATGCATACAATTCCAAAGAATCAGCTGAAAAAGACAAACGTCACTAAGTTCAAAGAAAAGCTAGTGATACTAACTGATAAAGATGATCCTATGAAACATAGACTTGCATATATGATAAAAAATAAAATTGAAGCCCTTGGAATAAGCCCAGAAGTGACAATAAAAGCGGTAGCAAAAGATCAGCTTGAAAGTGTTATAGAATCACAAAATTACAATATAATGATAATGGAATACAATGTGCCTCTAGATAAAGATGTTACAAAGCTTATCACAAAATATAACAATATATTAAAATATGGCAATCCGGAAATAAACGAGAGAATGGCTAAAATAAAATCGACGCCATCAAAGGAAACTCATAAGGCGGAATATAGAGCCCTTCAACAAGATATAATGAAGCTAGTGCCATTTATTGGAATGGGCTTTAAAAACGATTATATTATATTAAACCAAAAATTAAGAGGGAATCTAGAGCCTACAGAAATAGACATCTATAATGGAATAGAAAATATTTATATATCTAATTGACAACCTAAAAAAATTATTATAGAATAGTATGGTAGGCGAGCGTGCTGGAATAGGCAGACAGGCATGTTTGAGGGGCATGTGTATGAATTTACGTATGGGTTCAAGTCCCATCGCTCGCACCAAAAATGTCTATTGATGAGCTGTCGGATAATAATGTTTTTTGACAGTTAAAAATAAAAATTAAACTTATTTCATATAAGAAAGTGGCAATTAATCTTGTCACTTTCTTTTTTTGCTCAATTTACAGAAAAATGCGATAAATCCAACTTATTCTATATACAAAATCCCGATATAATGTTAAAATAACATTGGGATAAATAGACTAAGAGAGGTGTTTTAATTGAATGACGAATTTGGGAGAAACATAAATTATTTGCGGGTATCGGTTACAGACCTATGTCAGTATCGATGTACATATTGCGTCACACAAGAGGGGATGAAAAGACTTGAGCATAAAGATATATTGGGCCTTGAAGAAATATATGCGATAATAAGAGAATTTTCGCTTATTGGAGTAAATAAGGTGAGATTTACAGGTGGAGAACCACTTATACGAAAGGGTCTTTTAGGGCTTATAGAAAGTGTATCAAGATTAAATAACATAAACGATATAGCGCTTACAACAAATGGAGCCATGCTTCAAAATCTTGCACCTGCTTTAAAAAATAAAGGACTTAATAGAGTTAATATAAGCATAGATACTTTAGATGAAGCTAAGTTTAGAAAAATAACTAAGACTGGAGAGCTAAAGGATGTAATAGCTGGAGTTGAGGCGGCAAAAGAAAGCGGTTTAGGTGTAAAATTTAATGTAGTCCTTATGAAGGGTGTAAATGACGATGAAGTGTACAATATGATAGAGCTCACCGAAAAATATGATGCCGATGTAAGGTTCATAGAGCTTATGCCAATTGGTTCGCAGCAGGACTTTGCAAAAAAACATTTCATGTCTTGTGAAAAAATACTTGAAAGAGTAGCTCTTCAGCCAATGATTACAGATGATCCACATGCACCTACGAAAT